>CALDGX010000165.1 GCA_937941715.1 uncultured Chloracidobacterium sp. | reverse complement strand
AGGTCGACCCGAGAACGACCTCGATCGAGGAGATCGGGCTGATGATGACCGGCGGAGATTAATAATTAGCCACTAAAATACACGAATGCTATCACGAAAACGACAAATAGTTTCGTGAGATCTTTCGTGCATTTTAGTCGTTACTTTGAGCCTCGGTTGATGAGAAGCACGTCGCTTGTTTCGACGCCGCGGATTACGGCGAGTTGGCTGCCGTCGGTGTTCCAGTTAAAGGCGATTATGTTGTCCGACGGGAAGTTCGTAAGCGGTTTTGGAGAGCCGCCGTCGAGCGGTTGGATCCAAATGTTAGGAACGCCGTTCGGGCTGTTTAGGAACGCGATCCCTTTTCCGTCTCTCGTCCACTTCACCAGCCTTTCGACGACCGTTGGTGAAAAATCAAAGCGTTTGATGCGATTGCCGTCCTCGACGTTGCTGATGCCGATTCCCCACCGCATGGGTTTCATGATCCCGTCCAGATAGTGATAAGCAATATATTTTCCGTCGGGCGAAAGCGACGGCCGCGAGGCGGACGTTTTCGTCAATTGTACCACCTCACCGCCCTCGATCGGCATTTTCCAAAGTGTCGGATAATTTCCGCCGGACTGGTAGACGACCCAGCGGCCGTCCGGCGTACATTGAGGATAATATTCGCCTTTGCCGGTCGTGATTCGCGCTAAGTTAGAACCGTCGATACCTATTCGCCAAAGGTTGTATGTACCGTCTCGTTCGGCGGCAAATATGATCTGTTTTTCGTCCGCCGTTGCGGCGAGTCCGAGCCTCGCATTTGCTCCCATTGTCACCTGCCGCAGGCCCGATCCATCGGCGTTTACGGTCCAGATGTCGGAGGTACCGCCCGCGTTCGACGTGAAGGCGATCCGGCCGTCTGGAAGCCAGATTATCTCGTTGAACGTGCCGGCTTCGGACATGATCTGTTTCGCCGCTTCGCCATTTTCGTTTACGGTCCAGATATTCGAGACACTGTGGTCCTGTATGACCGAAAGCGTTTTCTGGTCGGACGAGAGACTGATGTTCTGGTAATTGTTTAGGTCGCGTGTGATGCGCGAGGCCATGCCGTCGCGCAGTGAGATATGCCAGATCTGCTGCGGGCCGGTGGATGTTTCCGAAGCGGTCACGATAAGCCCATCCGAAAGCCATCGCGGCTGTCCTGCCTGTTGCCAGCGTTCGTCGGTCAATTTGCGTTCTATTCCGGTTTCGACATCGACCGCCAGAATCGTCTCATATCTTCCCTTTTCGTCACCCTGAGCTACCGGAAAGGCCAAGCTAGTTCCGTCGGGCGACCAGGCCGGAGCAAACCAGAAGGCATTAAGATAATCCGGCTCGAGTCGCGACACCAATTTCCTTTCGTTCGGTAGTAAATAGTCGGGTTCTTGCCGAGCCACATTCAGCGATTCGCCCAGGCCATCGAGGTTTACAACGATCAGCCGGGTCTCGCCGCTCTTCATCATCATGTACGCGAGTCTTGTGCCATCGGGCGAAAAGGCCGGGGCGCCGACGTTGTGCCCGACCTTCACGATCGGGCCGCCAAGTACGGGCACGCGGAACAATTCGGTATCGCCTTTGTCTCTTTCCAGCGAAAGGTAGTAAACAAAATTACCGTCGGGCGAGAATGTGACCCAAACGAAATCTGCTAGCGTCGGGCCCGCGATCGGTGTGTCATTTGCGACGGCTATCTGACGCACGAAAAGTGTGTCACCGTCCGCGCCCGCGGTAATGTGAGCGACGTAGCGCCCATCCGGCGATATCGTCGCCAACTTGGACTTGCCGCTCGTCGTGAGCCGCGTCATATCCGATCCGAGAAAAGGAACGCTTCGCGAATCGATGCCCTGTCCACTCGTCGAGTATCGGTATATTCCAAATGCGAAACCCATCAAGCCGACGACCAAAACCATTATGACGAGAGGTGAAAGCCAACTGGAACGGGTAGAAGGCACAAGTGGCAAAACGTCGGCGACCGGCTCGCGGAGCCAGTCGGAAACCGAATAGATATTGCCCGAACGTTCGACACTTACGGCGTTGTGCGTTTCACGCTCTAAGTTTCGGTGGCTGAGCGGCTGAAGGTTACCGTGCCGTTCTACGCGGCTGGGGAATGAACTTATGACATTTGGACGTGTTCCTTGCGACGCGTCGAGATCGTCTGCACTGAAACCCGCGATGGAAACGTCGTCATCATTATTAACGATGCGGACAGTGCCGTTAAAGCGATAGCCTCGCCGCTTCAAGGTTTCGATGTAGGGCTTTCCTTCGATCGTTTCCCCAAGGGTTTTGCGAAGAACGTGGAGATACTGGGACAGATTCGACTCCTCGACGATCGTGTCCGCCCAGATCGCATTCATTAACTCGTCTTTTGCGACAACTTCGCCGCTGCGTTCGATCAGAGCGATCAGGGTCTCAACTGCCTTCGGTGTGAGGGAAACTTGGGCTCCGCCGCGGTAAAGCAGCTTGTGAGCAGCATCGAGGCGAAATTCCTCAAATTCGTAAACCTTTTGCCCGCTTAAGTTAGCCACATTAAAGTTATTTTCACGATTCTTTAAAGTTAAATCCAAAGACATTCCATCACCCTCGCCGTAAGTTGGTTAGCGAGCGGACAGAATGAAAAAGCGTCGAGCCGAACCCTAGTAAAGTTACGGTCATCATAGCGCAAGGCGATGCGAAACGGCAAAACTTTTGTATCGCCGGTCCGTCCGCTCGACTCCCACCATTGTGAAACTTCAAGTGTCGATAGGCCGAGAGAGGACGAATGATGACAGGAGAAAAAGAGATCAGACAAAAAAGACTAAGCTACAACCGAACGGTGGTTTTCTCGACACTCGTAACAATCATTTGCGTGCCTCTTTTTCTTAAGGTTGCTTTACATGAGGAAGGTCGAAGTATAGTGACGGGAACGAACATTTCGCAAGCCCTGACCGATTCCGCCGCAGCAAATCAAACTCAGGACCTGCCACCGGAAAAAGTAGCTGAAGAGCCGCACATCAATGAGAAAAACGAGTTCGCGGCGGTCAGGCCTTTTAAGTCCGAGGCTTTTCTGGTCGGATCAGAAAGGCTCGATCCCACGCGAGAACGCCAATCGATCCCGCGTGTTCCTGGCGTTTCGGAGGACTCCGAGCCGGACGAAGAGGCGGAGGAACGCCGTGAACGAGCGAGGGCCGAATACGCGGACAAGGCGGCAGATTTTCGCAACATGCAGTTGAAGGACGAAAAAGGTGAGATCCCGTTCGACGCAATGGAAAAGGCGAAAGAGCGGCTCAAAGAAATGCAGGCCGAACAGCAGCGAAGAGCGATCGAGGCCGGGAAACCACACGGGCTAACGGTTGCAGGACTCGCGCCGGGAGATTGGGTTTCGCAAGGCCCGGGCAATATCGGGGGACGTATACGTTCGATAGCCATACATCCGACCAACACTAATATGATGTGGGTCGGCAGTGTCGGCGGCGGAATATGGAAAACGGTCAACAGCGGAACTACTTGGTTTCCAGTCGACGATTTTATGCCGAATCTCGCCGTATCGGCGATGGTGATCGATCCGATCAATCCGGCTACAATGTACGCCGCTACGGGTGAGGGTATCGGCAGTGGTCACACCCAGCGGGGAGACGGAATTTTTAAGTCGACGGACTCTGGCGTCAACTGGACCCGTCTTGCGAGCACCAGGGCATCCGATCCCGCGGTTTGTCCGGTCGGCACGCCTTGTCCGTGGGAATACGTTAACCGGTTAGCGATCTCGCCGGACGGCTCAACGATCTTGGCCGCCACTACCGACGGGATACAGCGATCCACCAACGGCGGGCTGACCTGGAGTCCCGCGGGAACATCAGGGGAATTTCTAGACGTTGACTTTGATCCGATCAACTCACAACTTGCGATCGGGAGTTCCAATGGTTTGGTTGGCTATACAACCACGGCCGGACAATCGTGGACGACGGCGACTTTTTCACCGGCGATCGGAGCAGGCCAGCGGGTTGAGGTCGCGTATGCTCCAAGTAACCCGACTATTGTTTACGCTTCGGTAAATAAAAACGAGGGCGAAGTGTACAGAAGCACGGATGGCGGACAGACTTTTACGCTGATCAATACCGCGGCCAAAGCCCTTTCTAGGCAAGGCAATTATGCCAACATCATTTGGGTAAATCCTCAGGATCCGGGCAATATTATCATCGGAGGCCTTGATCTATGGCGAAGTACCGACAGCGGACAGACGTTTACCCAGATCAGTCGATGGCAAAGCCCGGCCAATGTTTCAGCTCATGCCGATCATCATATGATCGTGGCGTCCCCGGCATTTAATAACAGTACAAATAAAACGGTCTTCTTCGGCAATGACGGAGGGATATACCGGGCAAATGACGTGTCAACCGTTGCTCAAACATCAGGCTGGACGAATCTGAACAACAGTCTCGGCATTACCCAATTTTACGGTGGTGCAGCGAATTCGGCCGGGTTGATCATCGGCGGTACGCAGGATAACGGCAACCTGAGGGCCGATCCGGTCGGATTTAGCGGCTGGACAGACTTTACGGGCGGCGATGGCGGCTACGTCGCGGCCGATCCGACGAATGTCAATTATTTTTATACCGAGTATATTCATCTGACAATACAACGGAGCACCAATGGAGCTGGTTCGGCATCGTACATATACTGTAATCCCGTACCGGCGAACAACGGCCCCTGCACTACTTCGGGGATCCTGGATGCAGCAAAAGGGGACGAGTTCGCCAACTTTATCGCGCCGTTTATTCTCGATCCGAATGATCCCAATCGAATGCTCGCGGGTGGGATCAGCCTTTGGCGGAGCAACAATATTAAAGCTGCAGGTCAGCCGACGTGGGCAGAGATAAAGTCGCCCGTCGCGCCGCGGCCGCCCGCGCCCGACCCGAATCCAACTCCACCTATAAGTGCAATTGCTGTCGCAAAAGTTAATTCGGATCTTGTAGTCGTCGGCCACAACGACGGGCAGATGTATATTTCTCAGAACGGCCTTTCAACTCCCGCCACGTGGTCCAGGATCGACAACGGAACCCCACAGCGTTACGTAATGCGGATCGCGATCGACGAAACGCACAACCCGAACTGGATATATGCAACTTACGGAGGATTTTCGAGCGATAACATTTACCGCACCGAGGATCTCGGTGTGACGTGGACCGACGTTAGCGGATCAGGTGCGACGAGTTTGCCCGATGTTCCGGTTCGCAGCATCGTAATAAACCCGGTGCGCCCGGATTATCTTTACGTCGGTACCGAGATCGGCATTTTTGCGTCCGAAGACGCCGGGGCGACTTGGATGTTACCCCAGGGCGGGCCGGCAAATGTCGCTGTGGATGAGCTTTTTTATAATCAAGGGAAACTCGCAGCAGCTACGCACGGGCGTGGCGTTTACCAGGTGTCGACGCCGGGATATTTGTCCCCGAGATGCGAGCAGCCGACTACGACTTGCCCGTGCGCGGGAGAATGGAATTGCGGTTGTAACTGGCCGAGTGGATTTATTCCTGATTCTTCCGTCAATGTTGTGGTCTCATGTCCGTTAAGCATGACTGGAGCCTCGGGTCTCGCAAAGAACGTACGTGTGGACAGCGATCTCAGACTAATAGGCGGACGAAGCCTCACTGTCAGTGAGAACTTCGCTAATTATGGAACTACCGTTTCCACCTCTCCCACTGGTGGAGGGTTTCTCACAGCCCGTAATATTTACAGCGGCGGGGTGATCTCTTTCAAGTCGATAGATGCATCAGAAGCGATAACGCTCGGCGGAAATGTGATCGTAGAGGATACGCTGGAAGCAACAAAAGACATTACGGTCGATGCAAATACCAACCTGATAGCCGGGCGGATCAATACATACGGCAGTTTTTATTATGGGAGCGCAGCGACGCTCAGCCTTACAACCGATCTCTTGATAGCCGGTGATCTGTTCAATTTCGGAAAGATACAAGGTAGAACGCTTGGCTATAACCAGCATTATCTGGGCGGTTTCCGCGCGCACACTTTTTCAGGCCCGGGGATACTACGATTCACCGGAATGGGCAGCGGCACAGGATTAACGGTACCCAATAGCAAGACTTTTGAAGCGAACAATTTTACCATTAGCGGTCCGCTTAACATCGGAGCAAATTCGGTTGCGATCAACGACAATCTCAATTTTACCGGCACTGGAGCGGTGTCGGGGGCAGGTACTATACTTATCAATCCGCGTACGGGCGTCAACTCTGCTTTCTCGTACTTCAATGCGAGTTTCACGCCGACCCTCAAGTTTGCATCCGGCACATCGGTCGTAACAGGAAACTCGAACCTGATCGGCGGACCACTGGTCGTCGACGCCGGAGCAACGCTGGCATTGAATTTCTCAAATCTTACGGCGAATAACGATGTGACCGTGAATGGCCGGATCACGACGACTGGAAGTTCGTCGGCTACCTCGACGTTCTATTTCAATGGCACGACGCTTACCAATAACGGCGAGATAAGCAACGTCGCCGGGCAAGATTTTTTCTTCGGTTTGAATGCAGACACAGTACCCCGTTCACAGTCGATCGTGGGCACAGGCTCGTGGTCGCCCTCATTTTTGGATATCGGAGGAGGCCAGGGCGGGGCGGCGACGGTCACGCTGATGAATGATATGACATTCTCGGGAGGATCACTTAGGACCGGCGGGTCGAGCACGCTCAACATCGGAACAACGACGCTTACCCATGCCGGAAATTCTCTCAGCGGGCAGATACTCGGTACGGGAACCATTCGCATCCAGCCGCTGTCCGGAGCAACGACCGTTTCGGGGAATCTCCCCTCGGTGAAGATCGTTTCAGGGACAGCCACGTTGAATGGCGGTTCAATCAGCGGCCCTTTTAACGTCGACGCCGGCGCAACGGCGACCCTAGGTGGCAATTTGACGGCTCGAGGCGATGTGACCATCGACGGTGTTCTCAATCGAACCGGCAGTAGCCAATACGTGAACGCAACCGGCAATAGTACCGTCATGAACAACGGCTCGATCTCAGCCGATATGTATTTCGGGCCGTTCTCCGGTACGACAAACGTCGTGCAGAATCTCGGCGGTGCGGGGACTTGGACTCCGACGTATCTCAGTTTTCTTAGCCGCAGTGCAGTAACGCTTGTAGGTGATGTAAATTACGCGGGCACCAACCTCGTCGTCGAAAGCCCCGGTATTCGGGTGAATACGGGAGCATTTACGTTCTCATTTCCATGCACGACCGTTTGGCAAAATGCAGGTGAGATCTTTGGCAATATTCGTCGGACAAATCTGGCGGCATGTCCCGGATCGACGATTACATTTGGCAACCCGTTCACCACCATTCGTTTTACCTCGGGCACGCCGCCAACGGATATAAAGGTCGATACATCCTCCGTTGCCCCAGTTGGATTTCCGAATGCCGTCCGGCGGAGCTATCAGATAACGCCGACAGGCGGCAGCGGTTATACAGCGACTCTGCGGCTTCGGTATCTCGATCCGGAATTGAACGGCAATAGCGAATCAACGCTCCAACTGTGGCGAAATAACGGTACGGCATGGACTGCACAAGGAGCGACATCGCGGGATTCTGCGAATAATTGGGTCGAATACGCCGGCGTTACCGCGTTTTCGCCGTGGGCGATCTCAGGCCTTGCTCCAACCGCCGCCGAGATTTCGATCAGCGGACGGGTGACAACGGCGGACGGCAGCGCTATCAGGAATGTTAGGGTTTCTCTGACCGATCAAAGCGGCAATGTACGCTCGGCGTTGACCAATGCGTTTGGTCATTATCGTTTTGATCGTTTAGAGGCTGGGCAAACGGTGGTACTGAGTATCGCGGCGAAACGCTATGTATTTGCAAGCCCGACGCGGATCGTAACGGTTCAGGAAGAATTGGCCGATATAGATTTTACGGCTGAGCCCTAGTTCCAAACATCGATCTCAGTTCTCCCACAGCCCTTTCGAGATTTTCCATCGACGTCGCGTACGAGAATCTGATAAATCCGTCGGCGCCGAATCCGGCACCGTCTGTTACGACAATTTTACCTTCATTCAGCAGCATGG
>CALDGX010000164.1 GCA_937941715.1 uncultured Chloracidobacterium sp. | reverse complement strand
TGACGATCAGCTTTTGAAGGCGATCGAACTGCTGCCGCAGGCCAAACAGCTCGCTCTCGACAGCTCGAAAAATACGGCTAACAAGCCCAATCCCGGCATCAGGTAAGCGCTTTTCTCAAAACGTCAAAAAGCACGATCGGACTCAAATGTCAGATCGTGCTTTTTGCAATCCGGCGGTTAACCGGCCCTAAAAGAGCCAACGGACCAGGTAGTAGATGCCGACGCCGGCACCGACGACCAAACCAATAAGCAGCAATATGAGAGCGGCGACCATAAATTTGAATTTGCGATAGCGGTTCTCGTCGGGCGGCGACAATTGATTTTGCGGAAAATATGGCGGCGGCCTGTTCATAATTTTAGATAAATTCCCTTTTAATATCGTTGGTTCTCAGGTTAACAGGTCGGCACCGAGGTTCCAAACGGCTTGGCCCACGTCCGAAGCCTACCTCGGCAGCGGCTGCTGAAGATCGGCGAGTCCGTACGCCAGCACCGCGACCACACCGCCAAGTTCACGCAGCTGACGCGGATCGATCTTGTCAAAGGTGTCCGCCGCGGTGTGGTGATAGTTAAAATACGATTGCTGATTGAACCACGGTGCGAATGACGGCACGCCGGCACGCGTCAGCGGCCCGATGTCGGCTCCGACACCGCCGGCCTGAAGCTGTGTCTGGGTCGCTCCCTGCGGCAAAAGCACCTGCGTGATCGGCGCGAGAAATGCCTGGATCTCGGGCTTGCCGGTGAACAAGATGCCAAGCGGATGCGACGCACCGAGGTCGGCCTCGACGGCTGCAAAATGCCTGGCGATATTGGCCGATTCTTCCTTCTCATACGCCGCCGAACCGCGGCCGCCGTTCTCTTCGTTCATCCAGGCGATGACGCGGATGGTACGTTTCGGACGGATCTTCATATCAACGAGCAGTTTGGCGACGGCCATCGAGACCGCGACGCCGGAGGCGTCGTCGATCGCTCCCTGCCCAAGGTCCCACGAGTCGAGATGCCCCGAGACGATGACGACCTCGTCCGGCTTTTCAGTTCCCTTCAGATCGCCGATCACGTTATAGCTCTCGACATCGGGCAAAGTTTGCGGCGTGAGGGTCAGATGAAGCTTGACCCTGCCGGCCTTAGCCAAATGGGCGATCGTCTCGGCGTCTTCGAACGAGACCGCCGCACCGGGTATTTTGGGAACGCCGTCCGTATAGCCCATCGAACCGGTGTGAGCGAGTCGGTTTTGCGAACCGCCGGCCGAGCGATTGAGTGCCGCGACCGCCCCAAAGCGGGCCGCGGCCATCGCACCGCCAAAACGGAACTGCACCGCCTGGCCGTAAGCCGCACCGCCAAAACCCGAGGACTGAAGCTCGGTATCGAATTTGAAATTAAAGAGTACGATCTTGCCCTCGACCTTTTCGCGGCCGAGTGCGGCAAGTTCCTCAAAGCTCTCGACCACGACGACCTCGGCCGTAATGCCGCCGGGCGGCGTAGCGACACTGCCGCCGAGAGCGGTCAAAACGACCTTCTGGACCGTTCCGGGAGCCATACCGACAAATTCGACCAGCTCGCCGCGCTCTTCGCCGCGGACCCAATGCGGCACCATGCACTTTTGCAGGCGAACGTCGAGGCCCAGTTTTCGCATCTGATCGGCGACGTACTCGACCGCACGGGCCGCCTGCGGCGAACCGGAAAGCCTCGGCCCGATGTTGTACGACATGTACCTCGTTTGATCGTAAGCGTAATTGCTCGAGGCGGCGGCCCGCTGTATCTCACGCATATTTCGCACGGTCTGTTCAGAATAAAGCTGAGGTGTCGGTTTGGCGTCGGCAACCTGTGCAACGGCCGCGGCGGACGGAATAAATGCCGCCAGAAGCAAAACAAATAATTTCATAGACTCATAGTATCCGAACCGTTCAAACTTACAAAATTCTGTGCGATAATGACGATGTTCCAGACTATTTTCAAACAGGATAACTTTATGAAACGCTTATTCCTCTCTGTCGCTATCGTCTTTGCGTTGGCGCTCGCTGCCAATGCCCAATTAACGTTTACTGTAAACGACCTTATCAACCTCAAGCGCGTGGCCGATCCGCAGCTTTCGCCGGACGGCAGGACCGTGGCGTTCACCATCGGCGTGGTCAATAAGGAAGCTAACCGGACGCTGACCCAGATCTTTGTGATGTCGGCCGACGGCAGCGGCCAGAAGCAGCTGACCAACGGTTCGTCGTCAAGCAGCGGGCCGCGTTGGTCGCCCGACGGCAAACGCATCGCCTATATGAACGGCGGCCAGATCTGGACGATGAAGCCCGACGGCGGCGACAAGGAAAAGATCACAAATATTTCGACCGGCGCCGGCGGCCCTGTCTGGTCGCCCGACGGCCAGTGGATCGCGTTCGGGTCGGAGGTCTATCCGGAATGTAATTCGGATGAGTGCAACAGGATCGAGGATGAGAAGGCCGAAAAGAGCAAGGTCCAGGCAAAGGTCACCGACCGCCTGCTTTTTAAACACTGGGTCGAATGGCGCAACCGCAAACGCTCGCACGTATTTATCGTCCCGGCAAAGGGCGGCCCGGCCCGCGATATGACAAAGGGCGATTTTGATTCGCCGCCATACGCGGCCGCAAGCGGCGTCGATTACACGTTTTCGCCTGATGGCGGCAGCATCGTCTATTTGCGAAATCCCGACCGCGTCGAGGCGATGTCGACCAACAGCGACATCTATATCTCAAAGATCGCCGGCAGCGACGGCGGCGCCAAGAACATCACCGCCGGGATGAACGGCTATGACGTTTCGCCGACGTACACGCCCGACGGCAAATACCTGTTGTTCCGCTCGCAGAAGCGGGCGACATTTGAGGCTGACCGCTGGCGAATAATGCGTTACGACCCGCAGACCGGCCAGATCGTTGAGCTTACCGCCGGATTTGATCAGCAGGTCGACGAAATGACCGTCTCGGCCGACAGCAAGACCGTTTACTTTACCGCCGGCGAACGCGGCAAGGCACCGATATTCAGCGTACCGGTCGAACCGGACTTCAGGCTCAGGATCGCGACGCACGTAAGAAAGGTCGCCGATGTCGGTTTTGCCAGCGGCCTCAACGTTTCGCCCGACGGCAGGACGCTCATCTTTGCATGGAGCTCGATGAGCGCCCCGAACGACATCATGAGCATCGGAACCGACGGCAAGGACCTCAGGGCCCTCACAAAGGCCAACGAGGACACTCTCCGGCCCTTTGGCCTGAAACGCCCCGAGGAGGTCGAGTGGAAAGGTGCCCTCAACCAGAACATTCACGGATTTTTGCTCAAGCCGGCGAACTTTGACGAAACGCGCAAATATCCGCTGATCGTCCTCATTCACGGCGGCCCGCAGGGTGCGTGGAATGACAACTGGGGATACCGATGGAACCCGCAGATCTTCGCTAATCAGGGCTATGTTGTGTTTATGCCCAATCCACGAGGATCGACCGGCTACGGACAAAAGTTTGTCGACGAGATATCGGGCGACTGGGGCGGCAAGGCATATGTCGATATTCAGAACGGCGTCGCCGACATCATCAAGCGGCCCTTTATCGACAAGAACAACATCGGCGCGGCCGGGGCCAGCTACGGCGGTTATATGGTCGACTGGCTACTCGGACATAACACCGATCCGCGTTTCAAATACAAGGCATTTGTCTCACACGCCGGTGTTTACAATCTCGAAAGCATGGCGACCGCGACCGAGGAATTGTGGTTCGTCAACTGGGAATTCAAGGGAATGCCTTGGGAAAACCCGGTCAACTACAACCGTTGGTCGCCGCACAAGTTCGCCAAGAACTTTGCCACGCCGACGCTCGTGACCGCGGGCGAACTCGATTACCGCGTGCCGGTCGATCAGAGCCTGCAGTTATACACCACTCTCCAGCTCAAGAACGTGCCGTCAAAGCTCGTGATCTTCCCGGATGAAGGCCACTGGATCCTTAAGCCGCAAAATTCCGAATTCTGGTACGGGCACGTCATGGACTGGTTCAAGACGTACTTAAAAAAATAGCCCCGAATGAACTTTACAATGAGAACACTACGTTCACTGACGCTTGCGGCCGCGCTGATTGTTATCGCGGCCGCAGCCGCAATTGCTCAACCCTCTAACCTGCCGAGTTTCGACCGCAAGTCGAATTTCGACGCTCAGCATTACATCCTTCGCGTGTCATTCGACCGTGCGGCGCGCTCAATAAGCGGCGACACGACCGTCATTCTGAAGCCGCTGGCCGAGGGCTTTACGACATTTGAACTGGATGCAGTCGGACTTGCGTTTTCGTCGGTCAAGCTCGAACCGGCCGGCACCGATCTAAAATTCACCCCGATAGCCGGCGGCATTCGGATCGTACTCGACCGCAGCTACGGCCCCGCGGACACGATCAGCGTCCGCCTGAAATACACCGCGACACCGAAAAAAGGCATCTATTTCGTCAATGCCGAGACCGATCCGCGGCGGGTGATGCACTCCGACCAGATCTGGACACAGGGCGAGCCTGAAGAAGCGCGCCATTGGTTTCCGTCATTCGATTTTCCGAGCGACAAGGCGACTACCGAAGAGTACATAACCGTCGAACCCGGAGAAACGGTCGTCGGCAATGGCGAGTTTCTCGGCAAGGAGGACACGGCGGACGGCAAGGTCACGTGGCATTACAAAATGCCGGTCCGGCACTCGACATACCTCGTGTCTTTCGTTGTGGGCAAATACGCCCGCATCGACGACACGTCCGGTTCGGTACCGCTGGCGTTCTATGTGTATCCCGGCAAAGAAGACACCGGCCGTAGGGCGTTTTCGCAGACGTCGAAGATGATCCCGGTCTATGAAAAGGTCACCGGCGTCAAATTTCCTTACAACAAGTACGATCAAACGATCGTCGCGTCGTTTCAGTTCGGCGGAATGGAGAACATTACGGCGACAACGATGGCCGACACCGAGATATTTTTCGGCGATTTCGATTTTGGCAAGGACGTCGTCACCGACCTTGTATCGCACGAATTGGCTCACTCATGGTTTGGCGACCTCGTAACCTGCCGCAATTGGGCCGAGCTTTGGCTGAATGAGGGCTTTGCGACCTATATGGAGGCCGTCTATCGCGAAAATATCAATGGCCGCGAAGACTATATGCGAAAGGTCCGCTTTGACGCCGCGACGTTTCTGGCTGACGACGCGGTCACAAAACGCCGTCACGGTCTGTACAATCTTCGTGCGGGCGATCCGGAAAAACTCTTTGACAACGCGTCGGTGACATACAACAAAGGCGGCGTCGTTCTGCATATGCTGCGCGAGCAGGTCGGGACTGAGGCGTTTTGGAAAGCCGTTAATGTGTACCTCAACCGTCACAAGTTCGGTCCGGTCATTACAACGGACCTTAAGACCGCTATGGAAGAGGCCTCAGGCCAGGACCTGGCGTGGTTCTTTGACCAATGGGTATATAGCTCGGGGGCTCCGAAACTGAGCGTCAGGCCGGTTTACAGTACGCGGAGCAAGACGCTGACGCTGACGGTTTCGCAAACGCAAAAGGCCGACGCGATTGTGCCGGCGGCGTTTCGGCTGCCGCTCGACATCGCGGTAAAGACCTCAGCCGGTCTTGAGAAAAAGACGGTCGATCTGCGGCAGCGTATCGAAAAGGTGACCATTAAGGTGCCGGCGAAACCACAAACGGTCGAGTTTGACCCGAGCGGAAAGGTCCTGGCGATGAACGTCCAGATCCTGCCGGTCGCGGTGGTCAAGTAGACAGTTCAATGACAACAAAAAAAGTTCCGTCAATCGCTTGACGGAACTTTTTCCCTTTGAGAAGACCGGATGTCTGCTTCCGTGTTGAATAGCGGACGCGAAGCACATCAAAATCTTGCCATATCGGCTAAATCTGTTGCTGTTACTTCTTTGCCACACCTACGAGGTTAGCTGTCGGGCTAGGAACGAAAGAGTATCCCCGTATCTCATGATCGAGATGCTTCGCCCCCGGTTTTGCGATATTCGCTCCACCAATGGTTCCCCCGCGTCGCCTTACTTAAGGCGGCTTCGGTGATCAACTTTTCAACAAGACAATAATATCACCGAAACTGAACCCTTGACAAGAAAAAATATCAAAAAATTAACGGCCCGGATAAAATTGATAGAGCAGCAGATAAACCACCACTCCGGTGACCGAAACGTACAGCCAAACCGGATAAACAAGACGTGCGAGACGCTTGTGCAGGTCGAATTTACCCTTGAGCGCCCGGTGCAGCGTCCAGAGAATGAACGGTGCCACAAGGGCCGCCAAAATGGTGTGCGAGGTCAAGATCGTGAAATAGATCGGCCTGATGATGCCCTCGCCGGTAAATTTCGTCGGCCCGAGTCCGAAATAATACGTTCGCAGGGCGTGGTGCGTCAGATAAGACAACAGAAAGATCGCTGAGACCGTACACGCCGCGAGCATCGCAAACCGGTGCTTCGAGATCTGTTTCGTCCGGATAAAATAAAGTCCGGCGATCAGGCAGCATCCTGACAGCGCGTTGAGTGAGGCGTTTAGGTGCGGAAATATTCCGAGCAGATCCATTTTATTACTTCCAGAATCCGAGCAGGACGAAAAGCACTATCCATAGCAGGCCCATAAAGTGCCAATACCAGCCGACTACCTGCGCAAGCGCGACGCGGCGTTTGACGACGTCGGCGTCAGATGTCGGATACCACGACCGCAGCAGTATCGCCGACAATGCCGTGATGCCGCCCAGCACGTGAACAGCGTGGACCGCCGTCAAAAGATAGAAGAACCCGACGTAGGGATTGCCCTGCATATACAACCCGCGTCGCGACAGTTCGAGCCACGACAGCAGCTGCGAAGCGATGAAAATGCCGCCGAGCACCGTGGTCGCCAAAAGGCACTGTTTTCCGCGATCCTGCAAATTGCGCTGTATCGCACGCTCCGCGGCATAGTAAGTGACGCTGCTGGCCGCGATCAGTACCGTGCTGATCCACACTTGTATCGGCAACGTGAAGGGAGCCCATTCCGCGACATTATTTGTCGCGATGACCACATACGCTCCGATGAGGCCTCCGAAGGTCATCAGGACGATAAGCAGCAGAAACCATGTTAGGATCCGATATCGGCCAGACGGATCGGAGCTCTGGGCGGCCTCGTCGTCCTCATTTCCCGGCATGGGCCTGTCACCGCCTCCGCCGCCGCGATGACCGCCCGGCCCGCCGGGCGATTGCGATCCGCCGCCGGACAGCCTTCCCGGCTTGATCTCTAGTTCCTCGCTGTTTATGACCGGCTCTGCGGTACCCAGTTTCATAAGACTAACGTTTATCCGCCACCATCAAGATGAAAAGCAGCGGCAAATAGATCACCGAAACGAGCAAAAGCGCCCGGGCAGACTCGTTCGTTTTGGTCCGTGCGGTGCGAATGCTCGCCCATAGGAACCAAACGCCGAGCAGCACGGCCCCGACCAGATAGATGATACCGTCGGTGGCGAAGAAGAATGGTGCGAGGCTGACCGGAACGAGCATGATCGTGAACATCACGATCTGACGGACGGTGATCCGCCCGTCGGGCTCGACCGCCGGGAGCATCTTGATCCCGGCCTGGCGATACTGGTCGCGGTACATCCACGCGATCGCAAGGAAATGCGGAAATTGCCACAAGAACTGCATCGCGAATAGTGCCCACGCGACCATCGTGATCTCGTTGGCGGCCGCCGTAAAGCCCATCAGCGGCGGCAGGGCACCCGGTATCGCACCTATGGCGGTACAGGCCGTGGTCTTGGTCTTGAGCGGAGTATAGACGAGCACGTATCCGACGATCACCAATATGCCGAGAAACGCCGTCAAACCGTTTACAAAAAAGTATAGATACGCCTCGGCCGCGACACATTGCAGAATGCCGAAGACGAGCGCCTCGGTCGGTGTGACGCGTTTGCTCGGCAGCGGCCGCGTCCTTGTCCGCTCCATTAGCGGGTCGATGCTTCGCTCGATCCACTGGTTCAGCGTGGCGACGCCAAACGCGAGCAGCGTGATGGCCGCCATCGAATGCACAAAAAGCATTGTATCGAAGGCCCCGACCGTACCGATGTAAAATCCGGCCGCCGACGTCAGCACCAGCAGAAAGGCGATCCGCGGTTTCGTCAACTCAAAATACGCCGCCGCCTTGCCCTTCAGCGAAATGCCCTTTATTTCTTCGATCTCAGCCGTTAACGTGTCCATCAATAATCAATAATGCCCGAAACTTAAAGCTTAAGAATACCGTCTAGAAAATAATTGTCCAAATTGGACGTCATTAAGGCGTATTTTTTCGGTCTGAAATGGAACTAATAACTAGTCGTGTGACAAACCTTTTTCGCTCGGCTATGCTTTTTAAGTAGTATGTCAGCTGTCGACGACGCTATTGAGCCTAAACCGGCTTTTAAGCCGAAAACTGCGCCGATCGTTAATCGTATCCTCGATTTTCTCAGTTCGGTCCGCTTTGGTGTGGTGCTTTTGTGTATTCTGGTCGCTCTTTCCATTGTCGGAATGGTCGTGCTGCAGCAGAATGTGCAGGGCTTTGACGCGTATTTTGTATCGCTGACGCCGGCCGAAAAGTATGTTTTCGGAGCACTCGGAATTTTTGACATCTACCATTCCTGGTATTTCAACGCCCTGCTGCTCGTCCTTTCGCTAAATATCGTGCTCGCGTCGATCGACCGCTTTCCTTCGGCGTGGAGCTATATCGTCAAACCCAAAACGACCGCGACCCGTCCGTGGCTGTTGGCCCGTAAGGAAAACGCCACATTCACGATCGACGCGGCGTCCGAGATCGAGGCCTCGTCGCAGATAGCGGCCGTACTTCGCGAAAGCGGTTTTAAGACCACGGTAACGGAAAAGGCCGGCGTGACGACCGTCTTTGGCGAAAGCGGTAAATGGAACCGCATCGGGGCGTACATTGTCCACGTGGCGTTGCTGACGCTTTTCCTCGGCCATTTCGTCGCGTTGCAGACCGGCTTTGACGCCGACGTCAAGATGGTGCCCGGCGAGCGCACCGATGAGATCCAACTGATACGGTTCGATCTCGATAAAAAAGAGAAGTTCAACGTCAAACTTCCCTTCTCGATGGAGTGTACCGACATCCAGCAAACTCTTATCGACGCCGGCGGAACGATCGATGTTACCAATACGATGGATTGGCGGACGCAGCTCCTGATCGACGATCCGCAGTACGGCGTGATGAAGGCCGACGTCGCCCTCAATGCTCCGCTCAATTACCGCGGCTACCGCTTCTTTCAGGCACAGACCATCCCGGTGGGCAGTGCCCGAAAGGTCAAACTCGAACTTACGCCGGTCGCCGGCGGAGCCCCGACGACGATCGAGGTCGAACGCAACGGCACAACAGAACTCGGCGACGGCACTAAGATCAAGTTCGAGCAGTTTTTGGCAGACTTTACGATGGGCCCGGGCGGCAAGCCCGACACCAAGAGCGGCGATTACAATAATCCGGCTGTCGTTCTGACGGTAACGCCGCCGGGCTCGGATTCGCTCAGGGTATTCGCCTTTTCGGAAAAGCTGCCAGACAATATCCCGATCAACGCCGCCAAGGCCGGGTATAAATGGCGGATGACGGAGTTTGAAAAATCCCCGATGGCACACATCCTGTCGATCAAGTACGATCCGTTTCACGGTGCGTTCATCGCGTGGTATTTCGGCGGATTCGGACTGATCTTTGCATTGTGCTTCGTATTCTTTTTCGCCCATAAGCGTGTTTGGGCGGCCATCGCCCCGGCCGCAGACGGCAGGTTTGAGGTCGTCCTTGCCGGAGAGGCAAACCGGAACCAATTCGGATTTGAAGATAAATTCAAAAAGATCGCGGACCGCATCGGCGGAACCGCGACCGAGCAGTAAAAACAAATGAAAGAACTCGACAGACTCGAAGAAAACAGCGGATTACTCAGTTATATGCCTGCAATAATGGTCATCGTCGGAGCATTTGCGATGCTCGGCGTCCGCATCCAGGTCGGTGCGTCATTCATCTCGGACACGGCACTGATGATGATCGCACTCGCGTGCTACATCCTCGCGGCACTGTTCCAACTTACCAATATTTACGCGCCGTCGTCGATGGCCGAGAAGATCGGGCTCTACGGCGCCTCGCTCGGCGTATTTTTTAACCTCTCGAGCTGGCTGATCCGCTGGGTCGCGGCCTATGACCGCGAACTTGCAATGATGCGCGAAAGCGGCAATATGGCGACCCCGTGGCTGTTTCGCTACATCCCGTTTGCCAATCTTTACGACCTGAGCCTTGCTTTTGCCTTCGGTGCCGGCATCACGACACTGCTCTTCGCCCGGCGGAGCAATTTTCGCGTATTAACGGCGTTCACGCTGCCGCTGGCGGCGCTGATCCTGATACTCGCGAGGTTCATCGGAGGCGAATTCATCGATCTGCCGCCGGTGCTCGATTCGTATTGGCGCCCGATCCACGTCGGCGTCGCGTCGCTCAGTTACGGCATCGCTCTGGTCTGTTTTGCGGTCGCGGTCGTCTATCTGCTCAAGGACCGCGTCAAGGTCGAGGCCATGGCGATATGGTCAAGTTTGTTTGCCGTTTCGGTGATCGCGACGGTCAGCAAATTCTCGGTATTTACCGAATTTGTTTATCGTGCGGGATTATTTGTAGAGAACGCCCCGGGCAAAAAGCCATTCTCAGCCCCATTTCGCCTTGAGATCCCGTACGCCGGCCCGGCACTGGCTATCGCCGGATTTCTGCTGATAGCGGCGATCGCGGCGTTTATCGTCTACGTCTATAAGAACAACGAGGCCGCCCGTAAATACGGCCATATCTTCCTGAAGCTCGCACTCGTCGCTCAGATCGTGGCGATGGGCGTACTGGTAAACGGTATCAAGACAACGACCGACGTCTTGCCCAAACTCAAGGCCCAACTTGCGGCCGAGCCGGGACAATATCTGGTCGCCGGCATGGCGATCGCGGAAACGCAGCAGTTGTCGGCACAGGAACTGACCCAGATGCGTCCGTCGCAGTACGAGCAAATGGCCCAAAGCTATATCACGAATGCCGGCGAAAAGATGTTTCTCAGCCTTAACACCAATCCGGTCGAGATCGCGGCCCTGTTGACCGGCCTGGTCGGGACGATCTTCGTTATACTTTTCGGATTCAGGACCGAGGGGCTGATCGCCAGGCTGCCGAGCCTGGAGTCACTCGACAATCTGATGTACAAGACGGCTTGTCTGGCGTTTGCCGGGCTAGCGATGCTGCTGATCACGGGTGCTATTTGGGCCAACGAGTCCTGGGGCCGGCCGTGGGGCTTTGACTCAAAGGAAACCGGTGCCCTGGTCGCGTGGCTGACGTACGCCGCGTTCCTGCACACGCGCATCTCGCGCGGATGGAAGGGGCGTAGTTCCGCCTATTTCGCGATAATCGGGTTCCTGTTGGTGATCTTTACCTATCTCGGAGTGAGTTATCTGCTTAAGGGGCTGCACAGCTACGCCTGATCATTCGATGCCGACACGCATCACGCCTGACATTGCGTAGCGGCCGATGTAGCCGTCCTTGAAGATAACGGTGAGCGTACCGTTATCGACCGTAAAACGAATAACGTCGGTCATCGGCCGTTCGATCTTTTTGCCGTCCTTGAAGACAACAACGAGGCGAAATGCCGCCATCGGGTCGCCGGAAACAGAGGTTTCGGCGGCCTTTTTCTTTTCTTCAGCCGGCTTTGCGGGCGGTTTCGCCGCGGGCTTGGCCGGTTTAGCCGGGTCAGCGGCCGGCTTGGTAATTTTAGCGACGGCCTTCGGTTCGCCCGACGCGGACGCATCGCCGGCGACGACCGGAGGCTTCGTTTTCGGTGGTCGTTCGGACGCCGTTTCCGCTTTAGGTTCCGCCGGAACCGTCTTGACCGGGGTTTCAATGATGGTGCCGACTGAGTTTACTTTGACCGCCCCACTATCCGTCCCGGCGATCATAGGAGCGGCGACCTCGTCCTCGCCCGAGTCCTTGGCGGCGACAAAGCTGCCGGCGAATTTGATACGGTAAGCGGCGGCATCGTCGTTCGGTGTCCGGCCCTGAATGCGAAGCAGCAGCCGCTCCGGCCGTCTGAGATACACGATCCGGCCGGTCTCATTTGACGCGGCATCGGCAAATATTACGATCTTGGTCAGCGGCCGAAGCCCTTCGGCGGTGAAGATGTCGATATCGCCGTCAAAGTTCTTGGTAACGACATTGACGAAAATATCACCCTGATCGCCGTTGAATGCATAAAAGTGGCTCGTCAGCCGGGCGTCCCCGATATCCCTCGCCTTGATCGAACCGACGATCTCATTGGCACGGACCGCCGTCGGGAATGCCTGATCGGTCGACTGTGCCGCTACCGAAGCGACGGCAAGGACGGCGAAAATAGCCGCCGTTAAGAGTTTTGAACGCAACGAACTCACTTTTTATACAAGATCCTTTCGAAGGTGGACAAGACGCGACGTTTCCTCATAACCGAGGCGGACGTGTGCCGCAATGCTCGAATCATTGTCGATCTCGGCGTCGGACGCCATCTCGGTACAGCCCTTTTGTCTGGCCCATTTTTCAGCCAGCTCGACCAGCCGCGAACCGATCCCCATCCGCCGGTACGGCACATCGACGTACCAGCCCTCGAGATAGCCGACATTGTCGCTTTCGCAATCCTCCACGAAAGGACGAATGCTGGCCTCGAGAAAACCCGCAAGACGGCCATTGCCATCATCGGCGACCGCGACGAACTGAGTGTCGCTATGATCGAGGATGTCCATCATCTCGCTCTGATGATCGTCCTGGTCGGTCTCGTCCCATAGCAGCTGCCGCAGGCGAAACCACTCTCCGAGATCTTCTTCACGAAACGGGCGAATGCTGATCGGTGTGTCGTTCATTTCGATTCGATTTTAACAGTGATGCAAATATACGACAACAAACAAAAAAGCCGAAATCGAAATTCCGGCCTTTCCGTAAATTTAGCTAATCGGATCGGCGATCAACCGACGGCCTTTGAAGCGGCAGGCTTTTCGCCCAGCACCTCGAGAGCCTTTTTAAGCTGGATATCCTCGGTGACGAGGGGCTTTGCCTTCGGCGTGGGTGTCGGCGTCGCCTGCGGATTCTGACCGTCCTTGTTCTGCTGATCGACGAGGTCTTCGACGTCGAGCGGTTCCGGCGTATCGGGCCGTTTGACCTCGATCGACGGTTTAACACCCATCGAATTGCGGTCCTCGCCGAAGAACGGCGTGCCGCCGGGTGAAGCCCATTTTGCCACCGTCAACAGGTAGCCGCCGCCCGACGACATCGTGAAGAGTTTCTGATCAGTGCCCGATCCGAACGTCCTTTCCCCGATCACCTCTCCGCGCTTGCGTTCGGCGACCGCAGCGGCCACGACCTCGGCCGCACCGGCGGTACCGAGACTGGTCAGCACGGCCATTTCGCCGTCAAACGCGGCCTTTGACGGGTCAGCCGTCACGGTCCGAGTCACTTTACCTTCGCGGCCGACGACCTTGGCCAGATCGCCATCCTTGATAAACAGGTTAGCGACAGCCGCTCCCTCTTCGAGGGTTCCGCCGGCGACACCGCGAAGGTCAAGTATTATCTTCTGGGCACCCTGTTTGGTCAGCGACAGCAACTGCGAGCGAATATCCGCGGCCTCGCCGCTGTCAAGGCTGTTGACCTTGATGATGCCGATCTTGCCGCCCTCGATACGCGATTCGGCCGTCGGTGCCTTGAACGTGCCGCGAGTGACCTTGATCGTCTGCGGTTTTTCGCCTGAACGAAGTACGCGCAGGCTGACGGTCGAACCTGAATCACCTGCCAGCAATTGGCGTGCGTCATAAAGCGATATGTCGCGGGTCGCCTTGCCGTCAATATATTCGATCACGTCGCCCGACTTGATCCCGGCCTTGTCCGCCGGCGAGCCCTTGGGGGCCGAGATGATGTAAACGTAACCGGCAACCTGCGAAAGTTCGGCTCCGATGCCGGCCTTTCCGGCAAATCCGCCGGCCTGAAATTCCTTGACCTGTTCGGGTGTCAGATATGACGAATACGGATCAAGCCCCGACGCGAGGCCGCGGAGAGCCCCGATGCGGACCTTTTCCATATTGGGTTCGTCAACATAATCGTTTTGGATATGCTGCAAAACCGACTCGACGATGCGCAACTGGGCACCGGGATCGTTGACCGGCTGCTGAGCCTGCGTCGTCAGCAGACTGCCGACGATCGGAAGCCCGCCGATGACCGCATACATCGCAATTGCCCCGGAGAGCACCAAAACCCAGATCTTTCCGCGAAATGACATATAATACCTCTGACTGAAATCAAAACGGCGTCGTTTAGGAATTATCCGACATCAAAACTATTCGTGCAAGAAAAAGATACAGTTAATAACGGCCCGATTACAGACATTTCACTGGTGCCGGAGGCCGGCCGTCTGCTGGCCATCGATCCGGGCACGAAACGGATCGGGATCGCCGTGTCTGACGAATTAAGGATCACCACGCGGCCGTTGGAAGTTATAACGCGGACCAATTGGAAAAGTTTACTTTTATCCGTCAAAAACATTGTCGCGGAATTTGATGCCAAAGCGTTGGTGATTGGTTTGCCGTTAGAGTCCGACGGCTCCGAAAGTGAAATGTCGGCGTACGCCCGCGACATCGCCCGGAAATTTGCATTGTCGCTCGATATCCCCGTCATCCTGCAGGACGAACGCGTCACCTCGTACGAAGCCAAATCCCGGCTCTGGAGCCGCGGAAGGAGCGTCAAAGAAAGCCGCCGCGAGGTTGATTCAGAGGCGGCCGCGATCATCCTCGCCGACCTTATTGACCGCCTAAGTTCACGATAATAAAGACCACCAGCCACCCTACTAGCGCTTGGGCGAAAGGACCAGTGTCACGGGAGCGGCTTTTTCGACGGCGGTTTTTGAGAATGGAAAGATCGCGGGTGTGCCGTCCTTCCACGCGTCGAACTGGTCCTTGTTATGCGGCGACTTGGGGTCGCCCGACTCGCCGAGCGGTATGACGTGGCGGGTCGCGTCCCAATTTCCCGGCGAAGCGATCAACCGCATCGAAACGCTCGAACCGACATTCGGCGTCCGTCCGCTGCCCGCGATCGGCACGTTTGGTGTCGCAAATTGGCCGCCGATGAGCGGTGCGGCAGCGAGCTGGTGTCCAAAACGCGAGGTAAAGGTCTTGCCCCAGACCCAGCCGGCGGGATCGCTGCCGTATGCCTTGGACGCGGCAAGGTTTACTCGGACGCTCGCGTCGCACGCCTTGTAGAGTTCGCCGTATGACTTGTACGCCGCCGGCAGCCAGCGGGAAAGCTCTTCGCGGACCGCGAGGTCGAATATCCTAGCCTGGATCAGCCCCGCAGGGACGGGCTTGTTGTCGTCGGCCATTTTATTGCCGACACAGTTGCGGATCTCGTTCGCGAGGACCGCCCCGCGACTGTCAGGCGTCATTTTGCCGTCCCAGGCCTTGAGCACCGCCAGCGTCTCGGCCGAGGCGAAACCGCCCGTAACGATCGTCTTGGCAAACTGAGCCAGCGGCCAGTTGTAAACGTCGTGCTGAATATCGCGCGAGTCGTCCATCGTCATTCCCTGCTTTTTGGCCGATAGCAGGTCAAAGATTCGGCGGGCACGGTCCGAACCGTAAACGCGGGTCATCTGTTGATATTTGTAATCGGTGCCGGCGATACGCTGGTTGGCGGTCACGATAAAGCCCGACGGCGGATTGTAAAGATGCGGCAGCTCCTCGAACGGGATCATTCCCGTCCAGTCGCCGTCGGCCGTCGAACCGTCGTACGGCATCGAACCGTCGCCCTTTCGGCGGATCGGTATCTGGCCCGAGGCGTACCAGCCGATGTTGCCCTTGATATCGGCATAAACGAAATTCTGCGTTGATCCGCCAAAACCTTTGATCGCGTTTTGAAACTCCTGCCAGTTCCCTGCACGATTCAGCTTATGAAAGGTCGAAAGTTCGAGACTTTTAGGGTCGAGAGCCGTCCATTTGAGCGAGTAGCTCTTGCCGCCCTCGGTCAGCACGATCGGCCCGTTGCGGGTCTCGTAAACGTCGAGGCTGACGGGCGACACGTCGGGCTTCATCAAATTGCCCCGGACATTGATCGACTCTTTGCGGGTCTTGAGCGGTTCGAACCCGGTCGGCGTTTTGACCCTGGCGTTGCCGCTGGCCATATCGCCGTCTATAGTTTCGAGATAGATGTCCTGCACGTCGGGGCCGACGTTGGTCATTCCCCAGGCGATCTTTTCGTTATGGCCGATGATGACCGCCGGAATTCCGGGCACGGTCACGCCGGCGGCATGGACCGTCGGGCTCTGAAGCGATGCGAGGTACCAGATGCCCGGAGCCGACGGTGCAAGATGCGGGTCGTTTGCCAGCATCGCCTTGCCGTCGGCCGTTCGCTTGCCCGACACGACCCAGTTATTGCTGGCCGCAAGTCCCTCGGCGTAAAGGCCGACCATCTCGAGCGACGCTTTTCTAAGCTGATAGTCCCGCTCGGCGGATGCGACGGTGTCGGCGGAAATACGGCCGACGGGCGGTGTGGCAACGGCACTACCGCTCGCGTTTCCGCGCTTGTCCTTCCCAAAAAGCACGACGTCGTAAGGCGTGACGGGGTTGGTC
The DNA here is from genome assembly GCA_937941715.1 of uncultured Chloracidobacterium sp. Classification (GTDB taxonomy): domain Bacteria; phylum Acidobacteriota; class Blastocatellia; order Pyrinomonadales; family Pyrinomonadaceae; genus OLB17. The sequence continues at coordinate 6,368 of CALDGX010000164.1, read as the reverse complement.
AGGTCTGCAAACTTCTCTTTTGAGATCACCCAAAGCTGCTGCCGCAACAGGTCCTGCTGCCACGTGTTGCTGAGTGCGTCGGCAAGTACCGCCCCGATCACGAGCGAATCGGCGATCGTCCACGCACGCGGTTTATATTGGAGTATTTTGAACTCGACCGGCAACGTCTTGTCGTCGAGGGTCGAAATAAAGGCATTCACGCCGTTTGCGTAGGCTTCCATCGCGACGCGCATCTCACCCGTTATGCCGGCCGCGGCCTTTTCGGAAAGCGACGCGAAACCAAACCGCCGCCAGCGTTTATCGCCATCGAGCGCCGCCTGGCCGAATAGTTCGGCTGTCTCGCCGCGGGCGACCCGCCGCATCAGGTCCATCTGCCAAAGCCGATCGGCGGCCGTCGTGTAGCCTTGGGCAAAATACAGATCGGCGTCATTTGCGGCCTCGATGTACGGTATCCCGCGGCCGTCGCGGCGGATCGATACATCGGCCCGGAGCCCGCTCAGCGACGCAGTTGCGGGCGGCGTCTGGGCATTTGCTGAAATGACGGTGATCGCGGCGATCGCCGCAAGCGAAAAGATACGCAGTTTCATATTCTTGAATGGCCGAATTGGTGTAAATTACGACCTTAAGTTAAACTTTTCCCCAATCGTAATCAAACGAAACGGAGATGTATTTTATGAATAAGTTGAAAATCACGATCATCGCGGCCGCACTCGCTGCTTTTGCGGCGGCCTGCGGCCAGACTGCCGCTCCGACGGCCAACGCACCGAAGAATGACAATAAGGCGGCGTCCGCATCGCCCGCCCCGACCGCTGCGGCACCGACCCCGGTCGATGAGGCGGCATTGGGCCTTAAACTTTACACTACCAACTGCATGACCTGTCACAAGGACAGCGGCAAGGGCGGCAAAACGACCGTCGACGGCAAGGAGATCGATCCGGACGACATTACGACTGCCAAGCAAAAGGCGAAGCCCGACGAAAAGATCTACGGCTATATCGCTGACGGTTTTCCGGACGACGGGATGCCCGCATTCAAGGACAAGCTCAAGCCGGAGGAGATCAAGGCTATCGTCAAGCATGTCCGTACTCTCCAGCAGTAGTTCGCGTGGGCCGTTTGCAAATTGCGGCCCGCAAATCTAGAATCTTTACTTCGAGCACCCGTAGCTCAGCTGGATAGAGTATCTGACTTCGAATCAGAGGGTCGCATGTTCGAATCATGCCGGGTGTACCACATTTAGTTAGGTCAAAAGGACATCGTTCGCGGTGTCTTTTTTTTATTCACTGAATCCGCAGTAAGTGCGCCGCCGAAACCAATTCTTCGAGCGATGAAGGGCGTCAAGAAGCAGCATTTACCGACCAAGACCTGTGAGGCGTGCTCGCGGCCCTTTGTCTGGCGCCGTAAGTGGGAGCGGGACTGGGAACAGGTCAGATACTGCAGCGACACCTGCAGGTCGGGGAAAAAGGGGAAAACAAAGTGAATAAGAGATTTGCGATCATTGGGGCCAGTAAGGGCATCGGGCTGGAACTGGCAAGGCAGCTGTCGATGCGCGGCGACGAGGTGCTGGCGTTCAACCGCACGGCAAACGAACCGAGCGGGCTGACAAATGTTTCGACATACGTATTTGACGTTGAAAACGCCGATGGCCTGGCGCCGATCGAGGGCGCGATCGACGGGCTGGTGTATTGTCCCGGCACGATCAACCTCAGGCCTTTTCACCGGCTGACGGAAGCTGATTTTTTAGGCGATCTGCGGGTAAATTTGCTAGGTGCCGTCGCCGTCATACAAAAACTGCTGCCCAACCTGAAGGCAGCTGAATCGGCGTCGATCGTGCTTTTCAGCACCGTCGCCGTTCAGACCGGAATGGGATTTCACGCCTCGATCGCCGCGTCAAAGGGCGCCGTCGAGGGCTTGACGCTCTCCCTCGCGTCGGAATTTGCTCCGAAGATCAGGGTAAATTGCATTGCTCCGTCGCTGACCGATACACCGCTCGCAGAAAGGCTCCTAAGTTCGCCCGAAAAGCGCGAAGCTTCGGCCGCAAGGCACCCGCTGAAGGCGATCGGCGACCCGGCCGACATCGCCGCAACGGCGGTATTTCTCCTGTCGGATTCGGCGAAGTGGATGACCGGCCAGATATTGCATATCGACGGCGGAATGAGTTCGGTCCGATAGGCATCGGAGCGTTTCGCCGGGTGTGAAATATTCTGTGGACATAGGAACCGGTCTGGTCTATAATCCGTTCACCAAAATTAGAGTCCGCAAAAAATAGAATATGAAAAGATTATCGCTCGGTGTGATCGCCCTCGCCGCCATGGGCCTGCTTTTCGGCCTCAGTCAGTTTATAACGCCCTCGAACGCCCAATCCGGCAATTTTAACGGCCCGGCAAACGCCCGCCCGGCTTCGACACCGGCCAAGCCTGCCACGCTGGCGAAACATCCGCTCGACAAGGGCGATTTCAAGGTGGGATTTTCGCCCGTGTCCAGGGCCCAGCAGCCCAAAAAGGCAATGCCGAAGGACGAGGTCGCGGTACTTCAGGAGATCGCTGACGGCCTTAATAAACTTCTTGCTCTGCCCCGCGACGTATATCTGAATTTTGACAAATGCGGCGAGGCGAATGCATTTTACAACTCCGACACCACCGAGGTCACCATCTGTTACGAGCTCGAGGAGCAGTTCCAGGACGAATTCAAATCGATCACCAAGGATCAAGCAAAGATCGACGATATGGTGAGCGACACCATCATGCAGGCGTTCTTTCACGAACTCGGTCACTGCCTGATCGACGTGCTCGACCTGCCGGCAACCGGCCGCGAAGAGGACGCGGTCGACCAACTCGCTACGATCCTGATACTCGACGGATCGCCTGAGGGCCGCCGTAGCGCGATCAACGCCGCACTCGAGTTTGACATCGCCAGCCGCGACACCGATCCCAATGATATGGCTTACTGGGACGAACACTCGTTCAGTAAGACACGTTTTTACGATATGCTTTGCCTTGTTTATGGCAGCGACCCTAAAAACATGCGGACGATCGTCGGCCCTGACGGACTGCCCGAAGAAAGAGCCGTCAGATGTACAAGCGAGTACCAACGGGCGGAAAGGGCTTGGTTGCGGCTGCTCGAACCTTACATAATCAAATAGGAAGATCCGCATGGGTTAAAACGACGGCTTTAGGGCCGTCGTTTTGCATTTTCCGAGAAACTACAGAATGGAAGCCGACGCCGGCGACACTCAGTCACAAACGAGTGGGAACTCAATGCGGATACGTTATAACCATAATGTTGACCGATCCAGGATAGTTATAAAATCTCAGGAACCCAGAATGTGCGGCCCGAGTTAGTTACCGGCTTCAGGCCGAGGGCCGGCAGTTCTGCCTCCGGCACGCCGAGATACGTGAAATGCGGCAGGTCCGAACTGACAGTCTGATACCAGCCATGCCGGGCAAGGATCGCCCGCACACGTGGGTTTTCGTTTTGCTGGACGTCCAAAGCGAGCATCGAAAGGTGCTGCGAAGTTCCGGGCGGCGCGACCGAGTATATTATCGATTTCGAAAGATCCTTAGCGAAATAGATGCCGCTCTGCTCCAACCGTAGGATCTCGGGCACTTGTTGAAAGGGGGTCATCGCCTTGATCCGCGACGCCTCGGCCTGCGTCACGCGGCCCTTGCCGACCCAGAACACAAATCCCGGATTCACACGGCTGGCCCATAGCGTCACCGTCTGCTGATATCCGCGCTTTGCCGAATCGGCTCCGCGAGGCCCGATCGCCAGGCCGGAAGCACGCGCCTCGGCAATCGCCTCCTTTAACGCGTTCATGGCGGGCGTTTGAAGCGTTAACGAGATGCCGCCGACCGTCTCGGTCGATTGCGGGGCGGAAGCCTGAAACGCCCGGACGTCGGCTTCGTCCTTGAACACCACTTTTTTCGGGGCGACAGCACCATTACCGGCAACAAAGACCGCGCCGTACTCCCGCAGCAGCAACCTGCCGGCGTCATCGGTCGGCTGTTCGAAATCCGCCGGCAATTGTGCCATAAAGCCGCCGCTCTTTTTCTGTTGTGACATGGTCGGGGTTGCGTTCGGCGTCGGCGAAACTCGAGGCGTCGGCGTGCCCGACGGCCGTTCTACCGGGGTTTCGGCGCGACTATTGCCGGCCTTTGAGTCTATCGACCAACAGCCCGCAAAAATAAGGATCGCCAGGAATGCCATGAATCTGATTGAACGCATAATCTATTAATTTTCCAGTTGGTGGCCGGCCACGACCTCGCATGCCGCGTCGATGTGCGGCTTCATATATTGATCCTTTTCGATAAAAGGTATCCGGCTTCTTAGCGAATCGTACAGCGCCCTCGTTCCCTTGCCAAGCTGCCGGCCGCCGCCGAGCACCTTTTTCCGGAGATCGACACCCTGTGCGGCACAAAAAGCCTCGAGGCCAAGTATCGTCTCGAGATTCTTTGCTACGACGCGAAGTTTCAACGCCGAGGTTGCCCCCATCGAAACGTGATCTTCGACATTGGCCGAGCTCGGGATCGTATCGACGCTCGCAGGGTGGGCAAGTACCTTGTTTTCGGTACAAAGTGCGGCAGCAGTATACTGGACGATCATAAACCCGGAATTGAGGCCGCCGTGCTCCGTCAAAAATGCCGGCAGCACATGGGCGTTCGACGATTCGTCCGTAAGGCGCATGATCCGCCGTTCGGAAATATTTCCAAGTTCGGAAAGCGCGATCGTCAAATAATCAAAGGCGAGTGCGAGCGGTTCGCCATGAAAATTACCTCCGCTCACGACGTCGATCCGGCCGGACTCGTCGTCGATGAAGATCAGAGGGTTGTCGGTGACAGCGTTCAGTTCGATCTTGATCAACCACTCGGCATAGGCGACCGCGTCGCGGCATGCACCGTGGACCTGCGGCATACAACGCAGCGTATAGGCATCCTGGACGTTTGCCGGGTCAAAATCACGCACGAACTCGCTTTCCTCAAGCAGAGCCCGGAGATTTTTTGCACATTCGATCTGCCGTGGGTGCGGACGCAGGGCGTGAATGCGTTCGTCAAACGCCGACAGCGTGCCGTGAAGCGCCTCGAGGCTCAGGCAACCCGCAATGTCGGCCATCGCTGCAAGGTGTTTTGCCTTGTGCGTTTCGAGCAGGCCGACCGCGGTCATGACCGTCGTGCCGTTGGTCAACGCCAACCCCTCTTTAGCCGCCAGAACGACCGGTTCGAGCCCGGCACGGGCCATGGCTTCGCCGCCCGAAACGATCTCGCCGCCGATCTCGGCGACGCCCTCGCCGATCAGCACGCACGCAAAATGGGCCAGCGGTGCAAGGTCGCCGCTCGCTCCCAGACTTCCCTTTTCGGGTATCTGCGGATGCACGCCGCGATTGAGGCACTCGAGGATGAGTTCGAGTGTGGAGAGCCGAATACCCGAAAAGCCGCGGGCCAGCGTATTGGCGCGGATCAGCATGATCGCCCGAACCGCCGCCGTGTCAAAGCACTCGCCGACGCCAACAGCGTGGCTGACAACGATATTTCGCTGTAGAGTCTCGACCTCTTCGCGGCTGATGATCTTGTCTTTGAAAGCACCGAAACCGGTCGTGATGCCGTATGCTATCTCACCCCGGTCAAGCAGCGTCTGAACGGCGGCGGCACTGCGGGCCACGTTTGCCCTGGCACTGTCGGACAACACCACACGCGGTTCGCCCGGACGCCCGTAAGCGACTGCTACGACCTGTTCGAAGGTCAGGCTTTCGCCGTCAATAACTATCGGTCCTTTGTTTTCCAAAATTCTTCCCAACTCACACCGGCCCGGTACTGGTACTCGCGCCACTCAACGATCTTTTCGTCGCCGAGCCCGATCCAAACGGTGCCGTGATATGTGAAACTCCCCGAATAAGTATATTCCGCGCAGCCCATTTGCCGCGACTCATCAAAGATAATGTTGTGAAACCGGCACGACTGCGGCAGCCCGCCGTCGTCCCGAAAAAACGCCAGCAGTGACTCCCTGTCACCAAAACCGTAATTGACGCCGTCAGTATAGACGAGTGTTTCGGCAAAATTGGCGGCGACGCGGTCATAGTCGCGGCAGGTCCAACCGGTCGCCATGTCGGCGAGCATTTTAGTAAATTCCTCGGCGGTCAATAGCAGACAGCTCCGTTCTTGATGACATTTCTGACCTGATCTCCGCCAAATTCGTATGCGAGCTGCCGGTGGTCGCCGCAGTCTAGTATCACGAGGTCAGCGTTCTTTCCGACCGAAAGCGAGCCGTGCGTTTCGCCGAGGCCGATCGCAAATGCGGCGTTTATCGTCGCGGCGTTGAGCACCTCGGACGGCAGCAGCTTTTGATAACGGCAGGCGATCGCCATCGCCATCGGTTGT
>CALDGX010000163.1 GCA_937941715.1 uncultured Chloracidobacterium sp. | reverse complement strand
GGCTTTCCATTTTGCTTTCGGCATGACCATACTGAGCGTCAAATGATCCCGAAATCGACGATGCGACAGGCGTAGCACTATCAAATGAGCCTTCATGGTGGAGAGATTCGCTCATCGAACTGTCTTCGTGCAGGTCCTCGGTCGATGCCGTATCTGCACCGTATCGAGCCGCCTTGGCCGACGCAAGCATCTCGACCGTCAGTCCGGCAACGCGCACGAGCATTTCAAGCGCGTCGGTATTGACCGCGACCCCCTCATGTCCGTAATCGGCGTAAAGGACAGCAACACCTCGACCTCGTGCGACTAGCGGAATCGCGTACATCCGGTCCGGTTGGCCGAACTCGAGCGGCTCAAGGAACGAACCGTCCTGAGAATATGTACCGAACGAACCCTCTGCGATCGACTGATCCCGTACTGAACGTCCAAGGATCGAATCGGCCGATACGGGGAAGTGAATATCGCGAACCGCGGTCTCACCGTCACCGGCTTCTTTTCCGAAAACTTTCCACCCAACGAAATGATCGTTCTTAATAATAAAAAACGCTCCGCGCGGCGTATGGGTTGCAGCATGCTGGATCAGAGATTTCAGGATCGCAGACTGCGAGTCCTTGCTGCTGATGTCGTTGACTGCTTCCTTGATATCCGAGAGGTTAAATTCCGGGGTAGAGAGCCGTTCCATTTCTTCCGCCTCGGCGATCGCCGTTGCGGTGATCTTGGCTCCCTCATCTCTAGCCAGACGGAGATGTTCAACGACCGACTCGCGAAACGCTTCGTCAAAAGCAGCTTCGGAGTCAAATCGAGCAGAAAAACCCTTGAAAGCTTCATCAATGTGGGATTTGTGCTTTTCAAACTCGGTCTCTATCTTGATCTGAAATTCCGTGACGTCCTCGCGCATTCCCGCGACGACCTGTTTGAGATAATTCTCAAATTCGGCCCTCAGACTTTGTTCGAGTTCTTCGCTATTCACTTGGTCTTTCCTCCATAAACTGGCAACGATTATAAAATCGGGATGTTAAAGGTCAGTAGATCTGAGCAGATAATGTTGTTGTGGTCGAAGCGGAGACGGGCGCAAACCGTCAACACTGAAATTATGACGAATTTGAGAGAATTATGTCAAGAATTTCTTTTGAATCAACAAAATAAGAAATTTGTCGGAGTTATTTGCCGAGCTAGGTCGCCACGACGGTTATGGCCGGATCGATCTCTTCCTTGATCATGTTCTCGATGGCCATCAGGGTGCCGGTCAGGGAGCTGGGACAGCTTCCGCACGCACCTTCGTAACGGATCTTAAGGATATTGTTTTCCAATTCGAGAACCTCGAGCCATCCTCCGTCACCTGCAAGATACGGGCGAATACGTTCGTCGAGAAGTGCGTTGATCTCGCCCAGCTTTGGATCATCACTTGCGGCTGCCGCGATAGCGCCGCCGACCATAGCCGCCGCACCTTTGCCTGCGGATGATGCTACCGGGTCGGCCGCCCGGATCGGGACCGCGAGTTCGGGCAGGATCTCGTCCCACTCGGCGTCATCGGTCTTTTCGACCGTGACCATTTTGTCCATGTAAAATACAGAAACTACCGATCCCACCTCAAAAATAGAGCTGGCGAACTTGTCATCCCCGGCCGACTCGGCCGACTTGAATGAATGTGACGTGCCGTGCGAGACCGGTTCCTTCAAGATGAACTTCACGGCATTGGGGTTTGGAGTTTCCTGTATGTCTGCGATCTTTGGCATCGAATTAATGGAGCCCGAAGAACGAGCTGAAACTATAAGGATGATAAATCCTTACAATTTTGTCAACATTAAGCCGTCGATTATCCTGGCCCCAAAGTCCACTAAAAAGGGCGGCAGATCTTACGATAAGATCGAAACCGCCCCAAAAGCAAAATACATCCCCACTATCATCCGGAAGGCAACATCGAGTAGGCCGGAGATAAATTACTTGCTATTCAGTGATATGGATATCTTCGGTCTTGTTTACACGACCTGAGAGGAACATGGCTCCAAGTCCGAGAAACGCGATCAGAAAAATGATCGACACCACTAAGTAAAGCTTATTGTCTCCACTCTTTGTGTACTGATAGAATGAAAACCCCGCGATTACAGCCGATAAAACCGCCAAAATACCGTTCAGCATAAACGTCACCTCCGATCAAAAAATAGGGCAGGATCTTTCGAAGTTTGACTGCTCAAGCAATCGGACATAACTACAAAAAACCTCGCTACTTCGAACGCAGCCCGGACCATGTCAAACGTCGTGTGGAATTCACCCTCATCTTAACGCCACTTCGCTATTAAAGGCAAGTAAAATTATACAATTAGCGAAATCATTTTTTGATCGCGATAACCGTTCTTGGTATTTGCTGAAGGTCCAAAAGCACGTCTACCGAACGCCAGACATTACGATCAAATATCCTGTCCACGCTTTCAAACTGCCCGGCACCGATCTCGAGTATCAGAAGACCGCCTTCGAGCAAGCAATTCGGTGCACCATGAATGATCTTTCGTACGACCTCAATGCCGGAACTACCGTCGGTGAGTGCGGTCGTGGGTTCAAAATCGCGAACTTCCGGCTGCAGGCCCGCAATTTCATCTGCCGGAATATACGGCGGATTTGAAAGTATGGCGTGATAGGGGCCGAGAGGCAGATCATCGAAGAGATCAGACCGAATCAACTCGAGTCGATCGAGCACGTTATGCCTTCGTGCGTTTGCCTCGGCGATCGCCAGAGCTGCGTCGGAAATGTCTGCAGCGATCGCGGTCGCGGTCGGAACGTTCTTGAGCACGGATATCGATATGCAGCCAGAACCGACACCGATCTCGCAAAATCGGGGTTCATCGATCATACGCAGATCATCTATGGCTCGCTGAACGAGCAGCTCGGTCTCGGGCCGCGGGACCAGGACCGATGAATTGACCAAGAAATCGAGAGCGTAAAATTCCTGTCGGCCGACGATATATTGAAATGGTTCGCGAGCCGAGCGGCGCGTGATGAATTCGTCAACTGCAGCGGCCTCTCGTTCAGTCAGAACATACTCGGGGTGGGCAATAAGGAATACGCGGTCTCGGTCAATCGCGTTGGCGATCAGCGACGAAGCCTCGCGGCGCGGTTCGGGTATACCGCTTGAGGCAAGGCGGTCAGCCGCGGCTGCCAATGCATTTGCAAGATTCATCGTGCTCCGTCGCCGCGAAACACCGCGGGAATAGTGAGTAGTATTATTTTGGCGTCGAGCAGCAGCGACCAGTTTTCAATATAATAAAGATCGATCTTGACCATCTCGTCAAATGTGAGGCGATTGCGGCCCGACACCTGCCAGAGGCCGGTGATGCCGGGTTTCATATCCAGCCGCTTACGGTGCCAAATATCGTACTCTTCGACCTCGTACGGGATCGGCGGCCGCGGCCCCACGATGCTCATTTCGCCGCGAAGCACATTCAGTAGCTGAGGCAGTTCGTCAATGCTTGTTCGCCGAAGAAATTTCCCGACCCGTGTGACCCGCGGATCGTCTTTTACTTTGCCGTAAACAGGCGACGCCTCGTCACCGGCATTTGCCCCGGCATCGCCAATAATGTTCCTGCGATAAGCTTCTCTATGAATTGCGTCATCGGCGTCGATTTTCATCGAACGAAACTTGAGACACAAAAACACGCGGCCATCCATTCCAACCCGCTCCTGCCGGTAGATGAGCGGCCCTTTGGAGTCGATCCGGACGAGGATCGCCGCCGCCAGCCAGATCGGAAGCGTCACAATGCCGGCCGCGATCGCCAGAATGATATCCGAAAGACGCTTGGTAAATCGCTGCACATCCGTCAGCGGTTCCCGAAAGAGCCTAACCATCGGCAACACGCCGATCTGATCCACGCTCGTCTTTTGCGGAAGAACGTTGAAAAGGTTGGGTGCAAACCGAAACTCAACGCGCTGGTGCCGGCCGAGTTTCATCATTGCCTCAAACAGGCGGTCACCTGAGAAACTATCGTCGGTAATTATGACCTCTTGGATCTTATATTTGACGATCTGTTCGTTGAGGTCGTCGACGTGGCCCACGACCGGAATCTCGATCACCCCGGCGAGGCCGCTTGGTGCAGACAACTTGTCGCCGGTGGCGACAAGGCCGATCACCTTATACCCGAGATATTTTCGGTCGGTGAGTTCGCGGACGGTCTGAACGGCTTCGTTTGAAGTGCCGACGATCATCGTCGGGATCAGGTTGATACCGCGTTCGCGAAGCGAGGCTTGTATTCGCCTGATCGCGAAATGAAAGCCGCCGATCAAAAACAGCGAAATAACGAAGTCGGCAATAAAAATACTTCGAGAGTAAGAGAACTCGCGGTAGGCGAAACCGCCGCGAAACAGAAACGCCCATGCAATGGTCAACAGTGAACTCACCGTTGCCGCTTTCATAAATCGTATTGCTTCAGCTGAGTAAGAGAACGCGCCGTCAAACCGATAGGCACGCTGATAGATAAGCATCACCAGACGCGCCGGCACGGCGAACATCAATATTCCTGAATAAGGAGCAAACTCCGGCGACCACGACCATGACCCCGGCGCAATTATAGGATCTCCTTCGCGAACGTAAAACGCAGCCAAGAAGCTAAACGTCGCCAGCATCGCGTCGATCGCAACCGCGCCCAACTTTACGACCGGCATAACCCAGGTCGGCATAACATTCTTCGGAATTTCCGGTGCAGCGTTAGACATCGGTATAGGCGGAGGTCGGATCGCCACTTACTTTTTAAGCTTTTGGCCGCGCGTATGCAAATGCCGCGGACAGGCGATTGCTGACATATCAACTTGATTGGTATATTCTTTCGATTGCTCAATGAATATTCTCATCACTGCCCCAGACCTTGAAGAATCACGCAATGTCAGCGGCATCTCGACCGTGGTTCGGCAGATCGTCGAGTCTCGGCCATCACGGTACACACACTTTATTGCGGGAAGCGCCGATCGTGAACGAAAGGGCCCGCGATGGCTGATCAAACAGTTGGCGTTGCCGATCAGCTTCCTGACGACCGTCATTCGGTCACGGCCAGATGTGATCCACATAAATACGGCATTGACGGACCTTTCGATCTGGCGCGATTTGACCCTGTTGCTGATCGGAGTCGTCTCGGGCCGCCCGATCGTGCTTGCCATACATGGCGGAAAGTACCTTATGAACGGTGCGGCGGGAAAGTTGATCTATCGAGCTATCGGGATAATGCTGCGACGTTCTGCCGCCGTAGTGGTTTTGAGCGAGATCGAAAAGGCCTCTCTTTTACGCCGCTGGTCGGAGGTCGATATCACGGTGCTTCCGAACGCAATCGATACGGCAAATGTTCCCGCGCGCGTTAGCTCGAACGAGACGCCGGTCGTCGTATTCTTAGGCAGACTTCACGAATCGAAGGGGGTCCGCGAACTCGCCGATGCCTGCGGTAAACTGCATGGTGCCGGCGGCAAGTTCATATTGCGATGTTACGGCGATGGCCCCGAAAAAGATCGGTTCATTGATAAAATGAATGAACTATTGGGCCGATCATTTGAGTATCGGGGTGTCGTAGCGGGTAATGAAAAGTGGGCGGCGCTCGCGTCGTCGGATATTTTTGTATTGCCGTCGATCTACGGTGAAGGTATGCCGATGGCACTGCTGGAGGCAATGGCCTGCGGCTGTATTGTCATTGCATCTGACAACGCCTCGATCTCGGCTGTTATCGATAGCGGATATAATGGGTATATTGTTCCGGCCGGCGATGTCGATGCACTTGCCGAAAAACTCGCGACAGTGATCGAACATCGAAATGAGTGGCCTGCCGTAGGTGCCGCTGCAAAGAAAACGATACAGGAAAAATTTGCGATCGACCGCTATCTTGCGGATCTCGAATCGATCTACGACCGGGCCGGGGCAAAGAGATAAAATGAACTCGATCGAACGAAAACAAAAAGAACTAAGGGTGATCAGCCTGTTTCCGGATGTCTGCGAACACGATTCGCTGATCAGCAAGATCCACCGGCTTGTTCGCAGCGGCCGTGGTTCTTATGTATGCTTTTCGACCGTACATATGGTCATGGAATCGTACGATCGCCCGGAGTTTGGCGAAAAAGTGAACGGTGCGGACATAATTGTGACCGATGGTATGCCGCTGGTATGGATGCAGCGGATCCAGGGGAACAAAGGCGCGTCGCGGGTGCGGGCAAACGACCTAATGATCTCGTTGTGCAAATATGCTCGGGAAAATGGCCTGACTGTGGGTTTCTATGGCGGAGCACCTGAGGTTATCGATGCGATCAAGCGGCGGGCGGCAGACGAGTTTGAGGGACTAAAGGTGGTTTACGCATATTCACCGCCGTTTCGACCGTTGTCTGAAGAGGAAGATGCCGCGATCGTTGATGAACTGGGCCGTCTCAGACCGGACCTACTGTTTATGGGGTTGGGGTGCCCGAAACAAGAAAATTGGATGTATGATCACAAGGATCGTGTGAGTTCCGTCATGCTCGGCGTTGGTGCATCGTTTGATTTTTTTGCCGGGAATGTGCGCGAGTGTCCGCCATGGCTCGGGCGCCTTGGACTGGAATGGCTGTTTCGGCTCACACAAGAACCTAAGCGATTGTGGTACCGATATCTGGTGCTCAACCCGAGGTTTATCGCGCTCTGTATCGGCCAGTTGACCGGGCTTATGCGATTTGATCGATAGGCCGCGGCGACGTGCTTTGCCCTTTTACGCAAAAAGCTAGATAATACAGGCTTGCGGTCACGTCTTTTCAATGAAGTTCTTCTCGGATATTAGGCTTTTGATTTTGGCGATCTGGCTTGGTGCCGCCGTCTTCTTTATAGGCGTCGCCCAGAGCGCCTTCGCCGTTCTGCCTTCTCGTGAAATGGCCGGTAGTGTGGTCAATCGAACGCTCGCAATATTGAATTATTCGGGGCTGGCCATCTCGCTGGTAATGATCGCGACCTCGCTGATCGCGAACGCTCGAATCAGCCGTTTGTGGCTGTGGGTCGAGCGTTTTCTGCTGTTGGTGCTTGCGTCCGCGTGTGCGATCGGTCAATTTGTCATCGGTTTTTGGTTATCTTCGATTCGGCTGCAGCTCGGTCGGCCGATAGATGACGTCCCGGTAGATGATCCATTGAGAATTCAGTTCAATGTCCTTCACGAATATTCGGTTTGGGTATTATTTGCCGGCATGATCGCCGCATTGATCACGTTCTTTGTGATCGCTAACAGGAAATTTGGGCCCGTAAAAACAGCTGAGTCCAATGTATATGATTTTCAGAAAGAGTTTAAGATATAAACTATATGGAACTGATAGAAAAATCGGGTGAGTTCGCGTCACGCTTCGGCCGGTGGAATTCGAATGACGATCTTAATGGCTATCCCTGGGTCGAGAATGTTCATGCCCCCTTTACCCCCGTCAGGCGTGCTCTGCCTATGTTGAATCTCGGGCTAGTATCGTCGGCCGGCGCCTACATCGATGGTACGGAATCATTCGATCTCTCGTCCAAGGGGGGCGATACAACGTTTCGCGAGATACCGATCGAGGTTGACGCTTCAGACCTGCGTTACGCGGCAAAGGGTTATGATCCGAAGGCGGTTACTGACGATAGAAATTCACTTATTCCAATCGACCGCTTGGTCGAGTATCAGGACAATTCAGTGCTCGGCAGCCTTAACAGTGCGTGGTGGAGCGTGAGCAGCCACATTCCCGATGCCGTTGCTGTGGCGAAAATCCTCGCACCGGATCTGGTTGAACGGATCAAATACTACAACGTACAGGCCGTTTTATTGATACCGGCGTCCCGGCTTTGCCACCAGACCCTTGGTATTTTGGCTCGGGCCATCGAGCAAAGTGGTATTCCGACCATCAACATCTCGGTCGATCCTAAGATCACCGATAAGGTTCGTCCGCCCAGAACTGCGTATTACCAAGGTGATCTCGGTTCGGTCGCGGGCAAACCCAATTGGAGTGAGTATCAGCGTCGAGTGCTGGATGAAACACTTCGATGGATGGAAACTTTTGACCAGCCCGGTTCACGCAAACTGGCAGTCGATCTCGAGACTCAGGTTGAGGCAGCCAGAGGTGAGCGTTAATGGACCATCTGCCATGATCTGATCGCTTCGACGGGAAACAGCAGCATTATGATGTTTATGATCAGGCTGTCCCTTATGAATACGATCAACAGGATCTCGGTGATGACGAACAACGCCAGCGAGCGCCAGAACCGGAGTTTGTAGGCGATCAGAAATCCTAATGAGCAACAGGCGATGTCGGCGACGGAGTTGATGATCGAGTCGCCGAAATAATCGAGCGATATCGTAGCAGAACGGTATCGCTCGATCACCGTTGCTGAGTTTTCGGCCACCTCCCACGTGCTTTCAATGAATACCGCGAGAGCGAGACGCCAAACCATCGGCATTCGACTAAAGACGAGCCCGATCAACCAGAATTCCAAGACGCCGTGCAGAACATGCGTGAACGAATACGGGTCGATGATGTGCTGGGAATTGTGCGTTGACCAAATGTTCCACGACCAGGGTGTGATATCGCCGGCCTGACACCACCATACACGGCCCTGTATCTGCAGGATCACCACGGCCGCTATGACTATCAGCAAATAGGTTGCGGCGACGTATTTGTCTTCCTTAATATCTGCCCATAGTCCCGAGCCGGAAGTGCCTTTGTGATCCATACCGACACATTGTCGCGGGAAACTGGCCTGTTGGCAAGGAACGCGTGTCCGTTGCCAAAATGAGCCAAGCCGCCGGCGGTCTGCTAAACTTTATTCGGTTGGTCCCGGCCCGATGAAAAGAGAAAAGGTCACAGCCGCCATCGGCGAAAATCCCGGCCCGTGGGACGTTGTCATTATTGGCGGCGGAGCCACCGGTGTCGGCTGCGCGGTCGATGCGGCGACCCGCGGATTGTCAGTCCTGCTGCTCGAACAGCACGATTTTGGAAAAGGAACATCAAGCCGAAGTACAAAGCTCGTTCATGGCGGCGTCAGATATTTAAGACAGGGCGACATTTCGCTGGTCCGCGAAGCGCTTCGCGAACGAGGGACCCTTCTTAAGAATGCCCCTGATCTGGTCAGCGAGCAGCAGTTTCTGATCCCTTGTTACAGTGTTCTGGACAAATTGTTTTATGGCGTCGGAATGAAGCTGTACGATATGCTGTCCGGACGTTATGCGGTGACGCGTTCGCGGGTCGTTTCGCGGGCCGAGGCGATCGAACTTGCGCCGACCGCGGTCACGAAGGGCCTCTCGGGCGGGGTGGTCTACTACGACGGCCGATTTGATGACACGAGATTGCTCATCGGGCTTGTCCAGACCGCTGCGACCCACGGGGCAGTTCTCCTCAATTATGCGAAGGTCTCCGGTATCACCCGCGACTCTTCAGGCCGCGTGAACGGAGTGTCATTCATCGACGTCGAGACCGGAACCGAGGTTTCGGTCAGTGCCCGCACGGTCATCAACGCCACCGGTGTATTCACCGATCCGGTCAGGAAAATGACCGACGCTTCGGCCAAGCCGCTCCTGAAGTTTGCTCAGGGTATTCATATCGTCGTTGATGGCCGGTTTCTGGGTTCGCAGACATCGATAATGATCCCGAAAACGAATGACGGCAGGGTGCTGTTCTGCATTCCTTGGTACGGACAGACGTTGATAGGCACCACGGACACGCTGGTTGACAAGGCCGAGCTTGAGCCGCGAGCACTTGCGTCCGAGATCGAATTCCTGATCGAAAATGCTTCGAAATATTTGTCCGGCAAGCCGACCGTCGACGATGTGTTGAGTGTCTTCGCCGGAATACGGCCGCTGATCGCAAACGCCGGAAAGGAAAAGACATCGTCGATTGCGCGAAGCCATGATATTTTCGTCGATGCCGCGGGACTTATAACCGTGACCGGCGGAAAGTGGACGACGTACCGGCGAATGGCCGAGGACGCGATCCACAAAGCGATAAAGGTCGGCGGACTGGCGGAGCGCGAATGCGTTACCGAAACTATCGCAATTCACTATGACGCCGGTTCGTTGGGCGGGCGTCGACTTCACCAAAAATTGGATCACACCGAAAATGACGTGATCAGGGCGGTGCGGACCGAAATGGCGAGGTCGGTCGAGGACGTACTTGCCCGGCGGACACGAGCACTTTTCCTTGACGCCCGGGCCGCCATCGAAATGGCACCCCGCGTTGCAGCGATAATGGCTTCGGAATTGGATTTCGACGACGATTGGATCAGGCGGCAGATCGACGAGTTTAGTACGCTCGCCCGTGAATATCTAATTCGGTCAGACGATGTTCCTCGTTCAGACGTTGATTGATACTGTCGGCGACCATTCGGGCCCGAAGTTTTGCTCGATCAGCATTTTCGCCGGAAAACAAACCGTCGACGGCCTCAACAAATATCTCGACCCATCGGACAAAATGACCCGGTTCCATTCGAACCTTGGCGTCCAACGTCTGGTGGACGATCAATGGGTTTCCAAAATATACAGGTCGACCGAAGATCGCTTTTTCCCAGAAATCACACATCACGGGCGCGTGTGCCGCCATATCCATCGCCGCAAAATGGTGTCCGATGACGGTATCGCTCATAGCGACCGAGTAGAAATGATCCACCAGTCGTTCAATATCCTGCCGCGAATTGATGTCGCCGGTCGTCATTCGGTCGAGACGGCATCGTCGCCCGAGAGCGCGGCATGAAGAGTGTGCCAGCTCAACGATGCGCATTTTACCCGTGCGGGAAACTCGAGAACGCCGGCGAATATCTTAAGTTTTCCGAGGCTATTCTCCTCGTTCTCGGCATCGAGGCCGCCGGTCACCATTTCGTGGAACTCGTTAAAGAGGACCTCCGCCTCTTCGCGTGTCTTGCCTTTAACAGCCTGGGTCATCATCGACGCTGAGGCCTTTGAAATTGCGCAGCCTGAGCCCTTAAAGGCTACATCGGCGATCTTGTCGCCGTCCATTGCGACATAAACACGCAAGGCATCGCCACACAGGGGGTTCTTGCCATCGGCCGTTTGGTCAGCATCCTCGATCTCGCGAAAATTTCGCGGATTTTTGTTGTGCTCTAAAATTACTTCCTGATACAGGTCGCTCAATTCGGACATAGCTATATTTTATTACGCCCGAACCGCATAGCCTAGTTAAAACAACCCGACAATGTTGCCATCGGCATCAATATCGACCTTTTCGGCAGCAGGATGTTCGGGTAGAGCCGGCATCGTACGCATATCACCGCATATCGGGTAAATGAAACCGGCACCGACGCTTGCCCGAACCTCGCGGATCGGTAACGTGAATCCGCTCGGGGCACCCTTAAGTTTCGGGTCGTGACTAAGGCTCAGGTGTGTTTTTGCCATACAAATGGGCAAATTGCCGAACCCATTCGCCTCGTATGAGGCGATCTGCTGATCGGCGAAGGGTTCAAAATAGACGTCCTCGGCGCCATAGATCTTTTTCGCGATCGTTTCGATCTTGGCCTTGATCGGTTGGTCGAGGTCGTACAGAAACTTGAATTCGCTTGGTTGATCGGCTGCGTCGATCACCATTTCGGCCAATGCCATCGCCCCCTTTCCGCCGTCTGCCCAGTGGGTCGACACTGCCGCCCCGAGCGCTCCTGATTCGATCGCGATGCGCTTCACGGCTTCGATCTCGTCCGCGTGATCGGTCGCAAACGCGTTGATGGCGACAACCGGCGTGACGCCGTGAAGCCGGACATTTTCGATCTGCTTTCTGAGGTTGGCTGCGCCGGCCTCGACGTCGGCGACATTGTTTTCGAGCATTTCCGGCGGCAGCGGTTTGCCGGCGACGATCTTGTATTTGCCGCTGTGCGATTTCAACGCTCGGATCGTGGCGACGATCACACAGGCGTCGGGAACGAGGCCACTGTAACGGCACTTGATATTAAAGAATTTCTCAGCGCCGATGTCCGCACCAAATCCTGATTCGGTCATCAGGTAATCGGCGGTCTTTATTCCGATCAGGTCCGCTAAAATACTGCTGTTGCCGTGGGCGACGTTGGCAAACGGCCCGGCGTGCACAAGCGCCGGCGTGTTCTCGAGCGTCTGCATTATCGTCGGGCGGATGGCATCGCGCATCAGGACGGTCATCGCACCGGCGGCACCGATCTCCTCGGCGGTGACCGGTTTTTTATCGTGCGTCAAACCGACGACGATCCGGCCAAACCGTTCGCGCATATCCTTGAGCGACGTGGTCAGCGCAAGTATCGCCATGACCTCGGACGCGACCGTGATGTCAAAACCCGTTTCGCGCGGGATGCCGCCTTCCATGCGGCCGCCGAGCCCGACAATTATCTTTCTCAGAGCTCGATCATTGGTATCGACCACGCGTTTCCATGTGATGCTGTGCGGATTGATATTGAGCGGATTGCCGCGGAGAAGCTTGTTGTCGATCATTGCGGCCAACAGGTTATTGGCCGCCGTGACAGCGTGAATGTCGCCGGTCAGATTGAGGTTGAACGTCTCCATCGGCACGACCTGGGCATAACCGCCGCCGGCGGCCCCGCCCTTAATGCCGAATGTCGGCCCCTGTGACGGCTGACGCAGGCTGACGACTGAGCGTTTGCCCAGGTGCTTCATTGCTTCGCCGAGTCCGATCAGCGTGGTCGATTTGCCCTCGCCGAGCGGCGTCGGGGTGATCGCCGAAATGTCGATGTACTTACCGTTGGGCCGGTCTTTTATGCGGTCAAGGACGTCGAGCCGAAGCTTGGCGATATATGGGCTGCCGTAGATATCGAAATCATCAGGCCCGAGGCCAAGCTGTTCGGCAATCTCAGAAACGGGACGAAGGTTGGCGTGTTGTGCAATGTAGAGATCTGAATACATATCCGGATTATCACTCAATCTTGATCCATACGATGTGACCAACCTCACAATCCGCGCCAAAAAAGCTCGTTAGCTGTCAGGCAAATACTTCGATGACTTTTTGGATCGCATCGGCGAGCTTATCGACATCTTCGCGGGTGTTGTAAAAAGCAAAGCT
>CALDGX010000162.1 GCA_937941715.1 uncultured Chloracidobacterium sp. | reverse complement strand
AGCGTACCAGCAAGTCCAATAGATAATATCGCACCGTAGCAAAGCAAAAATCGAAAGGCCAGGCTCGCACGCTCCCTGTTTCGCATTCCAAAGCGGTCGGCGATCAGGACCTTTAGCGGTTGCCGTGTGAGAAACGCACCGATAGTAAGACAGGCGATCCAAGGAGCTCCGGTTGAATACGCGATCGCCAGACCGGCAATTAGGGGTTCGAGCAAAAATGCCCATCCACCGTGTTCGACCGGAAGAGCGACTTGCCGCACTCGAACAACTCTAATTGGTGCTGTTATCGGTGCGGCAGTCGACATACTTTGGTTCATTCCGAGCGAACTTAGGCTCGAGCCTTTTGTTCGAGTTCGATAGCACGTGGAAAGAGCAGGTTGTTCTCAAGGTGAATATGCTGGTGCAGATCACGCTCAAATTCCCCGAGCCTGTGATAAAGAGCGGTGAAACTCGGGCACGCCTCCGCCGGCAGAGTGTAGTCATTCGTAACTCGACGCATTTTAACAAGTAGTTCCCCGACTTCTTCATGCTCGATGTTCATCATATTTACCGGATGCTGAACCGTTCCGAATGGCGGAAACGAAACGTTCAGATGATTCGAATAACTATGCTCCAGTTTTTGTATGTATGGGAAAAGAACCATTTCTTCTTTCACCATGTGAGGATCCAGATCATCACAGAGTGCCTGAAAAAGCTCTTTTAACTCAAGGAGATATGGATTGTGATCACCGTGACGGCTGGCGACCTTGGCCATCAACGGTGTCAAATGGCTCATTTCGTCGCGTGTATAGACGTGATGTTTATCCAAAATATGATCGACGAGATCGCTCAAGTCCATTTTGGAGAACGATTCTTGATCACTATTTGTTGATCCATCCAGGACGCCGTCGATCTTCTCCTTGACTATTTCCGGACTCGCCCCGACGTTTCGACAGGCGTCGTCGAACGGCGTATCTCCATGACAACAATAGTCGATCTTGAATTCCTCAAAGACGCGGGTCGTCAACGGCATCTCAAGTGCTATTTCGCGAACTGTCTTACCTTGAACACTGATCATTAATTCATCCTCCAAATGTATACTCCAACATAATTGTCGCCGATGTTTACAGAGGCAAATATGATCTCGGTCATGTTCCAGAACTTATAACAGCTCTCCGAATGGCGTTGCTTCCTCATTTGTCCTTAAATTTAGTTAATAAAATTGATACCTTCGGCGTTGCCCTAATTTCGTGAACCACATTCGGCTCAATCGTAATAAGAACTCCCTTTTGCAGATCTACTTCTTCTTTTTCTTGACCGACAATAAGTTTGCCTTCTCCCGCGATACATTGAATCGTAATCGGTTCGGCGGCTTTATGAGCATCTAAAACCGCCTTATTGCGTAGCGTAATTTGGACGATTTTTCGGCGTTCACCATCAAAAAGCGGCGTAACCTCTTTATCTTTGCCGTCGCCGATTTTAGTTT
>CALDGX010000161.1 GCA_937941715.1 uncultured Chloracidobacterium sp. | reverse complement strand
TGTGTTTATCCACAGATTTTCCACAGAGTGCCCGTAAAATAAGGGCAATAGTTAAAGTATTTTCTACTTGACTTCCCATTTTTCGGGTGTAAGATGTCATTACAGTCGAGGTTGCTCAAGGGCACTTTGACCGGCACCGGAAGGTGGAGCGGATGCGGTGACGCAACTGCTTGAGGACAGAAGGAGCGGAAAGCCGCTGTCTGGTACGTCCGGAGCCGAAGCCGAAAGGCTTGCTAGGGTTGGCTGAAAGGTTAGCCTGAGTTGCTCGGATAAAAACGGGTAACGCTCCGTGGAAATGATCAGCCATTGAGTGCCACGCCGCTCGCGAAAACCGAAAGGAAGCACGCGAGCCTCGTTGCCGGGAACGTAACCGGCGGTGGAGGAAAAGCCACCACAACAAAAACCTAACGGCACCGGGCGTGAGAACGCCGCAAGGAGTGAAAACAAATTGGGTGCTGACCGGAGCGGGCTCCCCGCAGAGCGGCTTCGGGATACAAAATCGGTGGTTCGAACGTGTACATGCGAGAACCACCACCCTTACGGCAAGCTTCGGCGGACCTAAGGGCAAAAAAAGAAAGCGTCGCAACGGGAAACCGGTGTGACGCTTTTTTCTTGTCTTTGCCTTTGGCGGCCTTAAAACCTACAATCAAACGTTACTTATGTTTTTAGACCGCGTAAAAATAAGGGTTAAGGCAGGCGACGGCGGCAACGGTGTCACCGCATTTCGGCGCGAAAAGTTTGTGCCTCGCGGGGGGCCGTCCGGCGGTGACGGTGGTATCGGCGGCAGCGTCTGGATCGAATCGACCGAGGGTCTGAACACGCTGCTTCACCTAAGATTTAATCCCGAACACAAGGCCGAGCGCGGTAAGCATGGTGAAGGCTCGAATCGTTTTGGAAAGGACGGCGAGGATCACGTGGTCCGGGTACCGGTCGGCACGCAGGTGTTCGATCCCGAATCGAACGAGCTTTTGTTCGATTTTACCGAACCCGGACAACGCTACCTCGCCGCAAAGGGTGGAAAGGGCGGCTGGGGCAACGCCCACTTCGCGACACCGACGCGAAGGGCCCCTAAATTTCACTACATGGGCCGTCCGGGCGGCGAGTGCGAACTCCAGCTTGAGTTGAAGCTGATCGCCGATGTCGGGCTGGTCGGATTTCCGAACGCCGGCAAATCGACGCTGATCTCCGTCATCTCAGCCGCCAAACCAAAGATCGCCGATTATCCGTTCACCACGCTTGAGCCAAATCTCGGTGTTGTGGACATGGGTGACTTTCGCACATTCGTTGTCGCCGACATCCCGGGCTTGATCGAGGGTGCTTCCGACGGGGCCGGCCTCGGGCATCGTTTCCTTCGGCACGTCGAACGCACGAAACTCATACTCCATCTCGTCGACGTTTCGTCGATGTCGGGCCGCGACCCGATCAGCGACTACGAGGTCATAAATCGCGAACTATCAAAATACGACGTCAATCTTGGTTCACGGCCGCAGATCGTGGTTGCGACCAAGATCGACTCGATCGACGAACCAGAACGACTCGAGAAATTACGAAAACGCGCCAAGAAGGACAAAAAGCAGTTCTTTGCGATCTCGTCGGCCACCGGTGCAGGCGTCAAAGAACTAGTTAATGCCGTATCTGACGTTCTTCGGGAAATGGCCGCAGAAGCAAGCGAAATGGCCGGAACCGGCAACTGAATCTTCTTGACGACCTTTGACCAATGAAGCGAATCGCATTTTACGGAGGCTCATTCGACCCGGTCCACAACGGACATTTGGCGGTCGCCGAGGCATTGATCGAGCAGTTCTCGCTCGACGAGTTTGTCTTCATTCCGGCCTTTCATGCGCCGCACAAATTGCGAAAGCGTGCGACATCGGCCTACGATCGTTACGCCATGTTATGCCTGGCTACCGACCATGATGACCGTATCGCTGTCTCAAAAATGGAGATCGAGGTACCCGAGCGGCCGTTCACCTTCGAAACACTGACGACCCTTAACGCCCGATTGGTCGACACGCAGATCTTTTTCGTGATGGGAGCAGATTCGTGGATGGATATCACCACATGGCGCGAATGGGAGAGCGTTTTGTCGCTTTCAAACCACATCGTCGTGACCCGGCCAGGCAGCGAGATCTCGTTCGACCATGTGACCGACGCGATCCGCGGACGCATCGTTGACCTTCGCGGAAGGCCGGAAAGTGTTATTTCGCTTGATCACGCCTCACGGCTGATCTACGTGACCGATTCTGTGTTTTTGGATATTTCGGCCACGGATATCCGCAACCGCATACGTACGGGCGATCCTTCATGGGCCGACGAGGTACTGCCGGAGGTTGCAAAACACATCGAAAAATATCAGATTTATAGCTAATGGAAGAAATACAAGAAAAGTCGCTGCAACACGACAGCGTAAAGATCGAGATCGCGGCAACGCCGACCTCGTTTTCCGAACTCGACCCCGAACTGCAACTCGCCGTTCGATGCATTAGCGACAAAAAGGGCGTCGACATAGTCGCCCTGGATCTGCGTGATATCGCTAGTTTTACCGAGTTCTTCGTTATTACCAGTGGTACGAATCAGCGGCAGGTCCAGGCCATCGCTGACGAGATCGGCGAACGCCTAAAGAAGGAGATGGATGCCCGGCCCGTTCGCGTTGAGGGCTATTCGGCGGCCGAGTGGGTCTTGCTTGATTACGGCGACTTCATCATCCACGTTTTCAATTCTGAGTCCCGCGAATTCTACGATCTTGCCCGGTTGTGGCGTGATGCCCGCCCGGTAACGCTGCCTTCGGAATTATGATCGTCGCCGGCGGACGCCGCTCGTTTCAATGAAATTTCGCTTTGTTTGGATCGGAAAGACCAAGGACAAAAATTGGCGGTCGCTGCAGGACGAGTATCTGCGGCGGCTTTCTCATTTTGTGCGATGCGAGACGATCGAATTGCGGGATACCGCCCCGCACGAAGGAAAAGAAACTGAGGGCAAACTTATTCTTGATAAGTTGAATCAAACCCCCTTTGTCTGTCTGCTCGATGTTGGCGGAAAAGCTCTGACCTCGCACGAACTTTCCCGGACAATCGATAACTGGCAGAATCGCGGCATGAAAGAGGTTGCCTTTGTTATCGGCGGTGCCGACGGCGTTTCGCCTGATGTTGCCGAGCGGGCCGATATCGTGCTATCGTTATCAATTCTAACATTTACTCACGAAATGGCTCGTGTGCTACTGTTGGAACAACTTTATAGAGCGTTCACAATCATCAAGGGGTTTCCATACCAGAAATGAGTAAATTGAGTTTAGACGAAATCAAAGAAAAACTGCTCGCCGAGCGTGAGTTGCTTGTCGCAAAACTGAAAGGCAGCGACCTTTCGATCGATGATTCTGAGACGCCCGATCCGGTCGATCTCGCGGTTCGCAATTATTCAAAAAACGTCCAGTTGGCGGTCTCTGAAAACGAAAGCAAGCAGCTTGCCCTGATCGACGAGGCTCTGCTGCGGATCGATAACGACGAATACGGTCTTTGCCAAAACTGCGACAAAGAGATCAATCCGAAACGCCTGGCGGCTATTCCCTGGGCGAGATATTGCCTGGAATGTCAGGAAATGGTTGAAAAAGGGTTATTGGATGAAGAATAATGCTTGAACTATGTTCAAGGCCGTTCGCGACTCCCTACTTTCGTTAGTATATCCAAAACAATGTCGGGCCTGTGATCGTGCCGTCGAGAGTATCGACGACGGTGATGCGTGTCCTTCGTGCTGGCGTGAAACTCGCCTTTTTGACGGAACCCAGATGCTGTGCGCCAAATGCGGTGCATATTTCGGTGATTCAGCGGCCGCTATCGAGGTTTTCTGCAGAAGGTGCGATGACCATCATTATGACCGGGCCGTCGCCGGCGGCGTCTATGAACGAGCCATCGCGGCGGAGATCGCCAGCCTCAAATCAGTACCTATCATTCCGACGCGCGTCGCCGACCTGTTGATCTCAACCTGGGATCGCTCAGGGTTCGCAAACATTGACCTGATCATTCCGGTACCGCTCTCCGACCGGCGTAGGGTCGAACGCGGTTTCAACCAAGCCGAGGTCATCGGCACGATCATTTCAAAATGTGCCGGCATCCCGATCGACTGTCATTCGCTGATCAGAAAGACCCATACACCGATCCACCGCAAAGCCATGGATCAAAAGGCACGGGAACTTTCAGTCCACAATGCCTTTCGCGTCGTTCGGCCAAATCTCATCGCAGGAAAGAACATCGTACTTGTTGACGACGTACTAACGTCCGGATCGACCGTCTCCAATTGTGCCAAGGCCCTTAAGCAAAACGGCGCGGGCCTCGTGAACGTGATCACGTTGGCCCGCGCCGTTAAGCACTGATCTGACCGAATTACGGTGCGTCGTAACGTGGCCCCGGTTCGTCGCCGGCGGCCCCGAATTGTGATGCCAAGAGGGCTCCGTTCGAACTTTGCAGAACGTACCACGTGCCGGTCGACGGACGGAAAACACCGATATCCTCGATACCGTCGCCGTCGTAATCACCGACTACAGGAACATCGGTCGAGATTCCCCAGGCGGTCGCGGCAAATGCCCCGCCGGTACTGTTAAGCCGATACCAGACGCCGGTCGACGGGCGAAATACTGCGATATCAAGCCTTCCGTCACCGTCAAAATCGCCGGGCGTCGGCGTATCGCCACTGACGCCGAAATTCAATGCAAAGAATGCGCCGTTTGTACTGTTGAGGCGATACCAGACGCCATTGGACGGACGAAAAACGGCAACATCGTACTTGCCGTCGCCATCATAGTCACCGGCAGTAGGTATGTCGCCGTTCAAACCGAATTGCCTGATCGAATAACCGCCGTCACTCGTCCGGTACGTGTACCAAACACCTGTCGAAGGACGATAGACCGTAAAATCGGACTTTGCATCGCCGTCAAAGTCGCCGGCCGCCGGAACGTCGCCGCTCGCCCCAAATTGAAGTCCGCTGATAGTATTGCTTGAACTCGCGAAGTAGTACCACGTGCCGTTCGCAGGCCGAAATACGCCGATGTCGGATATGTTGTCGCCATCGTAATCCTCGGGCGCCGGAATGTCGCCGGCCAGGCCGAACGATTGCTGCCGGACGGTGCTATTGGACGAGTTAAACGCGTACCATTTGTTTTCACCGGCACGAAATACCGAAAAATCGGTCTTAAGGTCGCCGTCTAGATCGGCCGATGCCTTTGCCCTGGTTATCTTATCGATCCGCCCGTTGTTGAAAAGGGCGTAGATCTCGCCGTCCTCGTCCTCGCCGAATGAGACGAGGCTTCGGGGCGTGTCCTGGAGCAACGTCTGGCTATTGTTATTCCACATCAGCACTTCGCCTGTGCAATAGTCGCCGAACGTGTACGCTCCATTAGGCAAACTTCCCTGTGTACCGCGATAGACATAGCCGCCTGTTATCGAGCATCGACCGCCGGTGTGATTGTAAACGAACAACGGCATTGTGAAGTTACCGGGCACGCAAAGGCTGGGGTCAAGGTTGGTACACGTGGTTCCCTCATAGACCCGCCATCCATAGTTGCCGCCGCCGCTTGAGATAACATCGACCTCTTCGACCGACCCCTGTCCGACGTCGGCGACCCACAGTGCATTCGTCGTACGGTCAAACGACCATCGCCACGGATTACGCATCCCGATCGTCCAAAGCTCCTGACAGGTCGTGCCTTGGGTCGTGCTGCCTCCGTCACAACGTGCAGTTCCGGCCCCTGTGAACGGATTGGTCGGTGGGATCAGATATGGATTCGGAGAACCTTGCGGAACGTTGACGTCGATCCTCAGCAGCTTTCCGAGCAGAACGGACCGATTTTGCGCCCGGGCTCCGGGATCGTTTGCCGATCCACCGTCGCCCATACCGATGTACATATAGCCGTCAGGCCCAAATTCGACCATTCCCCCGTTGTGGTTCGAAAATGGCTGCGGTATCGTCAGCAGCACTTTTTCGGTCGTGATATCACCCGTATTCGACGATCCGGTCCCGCCCGTCGTCGTGTACTCGGCGATGACGGTCGCTCCGGTTCCGACCTGCGAGTAATTAACGTAGAATTTGCCGTTAGACGTAAATTGAGGATGGAATGTCAGTCCGAGCAATCCCCTTTCATCGCCGGTCGAGCCGGGTATCGTGATCTTCGAACTCAGATTGATGAAATCCGTCGGCACGGTCGACCCGGGTTGGAGCACCTTTATGATCCCGCCCTGCTGGACGATAAATATCCTCTTTGAACCATCCTTGGCTCCCCTAAGCAGGATCGGCCGGCTGAGCCCTTGCAAAAACGGCAAGAGTCTCGCCGTATATGGTGCCGCCACGCCCTGGCCGACAACACTCAGTGCAGCGGCCATCGAAAATAAAAATGTCACCAGGATCAAAGTTCTTTTCATTATTTCTCCAGATCGATCGGCATCCAGCCGTCGCCGGCTCTAATAGCCGGCTTTCCTTAAGCAAAAGTTGTTCTAGCCGTTTCTTTCGACGGGAATCTCAGATGTTGAATCGATCCGAAAGATCGGGTTCGCGTCTGAAAACCGGAACATTGCCGGGTGGGTTGAAACCGTTTGAAACTCTGACGTAATTGTACCGATTTGCCGTTACTCAGCGCAAGACAATTATAGCCGGTATCTGACCTTTTTCCGCCGCAGGTCGGCATCCTCATTTTCCAGGTTCTGGAGCCGCATTGTGACATCGGCCGTCATTTCGAGACCAGACCTTTCCCCTGCCGCCAGATGAGCAAAGCCCGCCGCCGCGATCATAGCCGCGTTGTCGGTCGATAGGTGCTTCGATGGAAAATAGACAGGGACACCAAGCGTCGACCCGGCATGCCCGGCGGCCGAGCGCAGGGCCTGATTGCAAGCGACGCCTCCGGCGACGATCAATGTCCGAGGCCGCAGCTCGACAGCAAGCTTTTCCAAGGTCCCGACAAGCGAGCGTATCACCGTCGATTGAAAGCTCGCCGCGAGATCCATGATCTCCTGCCGCGGCTCTTCGCCGGGCAGTTGCGGCACAACATTTTGCTCCCGCATATGTTTAGCGACGGCGGTCTTGAGCCCGCTAAAGCTGAGGTCCGGCCGTCCGTCTGAGATCTTCGCCGGCGAAAACCTGATCTTCCTGGGATCGCCGCCATTCGCCAGCCTCTCGATGATAGGACCGCCGGGATACCCGAGGCCGAGCATTTTCGCGACCTTGTCAAATGCCTCGCCGGCAGCGTCATCACGGGTTCGGGACGCGACCTTATATCGACCTTCGGAGGGAATATAAAAGATATTTGTGTGTCCACCCGACACAATAAGAGCGAGGGCAGGATATTGGACCGGCGGATTCTCAAAAGCGACGGAATATACGTGGCCCTCGATATGATTTACGCCGATCAGGGGCTTACCGATGCCGTACGCCAGCGATTTGCCGTAGCACACGCCGACGAGCAGCGAGCCGATCAGCCCGGGCCCTTGCGTTACAGCTACAGCGTCGATCGAGTCAAAACCTACTCCCGCTTCGGCCATTGCCTGATTAACGATGACGTCGATCTTTTCGAGGTGCTCGCGGGAGGCGAGTTCCGGCACCACACCGCCCCACGGTTTGTGCATCTCGATCTGCGATGCGATCACGGACGAAACTATCTCACGCCCGTCATTCACGACGGCCGCGGCGGTCTCATCACACGAACTCTCGATCCCTAACACCAGCATCTTTTACAGGATATCAGTTCATTCCGAAAAAAACGCTGTCACAACGTCCCACGTATCGCGCGATAGTTCGACACCGGTCGGAAAATGGGCCGCAAAATCATCGCGGAGCCTGGCCGCATGGTCCTTCAGGTAGGTCGTCAGGGTATCGCGGTCGTGAGCCTCGTACCTGATCCGGTAACGGCCGCTGTTACGCGAAAATGTCGCTGACGCGAAACACCCCGTTTCCATAAGATGCGGGATATGGCGGTCGATCATATAGCTCTCATAAGTCTCGATCAGATCGGGTTGAACAGTCGCCGTTATCTCGTATGTGATCATATGTTATTTCAGCAGTATTGCCGACGCTCCATCCTTCGCGGCCATTTACTTGACTCGATCGGCAGAATGGGTGTAAACCTTGTCTATCCGGATAATTAGGAGGACCTATATGGGACGCAAGATTTTAGCTCTGGTCGTGGCCATGATCGTCGCGTTTGCGGTGATGATGATCGTCGAAATGCTCAATTCGCTTCAACTCGCACCGCCCTCTGCCGATGTAATGAAAGACCCGGCGAAGTTGGCCGAATATATGGCCAATGGTCCGGTCAGGGCATATGTTGTCGTTCTGGTCGGATATATCCTGGCCTCTTTCGCCGGCGGATTTATCGTCACCAAGATGAGCCGTCAAGTGAGCACGGGCGTCGTACTGCCGATCATCGTCGGGGCACTGCTGATGATCGGCGGTGTCCTCAATTTCATTATGCTGCCCGGCCAGCCCGTCTGGTTTATGGCGGCGGCCCTGGTAACATTCATACCACTGTCGCTGGTCGGATACCGTTTTGCCCGCTAGGGCCGCTTACCCTCGACCCAGGCCGGCACGAAGTTCGAGTTTACGAGCCATTGAATGGGAGCGACCATTGAGTTGATCGCTCTCGTCATGTGCGAAAAGTCGATCGTTTTCACCTCGTCACTCGCCCGGTGATAGTCGGTGTGCAGCCCGAAGCTCGAAACCGTATGTGCGATCACGCCGGCCCTAGCGAGTTGGATATTGTCCGATCGCTGGAAGAAATTTTCCTCCGGATGCGGATCCTGCACCAACTTGGCACCGCGCCTTGCGAGTTCGGGGCCGAGGTTTGACCGCTCGTAGCCGGTCAGCCATAGTTCCTCAGGCTTCACCTTTGCGTCCGGGCGTCCGATCATCTCAAACTCCAGATTGGCGACCAATTTTTCTTTCGGGAAGGGCATATTCTCGACGAAATACCGAGCGCCGAATCCGCCGGCCTCTTCGCTGCCGAAACAGACGAAATATACGGTCCGCTTCGGCCTTTTGCCGGACGCCAGGACGCGTGCAAGTTCGAGCACCGCGACCGAGCCGGACGCATCATCATCTGCCCCATTGAATATCTTATCGTCGCCCGGGGCGTTGTCCCTTACGCCAAGGTGGTCGAGATGCGAGGTAAGCAGAATGACCTCACTCGCGAGTTTCGGGTCGGAGCCGGAGATCTTGCCCATTGCGTTCCAGGTGTATTGATCCTTGGACGGGGCGAGTTTACCGCCGAAATCAAATCTCGTTCCCTCGGCGGCATTTGCGATCTCGGCCGCCGCGGCCTTACTAACCACGACCATAACGGCGGGTTTCGCCTGCGATGCCGTAAACGACGGCATACGCGACGACATCGCCGACCAGTTGCCGCGCCACTGCGGCGTTTCCTCGATCAGCACGATCGACGCTCCGGCCGACGCGAGGGCCATTGCTCCCTGCATGGCCGCCCGCTGGTCGTCGCCTTCCCTGGCCCGGATCAACACCGCCGATCCGGGGTTCGGCTTATCGCCGGCGTTGAGTTTTTGCAGCGTGCCGCTCGCCGAATCGGTATTTGTCCGCAGCACGAGCATTTCACCGCCATGCGACAACGACGCGGAGCCGTATTTGATCGACGGATTTTCGGCAAATGTCTTTCGCGAAATGGTCACGGTCTGGACGAACGTCTGTTTGCCGTCCGGCCCCTTTTCGCCGGCCGGTTCGAGCCCGAACTGCATGAACTGCGAACCGATATACTCGGCCGCGATACGCTCGAAGAGAGTCCCGCTGCCGCGGCCCTGCAGTGCGTCGCCTGCCAAAAAGACCATTCCCGCACGGACGTTCCGCTCATCGATCGCGGTTTTCGCGGTGGTTTGTGCGATGCTGAACAGATTTGCCGCCAGCACGATAATGGCGATGACGCCGGTACGCTTTGATTTATTCATTTTCATATTTGTGCCGTCGAGCAGTGGTCAAACCTATTAAACGCAGCATCGGCGAATTTAGTTCTCCCTTCCCTCACTTATTTTGCGTCGGGCGCGTCTTTTGTGGTGCGGCTATTTCGAAAGGCCATTGTAATATCGCCAGTTCGTCGTAAGATCCCGCGTCAGTTTTTGTTTTGTCAGGATCGCCCGAACCATTTCGACAGGTATGGGGCCTTCCTTGAGGATCGCGTCGTGAAATTGCCGATCGGTCATCTTCCGCGTATCGACCAGGTCGCGATGCAGTTGGTGGAATTGAAGCCCACCCATCATATACGCCATTTGATATAGTGGCCCGTAATCGCCGCTGAACGAACGCCGCACCTCGGCAAGGGCGTTATCGCGCTCGTGGCCGACCTTTTCGACCAGCAGATCGACGCACTGTTCCGGTGTCCAGTTACCCAGGTGAAAGTTAAGCGAGAAGATGATCCTTGCCGCCCTGTGCGACCGCCAAAACAGCGCCCCGATCTTGTCCTCGGGCGTTTTGCTGAATCCGCGGTCCCAAAGCAAAAATTCCCAGTACAGAGCCCAGCCCTCAGTGTTGAACGGCGTTCTGAAATTACCGCGATACGGCCGATAACGTTGGCTCATAAAGCCCTGCAGATGGTGGCCGGGAATTAGTTCATGATGGGTCACGGCACGCGCAAAATGCGGATTATTGCCCCGCATCGACATCAATTTTTGCTCGTGGGTCATACCGTCTGTCGGATAGCTGACAAGGATCGTCTCACCGCCCAAAAAGAAGGGCGCGACCAACTGACGCTCCGGCGTCATCATTTCCATTCGCCAACCATCACGGGCGATCTTCGGAACGGTCACGAGATCGTTCTTTTCGACATATTCGATCGCCTCATAGGCAAGCCGCTTGATCAGTTCGGGCTGTTTACCGGGTTCGACGTACTTTTGCTTGACGGCCTCGATCGCCTTGAGATAATCGTCGCCGTAGCCCATCTCACGCGACGCCTTCTTGAACTCAGTCACGCACCACTCGAACTCCTTATTGGCGATCTGCACAAGTTCCTCGGGCGTGTACGGGATCATCTCGAATTTCAGTTCTTCGATGAGAGCTTCTCTGCCGATCGGGTCGCCGATAATGGTGGTCTTGTCGTCCGGTTTGATGCCGACCAGCTTTTCGGTGATAAATGTCTGGTATTTTGCCAGCGCGTCGTCGGCCAACTTATACGGCGACTCGCACCACCACGTAAAGATCGGATCGTAACCCGTGTGGAACGTGTACCAACGCCGGAGCGTCGTCCGCAGATCCCCGACGGTCCGTGCGGCACGGTTGGCGACGGTGCGTTTCGGCTTTGCGGCATTTGGGTCATCAAGCCCTTTCTGCACGGCAGCGATCTGTGTTGCAAGTTCGTTCAGCACGGCGGCCGACGCAGCCGGATCGATTGGCTCGAGCCGCCGCCGGGTATCTTCGAGGTCATTGATCGTCACCGCAAAGGGCATCAGCGGCCGCATTTCGGCAAACTGAGCGTCGGCTCGAAGCTGCTCCTTGATCTCGTGCTCGAGATAGTTTCTGAATAGCACGTAATCGACCTGCTCGTCGTGATTGAGTCTGTCGAAATCAAACCCCGCGAGAGTCGTCAGGTATTCCTGATACAACGCCCTAAATCGCTCTGAACGCCGTGCCGAGGTGCCCGCCGAATAAAACCGGTCGAGTATCCCGACATCCGCGTTGAACCGCTCGATGACCCCGCGCATCCTCGACGGCGGATCGTTGTAGGCCGCCAATTGGTCACCGGTGGCCTGTGCAGGCGCGATCTGGGTGATCGCAATTGTTAGTAACAGAATAGCCGCCGCAAGGTTTCGTGGACTTTTCATAGCTTCAGAAGAATGACTGAAAATCGTTGTCGCTAATGTACCAGTTCGATCAATATCCGCCTGAAGTTAGGCAAGATAAGGAGCCAGAGCTTCGGCAATTTCAACGTCTTTTACATTAAGCAATAAGTAGAAATTTTCCCGCCGTCCGACAAAGAACGCGATCAACGTAAGACATTCAAAAAGCTCACGCCGTCTTCGATCACGAGGCCGAAGTTCTCGGCGATGGTCTGGCCGATGTCTGACAGAGATTGACGCGTGCCGAGATCGACCCCCTGTTTTGCCGTTTTGCCATAGGCGATCACGGGGACGTATTCGCGGGTGTGGTCCGAGCCCGGATAACTCGGGTCGTTGCCGTGGTCGGCGGTCAGAACGAGCAGGTCGTCCTCCCTCAACGCGGCAAATATCTCGGGCAGACGGGCGTCAAAATGCTCAAGCGCCCTGGCGTATCCCTCGACATCGCGGCGGTGGCCATAAAGCATATCAAAATCGACAAGGTTGCTGAAAATAATGCCGCGGGTGTCGGCTTCCAGAGCCTCGATCGTGACGTCGATGATCTGGTCATTATTTTTGGCGGTCAGGTCCTCGGTCACGCCCAGATTGTCGTAGATCGACGCGATCTTGCCGATGCAGACGACGTCGAGCCCCGCATCCTTGAGCAGCGGCAACAGGTTGCTCGACGGCGGCGGCACCGCGTAATCGTGGCGGTTCTCAGTTCGTTTGAATGTCTCGGCCGTCTCCCCGACGAAAGGACGAGCGATCACGCGTGCGACTTCGTCGTCGCCGTGAAGGATGTTCCTTGCGATCTCGCACATTTCATAGAGGCGGGCGATCGGCACGACCTCTTCGTGGGCGGCGATCTGAAAGACCGAGTCGGCCGACGTATAGACGATCGGCTTGCCGGTGCGGACATGCTCTTCGCCAAGCTGCCTGATGATCTCGGTGCCGCTTGCCGGAATATTACCCAACACACCGGGCACATTCGCCTGCGTGACGAACTGATCGATTATCCGCGGCGGGAACCCCTCAGGAAACTTCGGGAAACCCTGCTTTAGGATTATGCCGGCCATTTCCCAATGTCCGGTCGTCGTGTCCTTGCCGTCGGACTTCAGCGTGCATTTACCGAAATTGCCGATCGGTGCCGCGGCCGGAGCGAGGCCCTTGAGCGGCGTAATATTTCCCAGCCCGAGAGCCTGCAGATTAGGGATGTTGACCGTGCGCGATTCCAGAATGTGCCCGAGCGTATTTGACCCTGCGTCACCCCACGCGGCGGCATCCGGCATCTCTCCGATGCCCGCCGAATCCAAAACCATCAAACAAATGCGTCGAAACTTGGTTGTCATATTCTAATTTTGCCACGGATGACCCGATCTTTACGAATTTTGGCGCGAATAAACCTGTTGCTAAATGCGGCGGCCATAAAATACGATAGTGATTGCGCCGCAGATCCTTTCGACCGGCTGCACGGCCCTCCGATCCATTTTATGACCGATCGCGGAAGACGCAATTTTTTAAAGGGTGCCATCGCCGGCGGTGCTTTGCTCGGTTTTGGCGGCCTGATCGCCCGTAACGACCTGTTTCGGGCTTTCGGTGAGCCGGCATTGGCGGCCGATCTGCCGCTTTACGGCCCACTGTTCCCCAAGGCGTCAAATAATACGGGTGAGGTCGCGATTTCTCTTCCGAAAGGCTTTCAGTACAACATCATCGGGCGTGCAGGCACACCGATGACCAACGGCCAGCCGCTGCCAACATTGCAGGACGGAATGGGCGTTTTTCGATACAGCAGTATCCCGACATCGTGGGCATTGGTCCGAAATCACGAGAATCAGGGCTTTTCCGGCGTCGCAGGATCGGTTTCCGGGCCGGCCCCGTATGATCCGGCCGCCGGCGGCGGCACGACGACGCTCATCGTTGACCGTGAAACAAGATTGGCAACCGCGTCGCAAACCGGCATCAGCGGGACCGTCTGGAACTGCGCGGGCGGCATCACGCCCTGGCGCACCTGGATCAGCTGCGAGGAGACGATCATGGGGCCGGCGAGCGGTTTTACAAAGCCGCACGGTTACTGCTTCGAGGTCGATCCGCTCGTTCCGGGCGAGGCCGTTCCGATCAGGCAGATGGGCCGTTTTCGCCACGAGGCGGCCGCGGTCGACCGTTCGACGGGGATCGTTTACCTGACCGAAGATAATCCTCTGGCCGGCTTATACCGCTATCTGCCCGACCGCCGTGGCGATCTCGCCGCCGGCGGCAAATTGCAGGTGCTGTCTATCGCCGACGAACCCGGGTACGATGCCCGCGTTGGCCAGATCGCAGGCCGGAGACTCCTGGCGACATGGATCGACATTCCCGATCCCGATCCGGCATCGGCCGAGGCAAATCCGTCTGCGGTATTCGAACAGGCACCCGCGGCGGCTAAGTTCGCCCGGCTCGAAGGCTGTTTCGCCGGACTCAACCAGATCTACTTTACGTCGACCAACGGAGGCGATGCCGGGCTCGGTCAGGTTTGGCGATACGAATCAAGGAAGAAGTCAAACTTCGGCTATCTGACCCTCGTTTTCGAGTCGCCGAACGCTGCCGTTCTGGATTTTCCGGATAATGTCTGCTTCGGCCCTGGCGGCGGGCTCTATTTGTGTGAGGACGGCACCGTCGATAATTACATTCGCATATTGTCGCCGAACGGTTCGTTATCGAATTTTGCACAAAATCTGGTGCCGGGCCTTGAAGGAGGCGAATTTACGGGCTGCATTTTCAGCCCGGACCAAAAGACACTCTTTGTAAACATTCAGCTTGCGGGAATGACCCTGGCGATCTGGGGCGACTGGTGATCAGTTCTTGGGCGCTGTATAACCGTCCCGTGCCCTGACTTGCGTCGCCGGCGGCTGGCCGCGGACTTCGACGCGGATCTTGCGGTACGTGCCGTCACGTCTTTCGTTCGAAGGATAATACCCGAGAGTATATTTGGACCCAAGTTCGTCCGCCACACTCTTAAAAGCGGCCCGGGCATCGCTCAACTCCGCCAACGGAAAGACCTTGCCGCCTGACAATTTGGCTAACTCCAGCATCTCGGCATCGGCGATCTCATATAACTTTTTGCTAACGGCCAGCCGCTCAAATTCGCCGAGCTGGCAAAAATTCGCCGCCTTTTCATAATTCCCTTTTGCCCCGAGCGAGCGATAATACCGTCGGATCTGAGCCGCCGAAAACCGTGTTGCGGACTGGCAGTCGCCAAGCAGCCCCTCCTCAAAAAACTCACGGGTATCTACCTTTATGAAAAAGCACACGATCCCGAGCTTGCCCAGCTTTTCCTTGATCTCGGCAAAACCCGCCGAACTGGTCGAATCGACACCGTCCGTCAATGCCACCAGCGCCCGACGCCCGCGAAAGTCTCCGGCCGGAGGGTCGCGAAATACGTCTTCGACGATCTGGATAAGCGAATCGTAGAGCGGTGTGCCGCCGCTCATTTTTGCGGCCGCGATAGCATCGCGGAGAGCGTTGCGGTCGCCGGTCAGGCGGCTCAGCGTCTCGCTCACAGCAAATGCGCGCCCGTCGGCGACCTCGCTTCGATACGCCGTCACGGAAACTCGGTCACCGCTGCGAAGCGATGCGACAAACTCATTTGCCGCCCGCTGAATAAGCTGCAGATCCGACCTCGTTGAACCCGAAGTATCGAGAAGCAGGGCGACCTCAAAAGGCTCCGAGGCCGTCGAAAAATCGACGATCTCCTGCAATTTGCCGTCCTCAAATACCCTGAAGTCTTCTTTTTTGAGTCCGGCCACCGCATTGCCGCCGGCGCCCAGCACGGCGACTGGAACATCCACCAGCTGCGTATCGACGCGGATCACGCCGTCCTTTTCAGCCGGCTTTTCCCCCGGCGGCTTGACCTGCGTAGCGGCGACCTGACCTGCCGTCAGCACGACCACAATCACCAAAATGGCATTAAAGATTTTCATAGCCGCAGACCTCGGATCATTTTAAGAGAAAGTGTAACAGAAATTTGATGCCGGCAACGGCCGGATGGCTGTGTTATCGGCTAGTAAAATCAGCTTTATGTGCTATTCTGTCGAAAAGCAATTTTGGGTTTTGAAATGGTCATTTGGAATTGAGATTTGACCGACAGTTGGTCAACTCGCCGGATGACATAGAATATGCAGCCCCTCGGCGGGTCAAGTAAGGGAAAAGTTATGATCAGAAAATCAATTCTAGGTTCGTTTATAGCAGCCGCAGCGTTTGCGGCTTTGGTGGTGGGCACAAACGTGCTTGCCGGCGACGATGACGGAGCAAAAAGCTCGTCGGATGCCCCGTCCGCATCGACAACGTTGGTGATCAGCCAGGTTTATGGCGGCGGCGGTGCTACATCGGGTACGCCCACTTACATAAAGGATTATGTTGAAATTAAGAACATATCCTCGACACCCCAGTCATTGAACGGCTTGTCGCTTTACTACGGTTCGGCAACCGGTCAATTCGCCAGTAGTGCTACGAATGCATTCGCACTTCCGAACGTCACGCTCAATCCCGGGCAATATTATTTTGTGGAGTTGGGATCGCCCGGAACTGTTGGCGGGGCATTCCCTGTCGTCGCAGATGCTTCGACAACAAATTTGAGCATGTCCGGTACCAATGGAAAGGTTGCACTTGTGAATGGCCTTGCTACTAATTCCTGCGGTGCCACTGCGACGCCGTGCACACTTCCGAACGCTCAGATCATCGATCTCGTTTCATATGGCACGGCTAACAATGCTGAGGGAGGTTCGGCGGTTCCGGTTCTTTCGACAACCACCGGGGCCGTTCGCAAATCCAATGGATGCACTGATACTGATAACAACCTGAACGATTTCGATGTCGTCACCGCTCCGGTTCCCCGCAACACGGCTACGACGCCCGCCGTTTGCGGTGCAGCGCCGACATCGGATGCTCCCGTGGACTTTGATGGCGACGGTAAGACCGATTACGTTGTGGTTCGTAACACGAGCGGCGGTTCGGGCGGTCAGTTGACGTGGTTCTGGAATCTCAACGGCTCGGCCGCTCCGACGGCCGCATCGGCTTGGGGCATTAGTACCGATACCATAGTTTCCGGCGATTATGACGGCGACGGCAAGGATGACATAGTCGTTTGGCGTCCGGGTGCGGCGACCGTTGCGTCGTTTTATATCCTTAACAGTGCGACTGCGACGCTTCGACAAGAGGCCTTTGGACAGACCGGTGACGATGCCAAGGTTGTTGGCGACTATAACGGCGACGGCAAAGATGACCTCGCGGTCTATCGTGGCGGTGCTTCCGCAGGTGCTCAGAGCACTTGGTATTTCCGCACCACGGCAAATGGTCCTGTTACCTTTGTTCCCTGGGGTTCCAGCGGTGATTTCCCGGCTCCGGGCGACTACGACGGAAACGGCAAGGCCGATTTTGCGATCCAGCGTAACAACGGCGGCGGTCAGGCGGCCTTCTGGATCCTGAACGATGCTTTCGTTGCTCAGCCGGCGGTCGTCTTCGGCACGCCGACTGATGTCATTGTTCCGGGTGACTACGACGGCGACGGCAAGACTGACATAGCGACCGTACGCGGCGTAAGCGGGTCGATCCAGTGGCAATGGCTAAACAGTTCGAACTCAACGATCGACTATCGCACGTTTGGAGCCGCAGCAACCGATTTCCCGGCTCAGGGCGATTATGACGGCGACGGCAAGACCGATGTCGGGATCTGGCGTCAGTCAGCATCAGCCAATGCGTCTGCGTTTTGGTCGCTTGGAACAACGTCGAACACGGTCACTACGTTTGCTTTCGGAGCAAACGGTGACTATCCGGTTGCGAACTTCAACAGTCACTAGTTCAAAACCGATCAAGAAAAAATGCCCCGCCGATCCGTTCGGCGGGGCATTTCATTTATTCACGTTTATTTACGATCGATCGCTATACGTATTTTCCGACTACCTTTGAGATCGCTTCGCGATTTACCGCTCCGACGATCCGCTCCTGTTCCTGTCCGCCCTTGAAAACGATCAGCGTCGGGATGCCGCGGATACCGAACTGATTCGGTACCATCTGGTTTTCGTCGACATTCATCTTAAATACGTCTGCCTTGCCGGCAAATTCCTCGGCGACGGCCTCGACCGACGGGGCGATCACACGGCAGGGGCCGCACCATTCGGCCCAGAAATCGACCAGAACGGCCTTGTCCGATTTGAGGACATCCGCCTCAAAGTTTGAATCAGTAAGTTGTTTTGCAAAAGTTCCCATTGTTAGCTCCTATCAAATATTGCTGAAATTATAACTTAGCCCCGAGCTTCACCGCAAAATGCGATCAGACTAACGCAGCCTATGCGGATACTGTAACAATAATAGTTACAGTTGTCAACATTAAACTGCCGCGTTCACCTATCCGACCGGAAAACGCGGCAATCGTCATCGTATTTCGCCCGTCGCGGCGGTTTTCGACCGTATTTAGGCCGGAGCGGCCGCTTGTGAGAGTGTCGGATAGTCGGTATATCCCTTTGTTCCGCCGACGTAAAATGTCGACTGATCTGCCTGATTCAGTACGGCTCCCTGCTCGAATCTGGCGGGCAGATCGGGGTTTGCCAAAAATTTAACACCAAACGCGATCGCGTCGGCCTTACCCGAAGCCAGGTATTCTTCGGCACGCTCCTTATCAAAATTGGCTCCGGCGATATAGATCCCGGAATACAGCGGCCGCAACTTTTCATGCCAGCCGGTATTGGCGTGATCGCCGATGTGGACATACGCCAGACCTTTTCCGCTGAGCTGAGTGATCAGATACGGATAGACCTCGTCTGCGTCCGGCTCCTGAATGTCATTGAATGGCATCTGCGGTGAGAACTTGACGCCGACCCGGTCGCTGCCGATAGCCTCGGACATCGCATCGAGTATTTCGATCGCAAATCGAGTCCTGTTTTCGACCGATCCGCCATATTCGTCAGTTCGCTGGTTGACCGGCTGCATTAAGAACTGATGCACGAGATATCCGCTCGCGGCGTGCAGTTCGACGCCGTCAAACCCTGCTTCGATCGCATTCTTGGCTGCAGTTGCAAAATCGGCGACCGTTTGCCTGACCTCCTCGGTCGTCAATTCCCGAGGCTCGACGAAATCCTTCATCCCGCTGTCGGTATAGTTTTGTCCCGCGGCTTTGACCGCCGACGGGGCCACCGGCTGCGCATTATTCGGCAACATATCCGGCAATGCTATGCGGCCGGTGTGAAAGACCTGCATAAAGATCTTGCCGCCCTTTCCGTGGACAGCCGCGGTCACCGGCCTCCACGAATCGATCTGCTCCGGCGTGTAGATCCCCGGCGTTCGAACATAACCCTTCGCCATTGGCGATATGTTGGTCGCCTCTGAGATCAAGAGTCCTCCGGATGCTCGCTGTGAATAATACTCTGCAACAAAACCGGGCTGTACGCCCTCATCATTGGCCCGGCTTCTCGTCATCGGAGCCATCACGATCCGGTTTTTAAGCTCTATCCTTCCTAATTTCAAACTATCAAATAAAGTTGTCATAATTACCCTCCTTGAATATTCAGATCGATCGACCTGACCCTGCTTACTGGCTCTGGCCGCGGCTAGTATTCAATAATGATCTTGCCGAAGTGCGAGCCGCTCTCCATATATCTAAAAGCTTCGCCGATCTCCTCAAAACCAAATACGCGGTCTATCACCGGTTCAAGTTTGTTCGCCGAGATCGCACGGTTCATATCCTCGAACATCGTCCTTGAACCGGTGAAGATACCCTGCAGCCTCACGGACCGCATAAAGATCTGGATCGGATCAAAACTCCCGGCCGATAACGCTCCGATCATCGCGATGTGCCCGCCGATCCTGACCGCGTTAAGCGATCTGGCGAGCGTGCCCGAGCCGCCGACCTCGACAACGTGATCAACGCCCCGTTTTCCGGTATGCTCCATTACCACCGCGTCCCAATCCTCACGCGTCCGATAGTTGATCGTTTCGTCGGCACCCAGTGCACGAAGCCGCTCAAGTTTCTCGTCGCTGCTCGACGTCGCGATAACGCGCGCTCCGAACATCTTGGCGAACTGGACCGCAAAGATCGAGACTCCGCCGGTACCCAGCGTCAGAACCGTTTCGCCGGGCTTCAGCCGCCCCGATACAGCCAGAGCATTCCAGGCCGTCAACGCCGCACAAGGCAACGCGGCCGCCTCGTGTATCGAGAGATGATCCGGTATCCTAACGACCGAATCCTCAGAAAAAGAGCCAAGATCACGCAGGACCCCGTCCCACTGCGGACCGGCTCCGAGCGACGTTCGCCGTTTGGCGTCAGTCGACTCGCCGTCGATCCACTGCTGCGCGAAAATCGGCATTACGCGGTCGCCTACCTTCCATTTTGTCACCGCTCCGCCAACCGCGACTACCTCGCCTGCACCGTCCGAAAGCGGGACCGCCGGCATCTTCATACGCGGATTATAAGTACCCGTGACGACCATGTGATCGCGATAATTGAGCGAAGCGGCCCCAAACTTGATCACCACCTCGTTCGCTGCGGGCGTCGGTTCATCCCGCTCGGTCAAGGTCAGTTTGTCGATGCCGAATTCGCGGATCTCAAAAGCTCTCATATCATCTTCTCCGGTCGACGGCACGGCCCGGCCCGAGTTCGCCGGAGGCTCTCCCCGGACGGTGGCCGTGCGTCTCGCTGACTACTGTTATTTCTTTGCGGCTTTAAGGTTCAGCCTCAACACGACATCATCACGGATGAGGTCGTCAGCCTTGCCGGCATAAACTATTCCGAAGTCCTTTCGGTTGATCGAAAACTCGCTTTCGACCGAAACATCTCCCGCACCGATCGTGATCTTGGCCGGGAACGTGACCGACTTTTTGACCCCGCGGATCTCAAGATCACCCGTGACGTTAAAATTACCGGCCCCTTT
This sequence comes from uncultured Chloracidobacterium sp., assembly GCA_937941715.1. GTDB lineage: Bacteria > Acidobacteriota > Blastocatellia > Pyrinomonadales > Pyrinomonadaceae > OLB17. The sequence goes on along the minus strand of CALDGX010000161.1, from coordinate 25,912 downwards.
TGCCGGATCAGCCACGATCTTGTTCGAAACGAATGACGCTTTCGGGAACTTTTCGACCTCGAAAAAGTCTCCGGTCTGAAGATGCTTGGTTAGTCCGTCGGCATCCGTGAAGACGCTCTTCATTTCGATCTCGAAAAGAACCCTGCTGTCTTCGGCCTTGTCGCCGACCAGATCTATGACGCCTTTGAACTCCTTAAAGCCGCCATCGTGTTTGCCCGTCACCTTCGATCCGGTAAATTCGATCTTCGACGCTGCCGAGTCCACGTTGAGTTCGGTTCCCTTTGCCTTGAAGTCCGCAAAAACATTTGTCGGTGCGGTGGCGGCCGTGGCAGGCTGCGCTGCGGTATTCGACGCAGGTGCCGCGGTCTGGGCCTTAGGTTTATTAGCCGCCGGGTCAGCACACGCCGACAAAAAGGCCGCTAGTGAAATAAGCGTGATTGCCGTTATTTTCATTTTTCACATTCTCTCCGATCGTAGTGTTTTTGTTATCAGTTTAGTTCTGTTCGCCGGCGGCTGACCGTTTCGCCGCCCAATTCTGAGCAAGTTCCGCAATTTCAAATTGCAGCGAACGGCCTCGGTCCTTGTTATACCACCGCTGCAGTTTTTCGTTGATCTCGGATTTTTCAAGCCCGAGCGATCTCAATTCCGTAAAGAGCTCTTGTGCCGCCTTTGGCCTCGATCCCCATCTTCCGAGTACCCGGAACGAGCGCTTATCGATGGCGATCAACACAGGGATCGATCTCGCCCCGTTCGTCAGGAACTGATCGATCAACTCCGGATGCTCATCGCGGAGCAAATACCGTGTTTCGATACCGTCGTTTGCCGACGCAAGCTTTTCAATAACCGGAATATTCTGAGCCGCGTCACCGCACCACCCTTCGGTGATCACGAGCCAGTACTGGTCGGTATCAAGCCGGCCCAGCAGACCTTCGGCCTCCGGGTCCGGTTCGATCGTCTTTTCCAACCGACTCATCCGCTGGCGGTTCAGCTTGGCATACAAGTGCATCTCGTCCGACTGGACCGGACCCGTAGTTTTGCCCTCGGCCAAAAGGCCGTCGATCAACCTCTCGTATTCGGCGAACGACATCGCTTTTTCGACAAACTCTCTCATGATATCAACTTTACAGGAATCAATTCGGTCTCAAATGCACATGAACCTCGCTATGAGTTTGAGCAGTTCGACCGCTCTGGGCGTCCAATTTATGAAAATAGCCGTCATTTATCATCCCTCACGCCCCATATTTTGTAACTTTTATTGATACAAATATGGTCAAAAAAATTAGATCGGAACTCCCTCGATCTGCTCGATCACATTCTGCAGGTTATACTGCCCAAGTTTTTCGCCCACGCTCTTATCGATCTCTTTCTGAAGATTACACAGTACAGCCTCGATGTTCTTTCCGACCGGACAGTCCTGACTTGGCGATTTGGCATGCAGTGCGAAAACCTCTCCGCAGGACACCGCCTTATAGATCTCACATAGGCTGATCTCGTTCGGGCAGCGAGCCAGGCGTGTTCCGCCAAAGGCTCCGGTTTGCGAGATCACCAACTTTGCCGCCGATAGCTGTCCCAGCAGACGCCGAATGACAACCGCATTCGTGTTCACACTGGCTGCGATGCACTCTGACTTGACGTTCACGTCGCCGGATCTCGCCAGCATCGTCAGAATGTGTATTGCCATCGCAAATTGACTGTTAGCCGCCATATCTGTAACAAGTATAGTTACAGAGGGTATGCATTGTCAAGCGGTCAACGGCACGAAAAAAGCCGGAGCGTTTTCACGCTCCGGCTGATCGGTCGTTGCGACAAAGAACTTCCCCTATTTCGACGCCGGAAGTTTGATCTCACGGCCCGCGGGCAAAACAGAATTAGGCAGTAAGCCGTTGTATTTGGCAACCTCGGTCGGGTTTGCACCGTACCGTTCGGCAACCTTTGCGACAGTATCGCCGGCCTTTGCCTTTACGACCTTCACATTGCTTGCGGCGCTCACGACCGGTTGATTGGTCGGACGTGAGTAGGAGATCGTATTTACCTTATTTCCCGAGACAGGCACGAAGACCTTGCCGGCCGGAGTATTCATTCCGGGGTTGGCGGCCATCAATTCGGCAACGCTTACGCCGGTACGGTTAGAAATATTCTGCCAGGTTTCGCCGGCTGACGAATTTGCCAAATTAGTGTTGTTGACCTTCGAAGCCGGAATTCGGCGGAACAGGGCGACAACATCATTTGCCTTACCGGCCGGCACGTTAACGATGTACGGCACGGGCGGAGTCGAATTGGTCCGGAGGTGCGGGTTAAGGTAACGCAGGTACTGAACCGTGGTGTCGGACGCCTGGGCCAACAGCGTGAGGTTGGTCGACGCCGGGACACGGATGCGGTCATAGTTCAGTGCCGGGGCCGGACGAATGTGGCCAAAACCGTACTGGTTTGGGTTATTTGCGATCAGGATCGTCGCCAGGATATTCGGCACATAGTTGCGTGTTTCCTGCGGCAAGTAAGGGTACGCAAGCCAAAAATTCGAGACACCGGCACGGCGGATCGCCCTGTCGACGTTGCCCTCGCCGCAGTTGTAGGCCGCCATTGCCAGCTCCCAGTTGCCGCCGTAGCGATTCGCAAGAAACTTCAAATATCGGGCTGAGGCACGTGTCGCTTCGTCAAAGCTGTTGCGTTCGTCGACATGGGCCGTCCTCTGAAGACCGAATCTCGAACCGGTACCCGGAATGAACTGCCAGAGGCCCGACGCTGCCGCGCTAGACAGCGCGCTGGGCTTCCAGGCACTCTCCACTTGGCCGAGCCATGCTACGTTCTCCGGCACGCCTTCTTCCCTAAAGATCCGTCGGGCCATCCGCATGAACATTCCCGAGCGGTAGAGGCCGACTTCCATCGTGGTTCGTCCGCGGCCGCGGTAATAGTTGATGTACTGTTGGATCAGTGGATGGACCTGGAACGTGAATCCAAGTGATTTGTTAGCGACAGCGTACTGGATGTACTGATACTGCTGTTGGGCGACGGGGTTGTTGTCGATCTGCTGTTCGTCTGCCGTAAGTTCGAGCCGCGAAAGTTCATCAAGCGGCGACGGGTCGAATTGCTGACTGTTAAAACCGACGTTCGAGCCATTCGGTTTCGGGCCCGCTGCCGTGGCGGTCTCGCTCGGGGTCACATTTTCGACCGGGCGGGCGAGTTTGGCGACACCGTCGGAAAGCGACGCGTCGATATTCCAACCGCACGTCATCGCCAATCCGCGAACCTGCGGTAACTGGCTGTCCGACGGAAATTCGATACGATAGACCGTCTCGATCAGTTGGTTGTAGCAGGCCTGAAGACGCTGGTCCTTCTGGATATTCAGCGTTGAATACAAAAAGGTCTCGACCGACTTATTAAACCTCAAACCCGCCTCGGAACGGCGGTTTTCAACGTATGCCTGGAGAGCTTCCTTGAACGACTTTCCGGCCTCGGCCAAAACGACGTTTACGGCATCCTCGGCCTTTGCGACTTCGGACGGACGAGTATCGTTACTCGATTTCGAACTGGTGACTTGTGCCAAACCTAGCGAGTTAAATACGATTATCAATAATGCTGTAAAACTAAAAACCTTGTATCCAATAATTTTCATCAAGTTCGTCTATACTCCTACTCAATTCCTCGGGGTTAGGGCGAATTTTAAAACGGCCTAAAACACATCTCTGTTATGATAACGCTACCGCGAGCCCAAAGTTCCATTAACCGGGCACGAGGCACACTACCGACATATTATCCTCGTTAGGATAACAATTTGCGCCTTATACTGTCAAAATTACGCCTTTTTACCGAAGCTACAGTGACGGCGGTCACTAATAGGACGGATAAACTAAGTTTTACGAGCCCTTTGCCTTGGCACTCGCTCCTGTCGGCTTTTTGAGCGTCGAAGCCCTTAATGCCGCATCGAAAACGTCCACGACGTTCTCAACGAATATAAATGTCAAATCATCGAGGATTTCCTGCGGCATATCCTCGAGATCCCGCTTGTTGGGGGCGGGCATGATCACGGTCTTGATCTTCGCACGCCGTGCCGCCAGTAGCTTTTCTTTGACACCGCCGATGGGCAGGACGTTGCCCCTTAATGTGATCTCGCCCGTCATTGCTACGTCCTTTCGCACCGGACGCTGAGCAAGTACCGACACCATTGCGGTAGCCATCGTGATACCGGCCGACGGGCCGTCTTTCGGGATAGCCCCCTCAGGCAAATGAATGTGAATGTCGTAGTTTTCGAGCGTGTCCTCGGAAATACCGAGGTCTTTGGCACGGGCCTTCGCGTACGAAAACGCTGCCTGGGCCGACTCCTGCATAACATCGCCAAGTTGTCCGGTAAGCTGCAGCCGCCCCTTGCCCTTTGTCATAAGGGCCTCGATAAAGAGAATGTCGCCTCCGACCGCGGTCCACGCAAGCCCGGTAACGGTCCCGATCTGATCCTTCTTAAGTGCTCCCTCATTGAATATCCTCGGCGCCCTGAGATACTCGGCCAGATTATCAGCCGTAATGTGTATCTGCGTAAATTCGCCCTCAAGTTCTGCCTTTTTGCGAGCGACTTTGCGGCAGACCTTTCCGATCTCGCGTTCAAGGTGCCGCAGGCCCGCTTCCTGTGTATATTCGCCGATAATTTTGACAACAGCCTTCTTGTCGAACTTGATGTCGCTTTTCTCGAGCCCGTTCTCCTCGATCTGCTTCGGTATCAAATGACGTTTGGCGATCTCATATTTCTCTTCCTCGGTGTAGCCCGAGAGCGTGATTATCTCCATCCGGTCGCGTAGGGCCGGCTGGATCGTTTCAAGAACATTGGCAGTGGTCATGAACATTACGTTCGACAGGTCGAACGTGATGCCCAGGTAATTGTCGCGAAATGTCGAGTTTTGTTCCGGGTCGAGGACCTCCAGAAGTGCCGAGCTCGGATCACCGCGAAAATCGGCTCCGACCTTGTCTATTTCATCGAGCATTATCAGCGGATTGTTGGTCCCGGCCTGCTGTATGGCCTGGATAATACGGCCCGGCATCGCCCCGACATACGTTCGGCGGTGCCCTCGGATCTCGGCCTCGTCATGCAGACCGCCGAGGCTGAGCCGCGAGAATTTCCGGTTCAGTGCTCGAGCGACCGACCGTCCAAGCGAGGTTTTGCCGACTCCCGGCGGGCCGACGAGGCAGAGTATCGATCCTTTCGGCTTGTCGAGGAGTTTCCGGACTGCGAGCGACTCGACGATACGCTCCTTTACACGCTCGAGCCCGTAATGGTCTTCATCGAGGATCTTTTCGGCCTTCTTAAGATTGAGATTGTCCTTCGACGCCGTCGACCACGGCAGGTCGGTCATGATGTCCAGCCAGTTTCGAAGCGTTGCCGTCTCAGCCGTATCCGGGTGCATACGTTCGAGCTTTTTGAGCTGCCGTAGAGCCTCTTCTTCGGCGTTCTCGGGCATTTTGGCCTTCAGGACCTTATCACGGTATTGCTCGATCTCTTCGTAAAGCTCGTTTCCCTCACCAAGCTCCATCTGGATCGCCTTGAGCTGCTGCCGAAGGAAATATTCACGCTGTGAGCGATCGATATCGGCCCTTGCCTGAGTATTTATCTCTTGCTGGACGGTCAGAACATCGATCTCCTTGCTCAGCAGGTCGTTCACACGCCTAAGCCGCGGCACCGGATCGCAAATATCAAGGACGCTTTGCGCGTCTTCGACCTTTAGTTCGAGATTTGACGCCGAAAGGTCAGCCAGACGCCCGGCGTCGTCGAGATTCGCGATTATGGCCAAAACCTCAGGTGAAATGTTCTTTCCCAGACTCGCCGCTCGCTCCATCGAACCGCGCACATTGCGCACGAGAGCCTCGACCTCAAGTGAATTCTCCGGCGCCAGCGGTTCCGAGATCGGCGTCACGCTCGCTTTCACATACTCGCCGCCGCCGTCGACCGAATCGACCTTGCAACGCGATAGCCCCTGTATCAGAATGCGGATACGGCCGTCCGGCAGCTTGAGCATTCGCATGATGATCGCGACGGTCCCGACGGTGTATAGATCTTCCTGTTCCGGCTCCTCCTTGTTGAGGTCCTTTTGCGATACCAAAAGGATCATCCGGTTTTCGCTGAGGGCTGTCTCGACCGCCTTGACCGACCGGTCGCGCGAGACAAACAGCGGTACGATCATAAACGGATATATCACAATATCCCGCAACGGGAGCACCGGCAGTTCGGCCGGGATCTGCATCATCGGCTCAAGAATGTCGCCTTCCCCCAACGATACCGGGAATTCGTCGATTTCGTCCATATCTTTCTATGTTAAGGATTTCGCCCGGAAAGGGCAATGAGGTGGATCGCCGCCGTCGGAACCGGCGGTCGGCAAAAGTCGCAGAAGATACCTACTTTTTCTTTTTCTTTTTCGCCGCTGCGGTCGTTGTACGCGATTGCGAACCGACCAGTACTTTGAGTTCGGTCATGAACTCCGAAACGTCGGCAAACTCGAGATAGACTGAGGCGAACCTGACGTAGGCGACCTTATCGAGGGCCTTAAGACGCCGCATGATTATCTTGCCGATCTCGGTCGTTGCCAGTTCGCGGTCAAGCGAGTCCTGAACGTTCTTTTCGACCTCGTCGGCAATTGTCTCCAATTGAGTGGTCGAAATCGGACGTTTTTCACTCGCACGAAACAGGCCGGCGAGCACCTTGTTGCGGTCAAACCCCTCGCGCTTTCCGTCCTTCTTGACGACCATGTAAGGGATCTCATCGATCCTCTCGTAGGAGGTGAACCGTCTTCCGCAGCCAAGGCACTCGCGGCGGCGGCGGATCGAGTCGCCGTCCTTGGATTCGCGTGAATCCACGACCTTATCCTCGATATGTGCACAAAACGGACAACGCATAATAGGCTATTTTACCGGCCGGGGTCCATACTCTCGTCCGTAAAATCGGGCGAATCAGATTCGATCTCGCGCTCGGCGTTCTCGCTGGACATCAGCGAGCGGAATCGCTCAATACTTATATCACCCTTGAAGAAATAATATAAGCCAAAAAACACCGCCGGGGCAAAATACACGAGATGCATCGCGATCGAGACGGCGGCGGCGTCCTCGCGGCTGATATCGTTCTTCAAAAACAGTATGCTGGCGGCGGTCGCGGTGTGGAATGCTCCCGCTGCCCCGCCCGGGGTCGGAAACACCGAACTCACCGTCGCAAAACCCATGATGAAAAGCGAGTCGCTGAATGTCAGCGGCAGTCCGAAAGCCAGAAGGACGAGCCAGGTCGGGATCGAGATCGTGAACCACAGCGTCAGCGTCCAAAACGAGACCCAAAACGTCTCGCGCCAATCACGCAGTATAGCCAGCGCCGATGCAAGCTGCTTGAGCACGCTGAGAATTATCTTCTGAAGCCTGACCGGGACCCATCGGCGGTCGATGGCGTTCTCGGTCCATTCGATCACCCGGGCTGAGATCCGCTGGAAGATGATCAGAGCCACAAAACCGCCGATAACGCCGGCCAGCATCAGCCAACCGGCCCACTCTACGTATTCAAATTCGGTCTCGCGGCCAGGCTGCGGCGTAAACCAGAGCAGGTTTATCGCGAAGAAACACGCAAGTGCGGCCAGGTCGAATACGCGTTCGAGGCCGAGTGTGACGAGCGCGGCCGATGGGCGCACGCGGCGGTCTCGCATTGGCAGCCACATCGGACGTACGATCTCGCCCATGCGACCGATCAGGAAAATCGCCGTAAACCCGACAGTTGTCGTCGCAAATAATTCACGTAGGCTGGATTTGGTTATAGGTTCGAGCAAAACCTGCCAACGTACCGCGCGCAGGAAATAGCCCAGACAGATACCCAGCGTAGCAAGAGCCAAATAAGTCAGATCCGCCTGCTTGAGGCTCGAACTGACAGCCTGCCAATCGAGTTTACGGCCGAAGAACCAAAAAATGGCGACCGTAAATAGCAGCAGAATTATAAATTTAATGTATTTGCGCAAGTGCTGTATCTTCGAGGCCGGCCCGTTTATCCGGCGGAGTTTGATCGATCTCTTCGCGGCCCTGAACGCACAGTCGTGCATATTGAACCGCAAAGACACAAAGATACAGTATTTGGACTGAAATTTCTAAATGGTTGACCGCTTTAATAGGTCAGGAACGGCTCACGAATTCGCTCAAACGGACCTTGATCTCGTCGCGGACACGCCGGAACACGGCAATTTGGGCTTCGGCATCGCCTTCGGCTCCGGCCGGGTCGTCAAAACTCCAGTGAATTCGTTCGGCCCGGCCGGGAAATACCGGACAACTCTCTTTGGCGTTGTCGCAAACGGTTATGACGTGATCAAAAGGAACGTCCAGAAACTCATCAAGGCATTTCGAACGCTGATTAGATATGTCTATTCCGATCTCGGCCATTGCGGCGATCGCCTGCGGCCGCACAAAACTCGCGATCGTCCCTGCGCTTTCGACCTCAAACCGGTCGCCCGCGATATGCCGCAACAGTCCCTCGGCCATCTGGCTGCGTGCCGAGTTCCCGGTGCAGAGTATCAATACTTTTTGTTTTTTCATTGTTAAGCTACCGATCCCGCAAAGTACCGCTTCTGAAAGTAAAGGGCGACGTTTACCAGTCCGATCAGGACCGGGACTTCGACCAACGGCCCGATAACGGCGGCAAATGCCGCCCCCGAATTGATCCCAAATACTGCCACCGCGACCGCGATCGCCAACTCGAAGTTGTTACTTGCGGCAGTGAAAGAGAGCGTCGCTGTCTTGGAATAATCGGCCCCGACCTTTCGGCCCATGTAAAAACTGACAAGGAACATCAACACAAAGTAGATCAGCAGAGGTATCGCGATCCTAACGACATCCAACGGGAGTTGAACGATCAGGTTGCCTTTCAGGCTAAACATAACCACGATCGTAAACAACAGTGCGATCAGGGTGACAGGACTGATACGCGGTATGAACTTTTCGTGATACCACTCTTTCCCTTTTGCCTTGACCAAAACAAAACGGGTCACCATCCCCGCGATGAACGGTATTCCCAGATAAACGAATACGCTTTCGGCGATCTGACTGATGCTTATATCCACGGCGACGCCGTTCAACCCGAACATCGTGGGCAGCACCGTAATGAAGATCCAGGCATACAAACTGTAGAACAGCACCTGAAACACGCTGTTAAATGCAACCAGGCCCGCCGCGTATTCGCTGTCGCCGCCCGCGAGTTCGTTCCAGACTATGACCATCGCGATGCATCGTGCGAGCCCGATCATGATCAGCCCGACCATATAATCGGGCTGGCCGCGAAGAAAGATGATCGCAAGGCCGAACATCAGCAGCGGCCCGACGACCCAGTTTTGGACGAGCGAAAGCGACAATATCCGCCAGTTGCGAAATACCTTGCCGAGTTCCTCGTAACGCACCTTTGCCAGCGGCGGATACATCATCAGTATCAGCCCGGCCGCGATCGGGATGTTCGTCGTACCGACGTTAAATCGATTTATCACGCCTTCGACCGCCGGATCGAAAAAGCCGATCGCGACGCCCAACCCCATTCCCAAAAAGATCCACAAAGTCAGGAATCTGTCCAGAAATGAGAGACGCCGCGTCGGGTTACATTCAGCTGCTGACATTGTCATAATTCAATTGCCGGCTAACAACACGCAGCCTTTGATTCGGTATTGGTTCCGCCGATCGCGACCGGTGTCGTGACGCAGCACGTCTTGTCCGCCGCCGCTTGGACCTCTTCCGTAAGATTGTCTTCGAGCACGACAAAGACTTCCCATTCGTTACCGTCCGGGTCGCTCACCCATGTTTTGTCCTGCACGGCGTAGCAGCACGTCGTTTGCATCTCATCACGGGCCGTCAACCCGCGTGACTCCCAGAGTGCCTTCATCGCCAGAACGTCATCTGTCGAGGCGACTTGAATACCGAGATGTGACAGTGCCCCGCGGCCCGCGAACGGCACCTGGTTGAGTGTCAAATTAAGCGGCGGGTCGTTCACGTCAAACTTGGCATAACCGGTGCGAACCTTGCTCGGCTCGATCCCGAGCATCTTTTTATAAAACTCAATGCTCGTTTCGACGTCCTTTACGTTCAGTGCAAGATGGGCTTTTAGGGTACCTATGGATGTTGCGGACATATAATTTCTTCTCCGTGAGCTATAATCAATTATGCATATGCGTAATTGTCACTTTCGAGCCTACTCCCGAGGATTAATTATGTCAAGCCATAAACGTTATATGGTATTATTTTGATCTGATGGCAAAACAGCGATCATTTGACCCGGCACTTTTCTTTGCGGCTCTGGCCGACCGAACGCGGCTTCGGCTGCTTAACCTGATGCGCGACGGCGAGGTATGCGTCTGCTTTTTTGCGGAAACCCTGAGCACCAACAACCCTAAGATCTCTCGTCATTTGGCGTATCTGAAGCGCGCGGCCCTGGTCACAGGCCGCCGTGAAGGGAAATGGACCCATTATCGGATCAACCAACCTGCCAACGATCACGCCGCGGAGATTTTTGCAGCGACGATGAAAATGTTGGAAAGCGACCCCGAAATGCAGGCGGACCGGGCCAGATTGGTCTCTGTGTGCTGCAAACCGGCGTCACCGATCACGATCCGGAAATGAACGCAGCAACGCCGGTATTTACTTGTCCGTAGGTTGTGCTATTTGATCTTTTTCAGGCTTCCCTGCCCGCTGATCTGACGCTTTCCGGCGACCTTTTCCATCTGCGACATCGCCCGCAGCATGTTTTCACCCAGAACCTTGCGAACATCAGCGTCCGAGTATCCTCGTCGGAGCATTTCATAGGTGACAAGCACAAGATCCTCGACACCATTCATACCGGCCGGCAGGAACGGTACACCATCGTAATCCGATCCGATACCGACATGATCGATCCCTGCGACCTGTTTGATGTGATCGATATGGTCCACGATCCGCGTATACGGAGCAACGTAGATCGGATTCTCAGCAAATAGTTTTCGCTCGGCATCGAAATACGCATCGGGGTTATCCTTATATTTTTCGCGGAGTGAGTCGATCTGCGGCTTGAGTCGGGCGGATCGCTCGTTTTCTTCTTTATTGGTCCGGGCATCAAGGAACGACGGGTAAAAGTTGATCATTATCACACCGCCGTTCTTGGCGACCCTCCGAAGGACCGCGTCCGATACATTCCGAGTATGGTCATTGACCGCACGGGCATTTGAGTGCGAAGCGATAACCGGCGCAGTCGTTATGTCAAGAACATCGTTCATGACCTTTTCCGAGACATGAGAAATGTCGACAAAGATCCCGAGGCGGTTCATTTCGCGTACGACCTCTTTTCCAAACTCGGACAGGCCGTTATTCTTGGGCGTATCACGATGAGCGTCCGCCCAGTCGTGCGTCACGTTGTGCGTGAGGGTCATGTACCTGATCCCAAGACGATAGAAATCCCTCAGGGCGTAAAGGGAATTTTCTATAGCGTAGCCGCCTTCGATTCCCATCAATGCACATATTTTCCCCTGCTTTTTAGCGGCTCGGATCTCAGCTGCTGTCGTGCACATCGTCAATTGTGCCGGATGCCGCTCAGCCTCGCGGTAGGTAGCATCGATCAGATCCATTGCACGTCGCATTGCTCCGCCGGACTTCAGCGTCGAGCCGGATACATAGATCGAGAAAAACTCGCCCGTTATGCCGCCGGCCTTAAATCGTGCCAGGTCGGTGTGAAACGGGTCGCCGTCCTTATGAAATTTTCCGATCGAGTTTGATGAAAGGTCAAAATCCTCATCGACCATCGGCGAAGTAATATCATTGTGCCCGTCGATGACAATCGAGCTCTTGTGCAGTTTGACAGCACGGGCCCACAATTTGGGGTCGGCGTCCTTTGGCATCGTCTGAGCGAATGTGGCCGCGGTCAGCGAAAGAAACAGAGCGGCGGAGATAATTTTTTTCATAATTTTTAGGTCGGTCGAAGGCAGTATATTTGGCGCAATTCTACTGCTTTTGTCATGAATTTAACAACGCGCTTTCGTGCAAGGATCACAGATCTCAGTTTTTCTGTTAAACATTGTAAAAAAGTTGTGGTCAAACGTGTCATTGTCGTGTTAACATCTTAGATGGCGTTGGCCTGTTTGGGTGTCTGATCCGTCACCGGCCTCGCAAATTCCTCTTCAAACGCTTACTGCGCGTCTCATCGCTGAACCACTTTTTTCACGTCACTTAAATATGTCCAGCCGGAACCGGACAAACACGGATAGACCATTTGCGTCAAAGACGCCCGATCGACCGATCACCGCTCACACCGGTGACAGACCGGCAGTTGACGACAGCACATTTCGCGGATTTATCGAAAATCTGCCGGTGATGTTCTACGCGGTCGAGCCCGTGTCGCCATATTCGCCGATCTACATTAGCAAAACGGTCGAAAAGTTCGGCTATCCATACGAAGATTGGATGAGCGACGGTAATATCTGGGCCAAGGTGATACATCCCGACGATCGCGAGCGGATACTTAACGGCACTAAAAATGCAATGACCGCCGGTGAAGGTATCGATTACGAATACCGTATTGTCGGCAAAGACGGCTCGATATTCTGGGTTCGCGACCGAAGCTGCTTTATCAAAAACGCCGACGGCGTCCCGATCTGCTGGCAGGGCGTGATACTCGATGTAACTGAGCGAAAGCTGGCTGTTCTCGAACTGCAGAAACGTGAGCGTTTGTACCGAACCCTTGCGAAGCACATTCCAAAGACGGCGGTGCTGCTGTTCGACCGCGACCTTCGGTATTCGCTTGCCGACGGTGACCAGTTAAAACATCAGGAATACGATGCCAGCCGTTTCGAGGGCAAAACGCTCAGAGAGGTTTACGACGGCGACGATCTGAACGAATGGGAGGACCTTTATCGAAGGGCTCTCGCGGGTGAGAAGATCGTAATGGACGTCGACCACAACGATGCCAGTTACCAGATCTACATCATCCCTGTCCGCGACGAAAATGACAACATCTTCGCCGGTCTGGTGATGTGGCAGGACATTACGGAAAGGCGGCGAGCCGATATCGCTCTTACGGAAAGTGAGGCGCGTTACCGCCAGTTGTTTGAAAACGCGAACGACATTATTTACGTCCACGATCTCGAAGGAAATTACATTTCGATAAACGGCGCGGCATCGCGGATCTTCGGCTACACGAGGGAAGAAGCTCTGTCACTCAATATGGCCTCAGTCACCGCCCCGGACGACCTCGCTGTGATGAAGCGAAATCTTGCTAAGAAGATCGCCGGCAGCACTGATCAGACCGTGTACGAAGTCGCCTGTTTCAAGAAGGACGGCACCCGCATAATCCTCGAGGTCAACAGTTCGGTCATTCGAAAGAACGGCGAGGCCGTTGCGATCCAGGGTGTCGCCCGTGATATCACGGAGCGAAAGCGTACTGAGGAGATCAGCCGAAAGAACGAAGAGCGCTACCGTGACCTGTTTGAGAACGCCAACGACCTAATTTACACTCACGACCTCGACGGCAATATCACATCGCTCAATCGGGCCGGCGAGATGATAACCGGTTACACCCGCGAGGAAGCGGTAACCATGAACATCGCGAATGTGGTGGCACCGGAATTTCTTGAGTCAGCACGAACGATGACCGCCCGAAAAATGGTCGACGAGCGTCCGACGACCTATGAACTCGAGATCATCGCCAAAGACGGCCGCCGAGTACCGCTGGAAATGAGTACGCGCCTGATCGTTAATGACGGACTGCCTGTTGGCGTTCAGGGGATCGGACGCGACATCAGCGAGCGTCGCCAGGCGCAGGAATCGCTCGTCAGCACTGTATCGCTCTTTGCTTCGACTTTCGAATCTACTGCTGACGGTATTGTCGTGGTCGACACCGACGGAAAGATCGTCACCTGCAATTCAAAATTCAGGCAAATGTGGGACGTGCCTGACAACTTGATCGAACAAAAGGAAGCTCAGGAACTCGTCCGTCACATCTCGGGGCAGATGGCTGATCCTGAACTGTTCGCAACGAACTGCGAATCGCTATTCGCTGATCCGTTGGGTGTCCAAACTGACATCTTGGAGTTACTTAACGGTCGGACCTACGAGCGCTACTCTCAGCCCCAATTTGTCGAAGACAAACCGGTTGGCCGCGTATGCTGCTTTCGCGACATCACCGAACGTAATCGCGCAGAAGAGCGGCTGCGGCATTATGCCCTCCATGACACGCTGACCGAGCTGCCCAATCGGGTTCAGTTCATGAATCATCTGCGGCAGGCGGTCGAGCGTGCCGACGGCAACGCCTTTGCCAGTTTTGCCGTACTGTTTCTGGATCTTGATCGGTTCAAGGTCATCAATGACAGCCTCGGCCACGCGGTAGGTGATCAGCTGTTGGTGGCCATAGCCGAACGTCTAAAGGAGGGCGTACGCCCGGGCGATGTGGTCGCGCGGCTGGGCGGCGACGAATTTGTAATCTTGTTGAACCGTTGCGGTGACACGGGTGAGGTCGCCCGGGTTGCTGAGAGGCTGCAGGCGAAAATCTCCGAGCCGTTCCGGATCGACAACTACGAGGTATTTACGACCGCCAGTATAGGCATCATCATTTCAAACAACGGCCAGCGTCAGCCCGAAGAATTCTTACGTGACGCCGATGCTGCGATGTACCGCGCCAAAGAGGCCGGTAAGGCTCGTTACGAGATATTCGACCGCGAGATGCACGTTCGCAATATGAACTTGCTCCAGGTCGAGACCGATCTGCGACACGCAGTCGAAAGAAATGAATTTGAGGTGCTTTATCAGCCGATCGTCGAACTTTCGACCGGCTGCGTATATGAATTTGAGGCGTTGATACGCTGGCGGCATCCAAAACACGGCCTTGTCTCGCCAAATGAATTTGTCGGCGTCGCCGAGGAGACCGGACTGATCATTCCGATCGGAAAGTGGATCATGGAGGAAGCCTGCCGCCAGATCGCCGAATGGCAGAAGAAATTTGGCAGGGCGTTGTCCGTCAGCGTCAATCTTTCGGCAAAACAGCTGATGCACCCGACATTGACTGCTCAGGTTGGGGAAATACTCGCAAATTCCGGCCTTGATCCCCGGCAGCTAAAACTCGAGGTGACCGAAAGTACGGTTATGGAGCACAGCGAAAGGTCGCTCAAGGTGCTTTCCGATCTTGACGCTCTCGGTGTCGAATTATCCACCGATGACTTCGGCACCGGATACTCGAGTCTCAGTTACCTGCAAAAATTCCCGTTCGAAAGGCTCAAGATCGACCGGTCGTTCATCAAGATAATGGACGAGGACGAAAAGAGCGGAGCGATCGTAAAAACGATCCTGATGTTGGGTGAGAATCTGAATATTGAGGTTGTTGCCGAAGGCATCGAGACCGAGGGCCAGCTCGAGAAGTTGCGTTCTCTCGGCTGCACCCTTGGCCAGGGTTACTATTTCTCGAGGCCGATCGATGTGAGAACGGCCGAGCAATATCTGATCAACGGTCCTGATATGTTCGGATTCGGCGATAAACCGCAGTTCCGCTCACCGGGCCCGGCGATCGAGGTGCCCGAGATCCAATAAGCCTATTTTGACACAGTCACATTATTCACCGACAGGGTGTTGCCAATAGCCCGCTGGAATTCCGAGATCGCCTTGTTGAGGTCTGTTTGCGCCTGCAGTTCCCGGCTGCGGGCCCCAAGCAGGTCGGTCTGCCGCTGTAAAACCAGATAGAATGTCGTCGTGCCGCTTCTGAATTGACGCTGTTCACTCGCGTACAGTTCCTCTGACGCGCTTCTGGCCGCCGTTGCCGATGCGAGCCTCGCCTCGGCCGAACGCAGAGCTTGAAGTGAGTTTCGCACCTCTGCCTCGATCTGCTGCTCGGCCTGAGTGCGCAGGTTGCGGATCCGTTCCGTTTCAACCCGGGTCTGGCCGAGATTTGCCTTAGCCGTTCGATTGCCCCATGGGAGCGAGATCGACACTCCAACTCGAAAGGTCGGATAATCCTGCTGCAGAAGGTTCCCGAGCGAGTTAAAATATCCGCCGACGAGATTAGCCGGAACGCGGCTAAGGCCGGTCGTCGGATTGAATGCAGCCGGCGTTTCAGTACCTGAAAGGCCTGATGTCGTGTATATTCCGTAGAGGTCTATCTGCGGCTTCTTCTGATCTCGATAGTATCTCTCGTCGATCTTGTTGATCTCCTCGGTGGTAGCCCATTGCTCCACCTCCGGCCGGTTCTTCATTGCAGTCTGGATCGCCGCGTCAAGCGACATGATCGGGGATCTCAGCGAGACCGGCGTCACCGGCG
Source organism: uncultured Chloracidobacterium sp. (assembly GCA_937941715.1). Lineage (GTDB taxonomy): Bacteria > Acidobacteriota > Blastocatellia > Pyrinomonadales > Pyrinomonadaceae > OLB17. The sequence continues at coordinate 9,666 of CALDGX010000161.1, read as the reverse complement.
TCAGAGGCCGGGCCCACTCAGGCGATGAGCGATCCGGCAGTAAGAGTGTCTTAAGGGTGTTTTCGGCCCGCGTGACCGATTCCTGAGCGAGAAATACAGTTTGTTCGAATGTCGAGATCTGAGCATTGGCCGCGACGATCTCAATTGGTGCCAAAACCCCCTTTTCTACCAGGCGCTTATTACTCTCAAGCTGTTCCTTTGCCTGTTTAAGGGTATCGGTCTGTACCTGCAGGTTCCGCAGTGCGAAGGTCAGGTCCCAATAGGCTGACTCAACCCCCGAAATAACGTCCATTGCCTTGATGCGAAGCTGAGCATCGCTGATCGAACGATTTCGCTTGGCGATCTCGATCGAACGCCGGTTGCCGTCAAATCGTCGATCACGCAACAGCGGCTGCGTGTAATTGAACGTCAGCGACGACGGAAACTGCGGATTCAGGAATGAATTGGTATTACTCGTAGTGGTTCGCGACGAATTAAAAAGCACGGAGTATGAACCTCCCGCCGTCGGCGTAAAGCCGCTGACGCCCGCCGAGTTGAACATTCTCGTTTGCGTGACTGCACCGTTAACGGCGCCGCCGATCGCCGATGCCGTCGGCGTCGAGGCCCGTTCGTAATAATTATCCGAAGTGATCAGCGGATCATAGACCCCGCGGGCACCGTCGAGCCGAAGATCGTTGATCTGCGAATCATTTCTCGAGGAATCTATGTCGTTATTGTTCTTGAGGGCCATTTCGATGGCCTTTTCCAAGGTCAACGAAAGTGTGTCAGCCGAATTAACGCCTATGCGCTCATTGCTCGGCATTGGCGAAGCCGGCAATGCCAGATTCGGCTGCACCGGCAGCGGTTCAGGGGTCGGGGTCGGCGACTGCGCCGCGGCATCGGCCGCAAGCGCCAATAGCACCGGCGTCGCCGCCAACAAGATCTTGAGGACATACGGCCTCAACCCGATCGAAAATTGGATCAACGACATAAGGCTAAGCCGACTCCTCCGTTCTAACATCGGCCTTTTGCGATCTAAATATGGAAAAGAGCCCTTTCATACTGCCCGATATTGACTGCCAGGCTGATGTTCCTTTCGCGTCATCGAAAAGTGAATAAAAGACCGGCACGGCCAAAAGCGTCAGAAGCAGACACATCGACTGTCCGCCGACGACCAGAATGCCGATCGACCGATTGGTCGCCGCTCCCGCACCGCTGCCCAAAATGAGCGGGATCATTCCGGCAACAAGAGCGATCGTGGTCATCAGGATCGGCCGCAGACGATCGCGATTTGCCTGGATGATCGCGTCGTAACGATTGAGTCCGCGGGCCCGCAGCGTATTTGTATGATCGATCTGCAAAATGGCGTTCTTTTTGACGATGCCAAAGAGCAGCAAGATACCCAACGCCGAGAAAATATTCAACGTCTGGCCGGCCATCGCCGTCGACAATAGTGCGAACGGTATGGAAAGCGGCAGCGTCAGCAGGATCGTGATCGGATGGATGAACGATTCGAACTGAGCGGCGAGGATCAGATACATAAATACGAACGAAAGCAGGAACGCCAAAAGGAAAGACTCGTACGCCTTTTGCAGTTCCTTGGACTGGCCGCTGACGCCCGTCACATATTCAGGGCCCATCTTCAGATCGGCGGCCATCTTTTGCAGTTTCACAAGGGCATCCGACTCGGATGAGTTCGGCGGCAATCCTGCCGACACCGTAACGACACGCTGCCGGTTTAGCCGGCTGATCGATGACGGGCTCAATCCCTCTTCGATCTTGATCACCTTATCCAAGCCTACGATCGCGCCGGTCGACGATGCGACGGCAAAGTTCTGAAAACTGCTTCGGTCACGCCTGAAGGGCTCGTCCGCCTGGATGACGACGTCATATTGGACCGAATTTTCATTAAAGGTCGAGACGCGTTGCCCCGCCGCGAGGATATTTAGTGCTTGAGCGACATTGCCCGCCGCGACGCCCAGGTCAGCGGCCTTGGCGCGGTCGATCAGGACGCGTATCTCGGGCGTACCGATATCGATCGAGTTGTCAGGGTCGCGAAAGGCCGGATCTTCCTTCATTTTTTCGACCAACTGATTGGCATAGAGCGTCAGTTTTTCCATATCAGGGCCGGCAATGAAAAACCCGATGCCGCTGCCGCCGCGCCCAAGGCCGATACCCTGAGCGATAGACGACGAGGCCGAGACGGTGACCTGATAGTCCTTGGAGGAATATTTTTTTACCAGTGCCCGTGTCTGGTTGATAAGGTCCGCCTGCGATTTTTTACGTTCACCGACGGGCACGAGACTGACGTTCACAAATCCGTTGTTAGGGCCCGAACCGCGTCCGAAACCCGCAAGCACAAGTGTATTCTTGACGCCCGGCAACTGCTCGCGAACGTCACGGGCGATGCGGTCAAGAATTGATTGCGTCGCCGACAGCGATGTGCCCTGAGGAGCCCGCAGGTTTATCTGGAACAACGACTCATCCTCGTCCGGCAAGAACGCCATTCCGACGTACTTATAGAGCGGCACGATCGACGCGACGGTCAAAATACATATCAGAACGACCGCCCAGCGGTGGCGCATCGACAGTTTCAATAGCCACGTATATGAGCCGTCGATCTTGCTGTAAAACCACCCTGCCTTCGAATCCGAATGCTCGGCGGCGACTGAGACGTTCTGCTCTTCGTTTGCCGGTCCGCCTTCTGCCGGAAACGCCGAATCCGGCCCATCATCGTCGCCGGCACCGGCAGCACTCTTTTTCGCTTTGATCCAACGGGCCGCGAGCATCGGCGTTATGGTAAATGAAACGATCAAACTGACGGCGATCGCCGCGGCCGACGTCAGTCCGAAGGACGACATAAACCGGCCGACGATGCCGGTCATAAATCCGACCGGAATGAATACCGCCAAGAGCGAAAGCGTCGTCGCCAACACCGCAAGTCCGATCTCCTTCGTGCCCTCGACCGCGGCTTCAAACGGGTTCATCCCCTTTTCTTCGACAAACCGATAGATGTTCTCAAGCACGACGATCGCGTCGTCGATCACGATGCCGACCATCAGGGTCAAGGCCAGCATTGTCATCTGGTTTAGTGAATATCCGAGCGCGGCGATGACGGCAAACGAGGCTATGATCGAGATCGGGATCGCAAGAGCGGCAATGATGGTCGATCTAAAATTCCATAGAAAAAAGAAAACGACGACCGCCGCGAACAGTCCGCCGAGGATCAGGTGCTCCTCGATCGCGGTCAGACTGTTTTGAATGAACTCGGACTGGTCGCGGATCAACGCAAATTTCATGTCCGAGGGCATATTTGGCAGGATCTCCGCCATTCGCTTTTTGACGTTTTCGATGACCGCGATCGTGTTAGCCCCCGATTGCTTTCTGATCCCGAGGCTCACCGCCTGGGTGCCGTCAAGCGATGCGGCCGTGCTTGCGTCGGCACCGGTCGATTCTACCCGGGCCACATCCTTGACCTTGATCGGATATGAATTTCGCGTCGCGATGACGATCTCGCCGAACTGGCTAACCTCGGATAGTTTGCTCATCGTTCGGACGCCGAGCGTCTTGGCACCCTCGACCAGACTACCGCCCGGCAATTCCTGGTTCTGCCCGCGAACGGCATTCGACACCTCGGTGACCGAGAGGTTATACGCCTTTAGCCTGTCCGGGTTAACAAATATCTTGATCTGCTTTTCACGCGATCCCCAGATAAACACCTCGCCAACGCCATCGGTCGACTCGATACGCTTTTGGACCAGATTTTGGACCAACGTCGTTAGTTCGGTGATATCCCGCGGTGCGCTGATCGAATACATCAGGATCGGCTGCGAGTCCGGGTCTGATTTCTGGACCGACGGCGGGTCGGCGTTTTCCGGAAGGCGGTTTATCGCTCCGCTAAGCTTCTGCTGTATTTCCTGGAACGCCTGGTCGGGGTCTTTCTCGAGATTAAAGGTCAGATTGACGCTCGAACGGCCGCGCGACGACGTCGAGCGCATCTCTTCCACACCGGGCACCGTATTCAATGCCCCTTCGATTATGTCGGTGACCTCTGTCTCGATCTCCTGCGGAGCTGCGCCGGTATTACTGGTCGAAACTGAGATGGTCGGCAGGTCGATCTTCGGAAAGCGGTCGACGCCCAACGTGAAAAAGCTGAATCCGCCGACAACCGTCAGAAACAACACGATGACAGTCGCAAAGACCGGCCTATGAACACAAATTTCTGCTAACCACTGCATAATACGTTATGTCCCAATTTTCACTTCCGAGAGCACATTTGCGGAGTCCCGAGCGGCTCGAGGCCGGCCCGGAATGACACTAAAAGGTCACCTTCGCCCCCTCATAGAGTTGTTCGAGTTTGCCGGTCGCGACCGTCAGGTCAGGTTCCACACCTGTAACTATCTCCACAAATCCGTTCTCCTCAGAACCGATCTGTACGGTTTTGAGTTTTGCGACGCCGTCCTGTATCACAAACACGCGATACGACTGAGTGGCTTCGTCATTAATAACGGCGGAACGCGGCACAAATACCGCCTTACTGCCGCCCTCCTTGTTTATTCGGACATTCGCGAACATCCCCGGGCGAAGGGCGTTGTCGCTATTCTCGATCAGAGCCTCGACTACCGCCGCACGCGAAACCGGGTCTATCGCCGGGTTGATCGACGACACGGTGCCGGCGAACTTTCGGTCCTTAAATGCGTCAACCTCCAGCGAAACGCCGCGGCCAGGTGCTACGTAAGGCGAGTCAGCCTCGGCGACCTGAATCTGGACCTTGATCGGATTGGTTCTCAGGATGGTCGCGACGACCGAAGCCGAAGACACATATTCACCAACGGCGACCGGCCGGCTGCTAACAAAACCGGCGAATGGAGCTCGTATGACGGTATCTGCGATCGCCTGCTGAGCATCCGCGACCTGGGTTTCGGCCGATTCGACCTGTGCCTGAGCACTGGCGATCGCCTGATTGCTTTGTTTCGCCGTATTGATCGCTGCCTCGAGTTGTTCCTTGGCTGCGTTCGCTCGGCTGCGGGCGGTGTCACGCTGGGTCCGATACTGCTCATAGGTGACCATCGCGACATCGCCTGATTCCGTCAGTTCACGATACCGCTTTTCATTTGCCTCGGCCTGCTTCAATTCCGCCTGTGCCTGTTCGTAGTTCGCGTTCGCCACCCGCACCTCCGGGATAGACGATGCCGAAAATTTGCCGTTGCCGAGAAGCCCTAATTTTGCTTCGGCCTGTCGCACCGCCGATTTTGCAACCTTGACCGCCGCAAGAGCAGACGAAAGCTGCAGCTTAGCGTCGCGGTCGTCGACCTTGGCAATAACGGCACCGCCGGCGACAAAATCGCCGACGTCAATATTCAAGTTGGCAATTTTTCCTGCAGACTTTGGCGCCACGTTGGATGTTTCGTTGGCAACAAGGCTTCCGGTCGCCTTGATCGCCGACGCGATATCGCGCGACTCACTCTTGCCGACCGTGATATTGATCGCCGGTGCGGACTGAGCTTGGTCGTTCTTAGCATCGGCGTCGCCCTTCTTAGCACCGCCGGATGAACCGCACGCGATCGCTGCCGCGGACAGAGTTATAGCGATAAGCGGCCTGATGACTGGTTTCCACATAAGATAATTAGCCTAAAATCAGCATTTTATCTTACTTTCGTTCGCTCGTATTATTTTGGATTGTAAATTTTTGTAAACTGACGCCGCCGTTTGCCAAGGTCGGCGGATCGAGGCCGGACAGCCTGAATTGGAAAATCGGCGTCGGCAGATGATAGTATTTAGCCTGTAATTATCAGATCGCAGGAGCTTTCTAAACGACCCTTATGAATCAGATCACAGCAACCGAACTAAAAGCACGCCTTGACGCGGGCGACGACATCCAGCTGATCGATGTCCGACAGCCGGATGAGTACGCATTTGCGCGGATAGACGGAACAAAGCTGATCCCGCTTGGTGAAATACTGCAGCGTATGAGCGAGATAGATCAAACACGTGAGACAGTCGTCCTATGTAAAATGGGCGGCCGAAGTGCCCGTGCGATCGATGCCCTTGAAAGGTCGGGTTTCAGCGGAAAACTAACGAATCTTGTCGGCGGAATAACGGCCTGGTCGAACGACGTCGACCAGAGCATACCTAAATATTGACCTGGTCCGCCGACTTGCACCTCGGCTGGCACATCTCAGCTATCATTCACCCGAAAGGTCGATCTCGTCCGAAAGGCGGACTATACGCATTTCGGGTTTGACGTTCGTTCGGCAGGCGATGACCGCCTTTTCTTTATCGCCGTTCTGCAGCCATACCTGACAATTCAGACATTCGCCGTTCCAGCAAAAATCTCCGTAAGAGATGCTCTCCATCGCCAGGTACTGAAAACAACGTAGCAGAGAGTTGTTTTCCGGCACCAGGCGCTTTTCGCCGAGTATCTCTATCTCGACCAGCTTTTCGTATGGTGAAAAAATATCGGGTAACGTCATAGATCTGTCAGGTCGTTTTGCTAGATTATCTTACAGAAAAGGTGTAATTTTGAACAATGAGCATAGTGATGTACACCAAACCGGGATGTCCGTATTGCCAACAGGCAAGAGACCATTTTCGGTCCCGCGGCATTGGATTTGTTGAGTATGACGCCCAAAACGATAAGGCTCGTCAGCGTGAGATGCTCGAATATTCGGGCGGCGACCTCGTCGTACCGTGCATTGTCGAGAATGGGGTTTACATCGGATCAGGTTGGGGCGATCCGCCCCGCGGCTGAACGGTCCACCCCGATTGACCGGCAGTTTGCCGGTCCTTTACAAAAGTTTGCGGACGACAGATTGCGCAAATCGCTTTCTGCCATATAATGGATTCTTGCTCAATTTTGGAATGCGTTAGTTGTTCGTTCGCTGCCGTACGCTCCACTGCGTCTCGCGTTCCACAGATTTTATGATCGGTTCGCAGATCAACCAATACAAGATCCTCGAAAAGATCGGCTCGGGCGGCCAGGGCACGGTTTACAAGGCTCTCGACACCAAGCTGAACCGCACCGCGGTCATCAAGGTCCTGCCTCCCGAATTGACGGCAAAGACCTCTAATTTCAAGAGATTTGAGCGTGAGGCCCAGCTTTGCTCTCAGCTTGACCATCCGAACATCTGCACGATCTACGATTTTCACAGCTCTGACGGCGTGTTCTACATCGCGATGCAGTACGTCGCCGGCAAGAACGTCAGACAACTCGTTGCCGGCCGGCCGCTTGAACTACGAAGTGCCGTTTCGATCGCGATCCAGGTCGCCGACGCACTCGCGTACGCCCATTCGAAGAACATTATCCACCGTGATATTAAGGCCGGCAATATCATGGTCACCGACTCCGGACAGGCCAAGATACTTGATTTCGGGTTAGCCAAGCTGGTCGAGGACGACCACGCCGATCAGCGTGCCGGTCAGGACCACGCGGAGATCACCGAACTCGGTATCCCTTACGGCACGGCGACCTATGCCGCCCCCGAACAGGCCCGCGGCGAGCGCGCCGATCATCGCTCGGACATCTTTTCGACCGGCGTCCTGCTTTATGAGATGTTGACGGGCATCTGGGCATTTCAGGGAAAGACTGTCGTTGACGTCCGGCATCAGGTGCTCTACGGAACCCCGAAACCGCTCGCTGCAATGCGGCGAGACCCTTTCCCGCCGCAGCTTCAACAGATCGTCGACAAGGCTCTCGCCAAGGATCCTAAAGACAGATACCAAAAGATAGGCCAGATGCGCGACGACCTTCGCGGAGTATTGCAGCATCTCGCCGGCTCGCAGGTAATGCCGGGTGACACTTATGCTCCGACGCACGCTGACGGCAGTCCCGTCAAGCGCGCCTGGAACTGGATCAAGGGCCGCACGGGCTCGGAAAGTTCGGTCGGGATGACACCGTCGCTGACCAGCTTTCCTTCGTTTGCACCGGACATTTCGATGACATCGGCGGGCAGTGAAAAAAAGAGCGTCGCTATCCTGCCGTTTCAGAATCTGGGCGGCGATACGTCAGCCAGTTTTTATGAATTTGCTCTCGCGGACGCCGTAATAACCGAACTCGCTCAGATACGCTCGATAATCGTGAGGCCGAGTTCTGTGATCGCAAAATTTCAGGTCAAAGATATCGATCCTCGCGACGCCGGCCGGGAACTTCGGGTCCACGCAGTATTGTCGGCCGGATTCATACGTTCGGGCGAGAAGCTGCGCGTGACCGCCCAACTGCTCGATGTTTCGACCGGTGACATTCTTTGGAGCGACCGAATAGACGCCGAGGGCAGCGACATTCTGATGCTGCAGGACGCTATCGCTCAACGGATCCTTGAGGGACTTCGGCTCGAATTGACCGATCTCGAGGCCGAAAAGCTGGGTAAGCGAGCGACAGACAACGCCGACGCGTGGGAAGAGTACCTTCGGGGCCGCGACAATTTCGGGCGTTTTATCTTCCGGACGATCGACGCCGAGGATTGCGACGCCGCCATGGCCAATTTCAAACGCGCTATCGAACTCGACCCGCACTTTGCCTTGGCTTACAGCGGCCTTGGAGCGTGTTACGCCAATCGGGTCTTTAAGGGGCTCGGCGAACCTGAAGACTACACTTACGCGGAAGCTGCCTTTAGCAAAGCGTTCTTCTACGATCAGAACGTCGTCGAGGCTCGTGTCCTGATGGTCATGATCTATCTCGCCCGCAGCGAAAAGAAAAAGGCACGTTCCGAGATAGAACTCCTCGAAAAGCAATTTCCGAATGACGCCGCACTTTATTTCGTGAAAGGCGTTCTTCACCGTCTGGACGGAAAATATGATCTGGCCTTGAAAGCGTTCGAAAAGCTTGCCCGTCTCGACCCTGCCGCGCGTGCGGTCGCGGCGTATAACCGAGCTCGTATTTACATTTACGAACGGCGGTTCGATGAGGCTCTGGCCGAACTCGACAAGGGCGTAAAGGTCGAACCAAACCACCCGATGCTCCGGATATTTCGTTCCGGCGTTTATTATTATCAGGGCAAATTTGACGAGGCCATCGATCTGATGGCTGAAGTGCTGAAAGAAAACCCGCGGATGGACGGCATTCGGCCGCTGTATGCCGAATTTCTGGCCGGTGCCGGACGCTTTGACGAAGCACGCGAACAATTGACCGATGATGCCCTCGCGGTGTCACGGGCCGACCACGACATGGCCTATTGGGTCGGTTCGACCTACGCTCTGCTCGGCGATCATGACCAGGCCTTTAAGTGGTTGAACAAGGCGGTTCGCCTCGGTAATCAAAATAAGCCCTACTTTGAAAAGGACACCAATCTTGACAGTCTGCGTGACGATCCGCGTTTCGAGGAATTAATGTCAAAGATGAACAACGGTGACTAAGCTCTCAGTGAAGATCCGTCTTCAATTTTCCCTTCATTTCAGAAATCGGTAAGTATTACGTCGAAAGCGGCCATCATTTGACTGCCGCCAACTGCCATCACCGCTTTTGTAGATTTCGATTATGGCCAAGCACAGTCTGATCGCCTGCATTCTTTTGTTTGCGTCTTCAACTATCGCTATCGCTCAACACGAACTTGAAGGCACATCCTGGCAGGCGGTCAAATTTGTCGGCGGCGACGGTTCGGTAACCGTGCACAACGGGGGCACAAAATTCACTGTCAGTTTTGGTGCAGGCGGCAAATTCTCGACTGAGATAAGCTGTAATATCGGCGGCGG
>CALDGX010000160.1 GCA_937941715.1 uncultured Chloracidobacterium sp. | reverse complement strand
ATTTCTTTTCCTTTTGTTTATTGCTGTCGATGTCTGCCGCGGCGGCGGCGCAGACAACAGGTCCGGCGGAAACACTCGCAAAGTTCTTCGCGTATGACCGGGCACACTCGATCGAATTTTCACTTCGTTCGGTCGAGGCACGACGGGGATGGTTTTCGAATGAGTTGTACAGGCTGCTTAAGACCGAGCTGAAACGCGAGGCCGACTTCCTGAGAAAGAACCCGGGCGATAAGCCGCATTTTGGCGACGGCCTTCCCTTCAGGCCGCTGGATGAAACCTGTGATGTCGGCCGAAAGAAGCTTCACAAAAAGATCACGTTCAAGACGGTACAGATCCGCGTTAGAACCGCTACGGTGAACGTCGCCTTCGCGTTCCCACGGCCGTGCGAAACGCCCGACAAAAGCATCTATGTCTTTTCGATGAAGCGGATCGCGAACAGGTGGACGATCGACAACGTGACCTATGACGACGGCTCTACGCTGGTCGAGGATCTGACGCGAAAGGAATATTAGTTGTTGCACACGATACTAGATCAAATTTACAATTTTTGAAACGATCGGATCTGTATATAAAAAATGGAATTAACACAAGAAAGTTTGGCTGCGTCAGCCGCAAAAAGTGAGGTCGAGCGTTGGGAGGCTGAAACGCTGGCCAGGGTGCTACAGCGAACGCCGGAACGAAAAGCTCATTTCGAGGGCGTTAGCCTCGAACCGGTGAATCGTCTTTACACGTCCGCCGACATCGAGGAGGTCGGCGAGATCGGCTTTCCGGGCGAATATCCATATAAACGCGGGATACATCCCACCGGCTATCGTGGAAAACTATGGACAATGCGGCAATTCGCCGGTTTTTCGTCGCCTGAGGAAACAAATCGGCGTTTCAAGTACCTTATGGCCCAGGGCCAGACGGGCCTGAGTGTCGCCTACGATCTGCCGGCTTTGATGGGGCTCGACTGCGATTCGCCGTTGAGCGAAGGCGAGGTCGGCAAATGCGGCGTCGCTGTCTCTTCGCTGGCCGATTTTGAGGTTCTTTTTAATGACATTCCGCTCGACGAAGTGACCGTTTCGCAAACGATCAACGCACCTGCTCCGATCTTTCTGGCGATGTATCTGGTCGTCGCCGAAAAGCAGAAGGCCGATTTCTCAAAAATATCCGGGACACTCCAGAATGACATACTAAAGGAATACATCGCTCAAAAAGAATGGATCTATCCGATCAAGCCGGCGATGAAATTGGTCATCGACACGTTCGAATATACGACCAAATATGTCCCCAAATATAATCCGATCTCGGTTTCCGGTTACCATATCCGCGAGGCAGGATCGACGGCATTGCAGGAACTCGCGTTCACGCTTCGCGATGGCGTGGAATATGTTCAGTACGGCGTCGAACGCGGTTTGAACGTCGATGAGTTCGTTCCGCGGCTTTCGTTCTTCTTCAACGCGCATAATGACTTTTTTGAAGAGATCGCCAAGTACCGGGCCGCTCGTGTGATCTGGGCCAAAACGATGAAAGAGCGTTTTGGGGCTAAGAACGAGCGGACGATGCAGCTGCGTTTTCATACGCAGACGGCCGGCGTCTCGTTAACCGTCCAACAGCCGCTGAACAATATCGCCCGCGTCGCCATTCAGGCCCTCGCCGGCGTGCTTGGCGGCACTCAGTCGCTGCATACCGACTCGTACGACGAGGCTCTCGCATTGCCCAGCGATCAGGCGGCGCTCATCGCTCTTCGCACTCAGCAGATCATTGCCGAGGAGACCGGCGTCGTAAATACGGTCGATCCGCTCGGCGGAGGGTACTACATCGAGTCGCTGACCCAAAAGATGATCGACGGCTGTTTCGAATATTTTGATAAGATCGACGGCTTTGGCGGAATGGTCGAAGCGATCGAAGCCGGATTCCCGCAGCGTGAAATTCAGGAGTCGGCCTACCAATACCAGAAGGCGGTCGAACGCGGCGAGCAGACCATCGTCGGCGTAAACAAATACGCGATGGACGAAGAGCTGTCGAGAGTAAATATTCTGCAGATCGATGAAAAGGTCCGTGATCATCAGCTGTTAAGGCTCGAACACGTCAAGTCGATCCGCGACGCCGGAGCCGTCTCAAACGCACTCGAAAAGCTGAAGAAGGCGGCCGCGTCGAACGACAATACGATGCCTTCGATAATCGAGGCGGTCGCGGCGTACGCGACGGTCGAGGAGATCTGTGTCGCGTTGCGCGATGTCTATGGCATCTACGAGGAACCGGCGTTTTGATCGCCGACACGGGATATTCAGATCAACCGCGTGCCGGTCAGAGTTCGCGTTGGACAGCATAAATGCCTGAGGCACTGACCATCATCAACGAAAGCGTGCGGCCCAAAGCATCGGTCACCGAGCGGCTCGGCGCTCTCGGCGAAGAGATCGCGGCCCGGGCTCTCTTGGACAACGGCTACCGGCTGGTCATGCGCAATTTCAAGGTGCCGGTCGGGCGAAACAGTAAAGGTGTCCAGGTGACCGGCGAGATCGATATTATCGCACTTGAAGGTGATACGATCTGTTTTGTCGAGGTCAAAACCCGTCGTTCAGATGAGTTTGCACCTGTCATCGCCGCCGTTGACATCAAAAAGCAGCGTCAGATCACCCGCACGGCCAAGATGTACCGCCGGATCTTTGAATTGGAGGGGCGAAAGTTCAGATTTGACGTCGTTACCGTCTTACTGCCCAAGCACTCCGAACCGGTGGTCGAGATCGTTCGTTCCTTTTGGGATGAAGGTAAATTTAGGAAGAGGCGCTGGGACCATGGGACGTGGCTGGGCCACAACTGAAACATTTTTTTTCGCAAATACGTAATCGCAACTGAGGACAAACACTTTATGAGAAATTCACTTATCGCATTTTCAATGCTCGTCGTTCTATCGCTGTTTTCGGCCCATACCGGTCTGGCATCCGTTACGGCAGAAGATTCAGTCATCGGCGGAAAATGGTCGCTGGTGGCAGACGCCGGCGGTCAGTCCATTCAGATCCTGGTCGACTTCAAGCAAACGGGATCAGATTTCACGGGAACCACCTCCTCGGATATGGGCAACGGTACGATCGATGGCGGCAAGGTCACCGGCAAGACGATCACCGGCGTCCTGCACGCTGACATTCAGGGAAATATCGTGGATTTCAATATCGCAGGCACTGTCGATGGCGACAAAATGACGGGAACATTTACCAATGCGTCGTTCGGCTCGATCCCGTTTACGGCCACGCGAAACAAATAAGCGGAAACGTCGTGATAAATACTAAGACGCCCGGCGATGCCGCCGGGCGTCTTTTCATTTATTCACAGCACGTCACCTGCCCGATCACTTTAGTTCCCAGGTCGTACCGATCGTTACCGAGCGGCCGCGTGCCGGAGCATAGGTAAACTGCTCGCTGTAGTACCTATTGAACAGATTGGATATGCCGGCATTGATGCTGAAGTTGAACCGCTCCTTGCGGAAGTAGTAGCCGCCGCTGACGTTATGTGTCACATAACCCGGCTCAGGGCCATCGTTGACGGGGATCAAGTAGCCCGTTGACAGCCTGGTCTGTTTTCCGACAATGCGGCCATTGTAGTCAAAGTAGTAATTCTTGCCGAAGTTTTGCCAGCGAAAACCGGCGTTCGTTCGATAAGGGCTGATGAAATCCAACGGTTCCGCCAGTCCGACATCATCACCGCGTAGATAGCTGAAGTTCCCGTAAGGCGTCAGGTAGCCCAAACTGATCTTATAGGTCGCCTCGAGCTCGGCCTCAAATCCCTGGATCCTTGCGGTACGCACATTCCTTGTCTGATATACGTCGATCGGCGCTCGCGGAGGAGTTTGAGCGATCCGAACACCGGTAAATTGTGTCGCAAGGAAATTCTTGAAATAGTTATTGAAGTACGTTACCGAACCGCGGACCTTTTTCACCTGAAATTTAGCACTGGCATCAAAGTTGATCCCCGTTTCCGGCAGTAACGCCGGGTTGCCGACCAGGAACCCTTCTGCCGAGGCGGCGTCAGTAAAGAACCGCTCGGAGATATTCGGCGTCCGGAATGACCGGCCGATGCGGGCCGAAAGATTGACGTTCGGCGTCAGCGTATAAACGACGCCGAGGTCGCCCGTATATGCTGAATTCTTGACGTTTAGTCCCTGATCCAGGCCGGTGATACCCAGCTGCTGGATCTGCGCCGGTGTGAGACGCGGATCGACGGCAAAATCCGAGGTGGGCTGGGCAGTCGTCCTAAATTGATCAAATCGGAAGCCGCCGGTCAGCCTCAGGCGGTCGGTCACACGATAATCATCCTGAACAAAGAACCCGATATTTGACAAACTCGCGTCCGGCACACTGCGTGTATAACGGGTCGTCCGGTTTGGCGAATACGACGTGGATGATGAGATCGTCATCCGACGATCCGAGTTGTCATCGAGAAAGTAGCTCGTTCCCGCAATTATACTGTGGCTGCCGAACAACCAGTTGGTCTGCACGTCAAAACCGCTCGTCTTTGTATCCGTGACCGTCTCACTTCGTTGGTACAATCCCGGGAAGTACGGCGGAGCACTCGGAACGGTCAGAATGTTGGTAAAGTTGCGATACTGCGTTTGATAAAACGCCTTTGCGGTTACCAATTGCAGGTACTTTTTGACGGCGGCAATGTCGTATCTGGCACTGACACGGTCGCGGTTACTGAACGGGAAAAATCCGTTAAAGACGCCCGTCAATCCGGGAACGCCGGTATTTGCCCCGGCCAACCCTGACGAACCGACGTTTGAGCTGCGGCGGCGTTCATAGTTAAGCTTTAACGTATTTGTATCGTTGATAAAGAATCTGAGCGTCGCCTGATTGTTGCTGCCGTGCGACTGCGAATTGAGGATCTCGCCGTCGTCGGTGATCTGAAGGTCGTCAGCCCTCAAACGGGCAATATCCGTCGAGTTCGGCTTTCCGGCAAAGTAGTTGTTAAACCGATCTAGCGATTGGCTCAGGCGAAATGCGAAAAACTTGGTTGACCCGTTAAACTCGAGGTTACCGCGCCTGCCTGATTCATTTGTACTGTAAAACGTATTGAGCAGCCCACCGAATCGGAACCCCTTTTCACGTTTCGGCGGAGTGTCGCGGGTGATTATGTTGATCGTGCCGGCGAGAGCGTCAGTGCCGTACAAGACCGATCCGCTGCCGCGAATGACCTCGACCGATTCGATCTGTGACGTCTCGACCAGGCCGGGTTCGATCCCCGATTGTGCGGACGTGCGGCTGTTATTTAGCCTTTCGCCGTCAACCAGGATCAAAACTCTGTTGCTCTCAAGCCCACGAATACGCGGGCGTACCTGAAACGCGCCCTCGTTTGTCGTCGACGTGCCCGGCAACCCGCGAAACAGGTCGCCGACGGTATTGATATTTTTTCGGACGATCGCTTCCCGGTCGATGACCGACAGCGGGACAGCGGTGTCAACCGACGCGATCTCCGCTCGTGCCGCCGTGACATTGACCTCAGCCGCGATCTCGGCCGGGTCAAGCGTCAAGACGATATCGCTATCCGCGGCCTCCAGCGGCCTGACAAAACGTCCAAACCCGGTCGATGTTACTATGAGTTCATAGTTTGACGCGTCACCGTTCAGTTCGAACGCGAAGCGGCCCTCGGCATTGGTCGAGACCACTCGTTCGGTGCCCTTGGACTTGTCTTTGAGGGTAACGGTGGCTCCCGCGACCGATGCCTTGGCGGTATCTTCGACACGTCCTTCGATCCTGGATAATGTTGTCTGAGCGGCGATCCCGCTGACAAGCACCAACAAAACAATAAATACTGCGGATATAAATGACTTTGACATATGTATAACTCCCGAAATTTCGTCCGCAAAGCTGATCCGCGATCTGCGGCAGGGCTTTCCGGTTAATGTGTTGGGGGTATGCGGAACTCTCGTTGACCGAGGAATTGAACTAGACCAATTTATTGAAAGCGCCGATTCCATCAACTTTATGTGAACCCGATCGAGTCGGTAACGAGCGAAGCAGGTTCGCCCATCTAGTGGCAATGACCGTGCCGTTGCCCATATACGGTATTTTGATCGGATCCGACATTAAAACTGCGGGAAAGTTCGCGTTGACGACGCGGGCGGTGCGAGTTTTTTCTAACGATGCGCCGTCGTCGGTCGCGGAGCATTTTGTGATCGCCAAAATGAGAAAATGCCGCCCGATATCGGACGGCATTGCTTGAAAATGAGATGTTCGGCCTTCTAGCGTTTGCTTCTCGGCTGTTTGGAATCGGTCAGGATCACATAGTCGCCGATGTCGGTGTGCTTGGATCTGTCGAATGTCTTAAAGTCATCTTCGTACCTGACTGTAACAACGATCGCCTTTGTTTTCGGCCTGTATCGCATCAAATGCTCGATCGTGCCAAGACGGCTTTCTGTGTGAAAAGCCCCGACCAGGTGGACCACCAGGGCACGCTTATTGTCCTTTAGGTACCGGGCGACCGAATTAGACATCGTCGCGTCCCAAAGCGATTGCGAGGCAAGGATCTTGTCGATGCCCATCTGAGCCTCGGGGCTCGGGCCCATTAGAGCCTTGAACTTTTTGGCGTATGTCTCCGAGGGTTCGCCATACGGCAGGGGTGCGAGCCACTTTTTGGCTTCCTTCGTCAGGCCGTTGAGGGCCTCGCGGCCGTTTCGCGAGACCATGTTAACGTAGCGGCGAGGTGCATTGGCGGCAACGATGTCGAGATTCTTCTCCTTTGCCAGTTCAAAAAGCGGCTTGTAATCCCACTTGTAGTTGCCCCACGGACGTGAACTCGCCAGGAACTGAGCCTCGGTGATCAGGCCTTTGCGATATTCATCGACCACGATCTGCACATCGCGTTCAAACATCTCCAGCGACAGAGCGACCTTTCGCTCGGCCGTATATTTTGCGACGACCCGCCGAAATATCTCGGCCTGGATGGCGTGGCCGACGGCGTCGTCGTGCTGTTCGCCGAGGAAGATCGCGTCATTAGCGCCGGCCGCGGCGACGATCTGATCGATGGTCACCGGATTGCCCTTGCCGTCAAAGGCCCGAAATTGAGCTTCGTCGTACTTGATCTGTGCGGTCGCAAAACCGGCCGACAGCGCCAGCATAATAATGGTCAAAAAAACTGCTTTCATTTTGATAAATGCTCCTAAATTCTCGTCAATCCTCGCCGCAGACCAACATCGCCGCCAGCAGCGGCAGCGTGAGTTCGTGATGGCCCGTGACGGCGTAGCCGCGGCCCGCACCATTGGCCGTCGGACGCCGCACGACGTTGGTCATCGGGCGGTAGTGCTGAATAAAATCAAAATTCGCGGTCGTGATGTCGTTGAGGCCGTGACCTAGATTTCGAACGACGGTGACCGCCTTTAAGAATATCTCGGGCATTGTGACCGCCGACCCAAAATTAATGTACACGCCCCCGCCGTCCATTTTCTGAACCAGCGTGCAAAACAAGCGGAAATCGCGATGCGAGGCCGTTCCCAACGCTCCGCCGTCGCACGAAGCGTGAAAATGGCCGATGTCAGCCCCGATCGTCAAATGAGCAGTAAATGGGACCCGCTTGGCATAGGCGGTACATAACAGCGAGATCGCGGCATTTGCGGGCGACAGGGCGGCGAGTTCCCTGCCCATCGCCTCACCGAGGCCGATACCGTCCGCCGCTGCCCGTTTTGCCGCCAGATTGAGTATCTCGCCGGTCTCTCTTGCGGCGCCGAAATCGCCGCTGCCGAGCGTCGCATCGACATCCTCGCTTGTAAATCCGACCAATGCCATCTCGGTATCATGGACGAGGACCGACCCGTTTGACGCGAGTGCGGTCACAAATCCGCGATCCATCAGGTCGATCAGCACCGGCGACAGCCCGGTCTTGATGACGTGGCCGCCGATGCCCCAGATTATCGGCTTGCCCGACTCACGCGCCCGGCGAATGGCCGCCGCGACCTCGCGTAGTGAGCGAACGGCAAGCACATCGGGCAGTTTTGCAAAAAAATCAGTCAGCGTATCGCCCTCGGCGGGCGGCTTGGCGAGGTCGTCGGCCGTCACCTTGCTCGGGCGCGACGCCAACTCGTAAGTGTTGACGCGGCTAAGGTCGATGGGCTCGGTATCGTCGTAAACTGACATATTAACGGCGTGCTGCCAAAGAAAAAATGATAGCACAGTAAAATGAAAAGCCCTTACCGCTAGCGGTCAGGGCTTTCCATCAGTGATCAGGCTCCGAGCCGAAATATTGCTAGATGTCGCTCCGGCAAGATCGTGGCACGGCGGTCACTGTCACTATTCGGGCATTGCCACAAAATCAATGTTGGACACATTGTCCGGGACACTGACCACGCGGCTCGGTACCGAGAAGATGAACCGTTTCGAGTTGACCGTTACGATGTACGTCTCGCCCGCCTCGAGGTTGTCAAAGCGGTAGTAGCCAAACGAACCGGTCTTGACCATCATCGGTTGCGCCAACGCGTTACCCGTCAGGACGATCACCGCGTTCGTCACGCCGCGGCCGTCCGCCGTCGTAACGCGTCCGCTGAGCGAAACATCGGCCGCCGTCGGAGCCAACGGCCCCGCACCTGTCCAGCGTGAGAATGACGAAACTCCCGAGACCGGCCCGATGATATTGTTGACCGTATCGACACACGGTCCGACGCACTCAGCAGTAACGACACCATTTCCTGCTCGCTTGTAAGCACGAAACGCGGATTCGCCACCAATAACGTCGGCGTCGTCGTAGTAGAACAGCAGATCGGCCGTCAGATCGCCGCTCTCCTCAAGGTTCCAGTTACGCGAGAGTGACGTATTAGGATCAAACCCGCCCAATGTCGCATCGTACGGCGTGACCGTCAGGCTCGACGGATTCGTGCCGAGGGCCGTGACATTAACGCCAACCTTCGAGTACTGAGTCTGTCCGACCGGGAAATCGAACGAACCTGTCGCACAGAATTCCTTCCTGACCGCGCCGTCGATGTAGCTCGAAGATCCGGCACCGACGACCGAGGCATTGCAGCCAAGCGTCGTGGTAGATCCGTTGCCGGTTGTCACACCCGTCAGGTACAAAGCGTTGGTCACCGAGACATTACCAGCGAGCGTATCTCCCGAGCCAAACAACGCGTTGTAGAAGGTACCACCCGGAACCGTACCGCCCGAGGACTGGACGACCTCGTCTGCTCCCTTATCGGGACTTGTCGCCGGACGCGGATCCAGGTCAATGTCATTGGTTACGCTGCCTAAGGCGATCCCTGAACTAATGATATCGACTCCCGCCGTCGATTTGAGGTGCAGGTCGCCCGCCGCCGCATTTACAAAAATGTCAGACACCGTGTAAGACGATGCGACATTTCCGGTCGAAGCCGCGTCTCTCGCAGGTGGCCCTGTTTGATACGTAGCGAACGATACAGGCGTGCCCGAACCTGATGAACCGTAGTCCATAAAATTGGCGGGTGTTGTCCCGGTTCCGGCAAAGAAATTGCCATTCGAAACGAACGTACCCGTACCGGCAGACTGGTCACCACCCGCAAAGTGGTTTCCGGTGCCGCCCGTTCGGTTATTGAATGCAACATTATTACGAGCCGTAAATGTTGTTGGTGCAATGTCGCCCCGAACGAATGCCCACGTCGACGACGTGCCGCTCGCAGTACCGCCGATGTAGACCGAATTATGGTCCGCAGTAAAGACATTACCGCCGTAACCGTAGTCGAATATTCCGTAGATCCTTTGGTCTGACGAAACCGTTGGAACAATTGAAACAAAATTATTCGCCAGGGTTAAGGCTGGAGTTCCACCGCTGGCCCCGGCAAAATAAATACCAACGATCCGACCGGTCGCAGTTGCCGTCGTTTGAATATCGTAGATCCGGTTCTCCGAAACTGTCGTATTCGAATTTCCGATTATGATCCCAATAGTAGAGTTAATACTATTAGACGTTAGACCGTGGATCCTATTGTCGGAAACTGTCACCGTACCGGTCGTATTATCCAAATACACTCCGTAAATCGCGGTCGTACGACTTGCAGTCTGCGATATATCATTACCTACGATCTGTGCATCGTTAGTGCCCGTCGAGAGCACAACGCCTGCCTGGCCAAAGTTCGTGATCGTGCTGTTTGTAACGTTGAGGTTGCCGTTCGAAATTGCGGCCGACGTGCCAAATGATCCAACACCGTTGAAGGGCACTACGCTCGAACTCGTGCCCGTGATAGTAACCCCGCTTAGCTGGTTATCATCGTTTCCGGTCGTCGTACCCGTTCCAAACAACACCGCCGTGCTGGCAGTGTTATTCTGTTCGATCAGACAGTTGACGATACCGTTGGTCGATGCGTCATTCACAAATCGGAATACGCTGCCCGAAGTAGCATTCGTATTTCTGATCGTCAGTCCGGTCGACCCGATCGGGTTACCCGTGAATACAACGTTATCCGCACCGTTCAAATTGATGAGGCCGGTCGTATTCGTGCCCTCGATCAACCTGGCGGCACCGGACGGCTGTACGATGACGCCAAAGCCGCTCGCGATCTGGTTAAGTGCGACAGCACCGGTCTCGGCCGTCAAATCGGCCGTGATGTTGATCGTGACCGCTGCGGTTGTTCCCGAGTTGTTGATCGCTTCAAAGATACCGCCCGGATTCGTCAATGACGGATAATCACCCGGTACGCTATATGTTCCTGCGAGAGGCGGCGGAACATCGCCGATGGTGATCGTGGCCGTTGTCGGAGTTCCGAGTCCTGCACCGTTTGTCGGGCCGGACAGGGTCGCCGTGAAGGTCTCAGACGGATCCGATGTCGCGTCCGGACAAAGCGAAACGTTTTGAGTCTTGGTCGTCTCACCATCAGCGAACGAGATCAGATACGGCCCGCCGTTCACGTAATCGACACTGCCGCCGCACGAGGCTCCGCCAGTCGCACTTACATCCGCCAGCGTCAAGGTTACATCGACTGCACCCGCACTTCCAGATACGCGGTTAATGACAACAGGAACCGTTGTATTCTCATTGCCTGAGTACGTCGCTGAGTTCAACTGCAAAGTGCCCGGGGCAACGATTGGCGGAACATAGTTGAATTGCAAATTCGGGCGGGTACTATTAACGGTACCAACTCCCGTCGGCGCAGTTGTATCTTGATTCCAAATCTGGTGTTGGCTTGTTGCTGTCGAATATCGATACTGCTTTGCAGTTGAGCCTTCCCCTCCAGTGCCGCCATAGTTGGTCTCGACGATCACTTCAAGGTTGTCTCCTGTATATGTAAACGGTGTCGATAAGGCAATACACTGGAACATTCCCGCCGTGTAGGTCAACGTCGGGGTCGCGTCGTAAACGAGAGTTGCACCAGTTTGCTCCGCTGCTACAGTGGTTGCTGCTGCAAAGGTGGAAGCAGTGGTCGTTTTCATGTGAATCCGGACGGGAGGCGTTACCGGACTTGACGAAGAATTGAGATACCAGCATGCATTCTGTATCGTCGATCCGGGAGCCAGGCCTAGTTCCGCCGACGTGTAGATCGCCGCCGAACGCTCGTAGCCATAATATGCTCCCAACGGCTTCCGATCGCCCCCGCCGTTCGTATTTGCACCGGGAATCGTCACCACAGCCTTGATCTGACGATTTCCGGCAGGTGCCGTTACGGTTGGGGTTTGAGCCGAACCTACAGTGATCGACGAAACTTCGGCATCGACAAAGTTATCGACAGTAGCAGTTGGCGAGATGTCGTAAGCGAGCCAGAAGTAGTTAGTACCTGCGACTAAGGCCTGAGTGCCGGTTACATTAAATGCTCCTGACGGACTCGCGACAGTAGACCCGAACTGCGTTCCCGTAGCAAACGTGCTGCTTGTGCCTGTGTAATAGACCTTCGCATTCGAAATGTCCAATGCACTCGTCGAGCCATTTGTGCTTAGATTCAATTGCGTTACAGACAGTGGTAAATAGCTTCCACTTGTCACAACTTGAATTCCGATGATCGCCTGATTTGCACCGCCAAGTTGTGTGTCACCTGTAACCTGTGTCGAGGTACTCGACACATAGGTCATCGCCGGAACGTCCGTTATGTTCAACGGCACGGGATTTGTGCCCGTGATCGACGTGCCGACAGGGTTTGAAAGCGTAAGATTCAGGCTTTCGGTCTCCGGTGAATCCGTGTCGTTACAAAGCTGAACGTTGAATGTTTTAGCTGCTGTGTCGGTGTCTGCCCAATTTAGTGTGCCCGGCGTTGGCGTGATGTAATCGACGCCTGCCGTACACGAAGCACCGCCCGTTGCGGTTCCGCCGCCGGCGGCATAATCGACCGAGATCGCTCCCGAACTTCCGCCGGTACGGTTCACAGTTATCGTCGCATTATTACCTTCAAGGTCGGCAAAGCTTGCGGCACTGAACTGAACCGTTCCAGGTGATGGAGCAGCTATTACAAATTCCAAACACCAACCACTTATCGTTCCTAGGTCACCTGAAACATCATCGACAACATAGAGGTTCCAATTTCCATTAGCGCTCGTTGCCCCAAACGTACCATTCAATGTCGCGGCACCAACCGGAGCGGGACTAGAATATGGCCCGGCGGGAGCCGGCGCGCCAAATGTGTCACCTGACGTTATATCCGTCGGCAAATATGTTCCCGACGTAATTGCTCCGGTAAGCGGGATTGCCACGCCAGCGTCACTAAATGTAAGAGTCGCCGGAGCGTCAAATCCGGCTCCGTCGCCTACGTCTGACATTAAGATGAACTTCTGCCCACCAGGCCCAACTAATAGAACATCGATATCATTTCCGAACGTATGGTTCACATTGTAAAGATGGACCTTGACATCTGCAATAGTACCCACCGTTCCACTCACATTTATGGTTGAAGGGTAAGGCGTCGCCGTTCCGACAGATGGAATCGTGATCGCTCCGTCTGAATTACAGAACTGAGCGGAGGTATTGAGAATGTTCAACGTCGCCGGATTGTTGGCCCCAATGGTGGCTCCACCAGTTGGAGATGACAATGTCAAAACAACTGTTTCCGATCCTTCGGCTAAAGCGTCCGAACAAATAGGAACAGTGAAAGTCTTGGAAGCGGCATCGCCACTCGACCAGTTCAATGTACCGCTTGAGGAAACATAATCGCCGCCGCCGCCACAAACGCCTGCCGCCGCAGTACCGTCGCTTGTCGCATACTGTACAGAAACTGCACCGGACGTTCCGCCTGTTCGGGTAACCGTCACGGTTGCAGTCGAAGCTTCTAGTTGATTGTAAGTTAGTGACGAGAACTGAAGCACGCCAGGAGGATTATCGGTAATGTTCAGCGGAACGGGATTCGTGCCTGTTATCGAGGTTCCGACAGGATTTGAAAGCGTCAAATTTAAGGATTCCGTTTCAGGCGAATCTGTGTCATTACAAAGCGTTACGTTAAACGTCTTTGCGGCTGTGTCGGTGTCAGCCCAGTTTAGGGTGCCTGTTGCTGCAACATAGTCGTTGGTGCCGCAGGTGCCTGGCGTAGCGGTTCCGCCGCCGGTTGCATAATCGACCGAGATCGCCCCCGAAACGCCGCCAGTGCGGTTCACAGTTATCG
>CALDGX010000159.1 GCA_937941715.1 uncultured Chloracidobacterium sp. | reverse complement strand
GGACTCTATTATCCGATGGCGATCGCCGCCATGACGGCAGTTATCGGATCGATATACCTCAAGGAAACTCACGTACACAAGATCTGGGCCGAAGTTGGCGAATAATGCTTCTGTATTCAACAGCAGAGTAAAAACGTCGCCCCCGGGATGCTTTCCCCTTGCCTTGAATAGGTCCCGAATAAATTTTGAACGCTGAGATTCCCGCGGAGGGAAGAAATATGATCGGATCTGCCTAAGATACTTCGATCCGAATTTTCTTGGACTTAGTTCCAAATTCCAGTATAATTTAGAAAAATTTTTACTATCTATCCCAATTTTTCAGACAGATCACCGGAAGATCCGTTGATGGGAAACCACTATTATTGCCGATGGTTAGAAGAGGTATGTTTCAAAATGAAGAAAATTATCATTCTATTGTTCGCCCTGATGATGTTGAGCGTTACGGCCTTTGCGGGTGAGACGACGCTACTGAAACGCACAATTTTTATTACGCCGCAGAAATTCCTGAGGTATTGGAAAAACCCAAAGGCTGCCGAGCCGGTTTACAACACAAACAGTTGGTATCCGAACGTCCAGTTTGACTTGCTCGGGCCGATCGAATCAGGCAGCAAGTTGTATGTCGAGATCGACCGGGCCGCAGGCACGCCGTGGCTAACGATCAAAATGGACACACCAACGCTAGAGGATGATGTCTGGGAAACGATCAAGCCCGATAGTATCAGCTCTGATGATGAGGAGAAGCAAGCGTCGATCGAGACCGGCACATTCAACTTTCGGATCAGGATGAAGAACGCTCTCGCGGGAACGGATAAGGTTATGTTCGCCGGTAAATTCAAGGTCGTCCAGCTCACACTGGATCAGAACATCCCGGAAAACAAGGGCAAAAAAGAATTTATGGTCGATTACGACTGGATGCTGCCGATCGGCTATGTCTGGGTAAACCCCGTCGATGACGCCGAAGTGCCTTATATTTCGACGCAGGTTTGCCTAAAAGGAAACCTTGAGGCCGGCAAAGGCGAAGCATACCTATTTTACAACGGAAAGCAGATCGGCAAATCGACGATGACCACAAATTCGACAAAAAATGTACTGACGAGCGGTGCTGATGAGCCCCATCATCGCTATTCGATCGTGCAATACGATTTTAACTACGTCCGCGCATTTAATAAGAGTCCGAGTATGAACGATTACTCGCAAAACTTTTTTATAGACAAAAACCCCGGCAGCTACGAGATCAAAATACTGCGAAACAACCAGCTCGTGCGGACGATGAATTTTACTGTCGGCAAAGACGGAAAGATCGTCGATAACGGTATTGCCTCCGGAGCAGAAATGGGCGGCGTAAGAATGATATTCCCGGCAAAGATCTCCGGAACGCTCGACGGTACATTCAACGCCGCGGCGTGGCAGACCGACGCTCTTTTTGGCAATCCGCTTCAGGGATTTGCCGCTCAATAGAACCGCTAGAGGTATTAGCTCATGAAAAATGCGATCTTTACACTAGTTTTGATGATGAGCCTTGCGGCGGCCATTTGCGCTCAACGTGACCTGTTCGAGCAGGGATATACGCCCTCATCGATCCTGAAACCTATGCTGACGGTCCGCTGCGCACGGGACCTGAATTATTGGAAGCAGCCGGCTCTCAAAAACTTCTGGTCATGGATGCCTAAAGTGCAATTTACCGTCTCTGGCCCGATCGACGACGCGAGCTATCTTACGTACGAGTTTTTCAAGCCGGACGGGAAGCTGTGGTATTCGCTCGATTCGGCGCCGTTCGCGATCGCCGAGGGTGGTATCCTTCGGTTCGAATCAGAGGCTGTGCCGCGTTGGACAGATCCGCGGTCGACGATCGAAACAGGACTATTCTCTTTTAAGATCACGCTCAAAAATCCGCTCCAGGGCTCGCCGCGGGTGATGTATCAGGGTAAATTTAACGTCAAGAAGGAATTTGTCGGAACGGCTAATGTAGACTTTAAGAACGAGAATGTCTTTTATGTCGATCAGGACTGGATGCTGCCGATGGCATATATCGCGTTCGACTACCGGCCGGACGCGGATGCCCCGATATTTATGCCGGCGATGTGGTTTCGCGGCGACTTTAACGGCAAGCTGAAAGGATACCTGTTCTACAACGGCAAGCAGGTCGCCAATACCGATCTTGGCGGAGCTCGGGAGGTAAACTACGTCATCGCGGATGGTGACAGCGACAACAAATTCCGCTGGGAACAGTGGGCGTTCAGCTTTTATAACGCCAGATATTTCGATAACAAGGGCGAAAACGGCGAACGCCACATCCTTAAAAATAAACCGGGCAGTTATGAGATCAAGATCGTGCTCGACGACGAGGTCGTCCGCACAGCCGCGTTTACAGTTGGCGCAGACGGCAAGATAGCCGATAACAAAGTGCTGTCCGGCAGCGGTACCAGCGGTTTTGGCATGCTCGTTTCGGCCAAAGTAAATCCGGTAAAAGAGGGAGCCGTGAACTTTCTTTCCTACAAGACCGATATGTTTTACGGCAATCCGCTGTCCGGATTTTGACCTTTTCAGGCCTCTTTGGAAAGTCGCTCGTTCAACAATTTCCAGACTTTGATCAAATGCCGCTCTTCGACCCGGATGCTGCCAACCGAGAGCCGAAGGGCGGTTTTTCCGTTGAGCTTGGTCGGCGACAGATACGCCTCGCCGGAGGCGTTGATGTCGTTCATGATCTTTTCGTTCAGAATATTGAGTTGCTCGTCGTTCACCATGCCCTTACCTATGTGCGGGCTACTGACACAGGCACGAAAACAAACAAGTGCGAACGGCACCGGAGCGAGCAGTTCCCAATTTTCACTTTCCTCGACCCACAACGCAAAGAGGCGGGCGAGGCGGCAATGTTCACGGAGACGTGCGATCAGGCCCTCGCGGCCGAAAT
>CALDGX010000158.1 GCA_937941715.1 uncultured Chloracidobacterium sp. | reverse complement strand
CGGTGGCGGCGCGTTCGGCGTCAAATTTTTCGAACACGGCGGTGGTCTACGGCGCTCCGTAAACCGAGGGACCGAAACGCTGTCCGGAGACCAATTCCGGACAGCTCTATCGACTTTGCAAGGCCATTTCGGTGTTTGATGCGTCTAAAATTCTTAGGAGAAATCTGATGGCTGATCTTACGGCTCGAACATTACTGCTTTTTGCCGCGACAATAGGCATTTTATTGGTCGGAGCGAACGTTAGCGCTCAGGAACTGCGGCGTGTTGCTTACAATGGAGTGAGCGTTGATGTGGTGGTCGATCGGCCGGCGAATTATTTTGTGGACGTGGTGATCGCGTTTCCCGGGACGGTGGCTTCGGATAGTGAGATCGTGCCGGCGGCTATGAACATCGTGGCTCGGACCAAGGAGATCACGACGCGGACGGATATGATGTTCATCGGCGTGGCGTATCCGCAACAGGGGCTGCTGCTCGGTGATGGCATTCGGGAGGCTGAGGCGGCATTGCTTTGGGTCAAGGAAAAAGCTCGCAAGGACCTGCGGCGAAAGGTTCGCAAGATATTCCTGATCGGTCATTCGCAGGGCGGCTATATGGTCACGCGGTTGAACACGATGCACCCCACGGACGGCGTTATATCAAATGCTCCGGGGCCGCTGAACCTGGTTTACCGCTGCGGACTCGAGGAAAGCGGCCAGATCCAGCCATCTGCCGTTTGCAATTTGCTGCGGCAGACGTACGGCACTACGACGGCAAATCCCGCGGCGTATATGGCTCGGTCGCTGCTGAATTTTACTGAGGGCCACCGATCGGACATTTTGTTCGTACAAGGCCTGCAAGATTCACCGATACAGCTTTTCTCATGGCCGACATTCAAACAGCAGATGACGGCGTGCACGACCTGTCAGGGCCGGCAATTTCTCGACATCGCGGGCGGCGGCCACACGTCGCTGTTCGACAGCCCGGTCGCGATTCAGGCATATAATGATTTCATCGGTCAGTGACCCGGATCCGACCTCGGACGCGCGCACTGTCCGCCGGCGGACTATCGGCGCGGTGAACGACCTCTCGCCATGTTGCCTTGCCCCGATGGGGCTCTCGCCTATTCAGCCGGCAAATAGAGCTTCATTGTTCCCTTTTTGAAAACGGCCCTGTCTAAATGGCCCATTTTCGTGCGATCAGACGTTATCAGATGCAGATGCAGAAATGTGTTGTGGTGCGTAAAGATCGCCTTATGCGCGGTTGAGAAGAACCCGACTATGTCCGCTACCTCATTCGCCAGTTGATAATCGGTTTGACCCTGGTGAGCATCGTCCGGTGAACTGACCTTGGCCCCCTCGGGCAGATTGACTATATGGATGGTCGCTTGATCGACCGTCCCGGACAATTTGAACAAAAACGGCCTGATCCGACCTTTCGTTTCATTGTCAAGGTACAGTTCGAGTTGCTCGAGCGTCTGTACTGCATCCGGCAAGGCTCGTTCAGACCATTTATTGATATTTGCATATGCAAAGAACGGTGCTTTTGTATCAAAGGTTTCGTCGACCTTCATGGTCGTTGGGGTCAGTACGGTCGATCTGTATGAACGGCCATCTATGATAAGTATCTCGCCTGCAAGATACTCCACGGGGCCAAAACCGTACAGATGCTGCCTGTCATTGATCTCGGCGAGACTGATGTTGCCATAGAGTTCGCCCTTCCACATGACGTTCTTCATCTGTCCAACGATCTTGACATCACTTTTCTTTTGCTGCGCGGATGTTACATAGGTCGACATCAGGAGCACCAATATTCCAACCAATGTTATTCTCATATCGATTCTCGACTTTTTCGACTTGGCCTTCTGACATTATGCACGATGCGGCCGATCGCCTAAAATCTTGGGTAAAAGTGTCAGTTGGCATCGTCACGGCGTTCTAACTCAATCGCGAGAAAAATGATCCCAGGCAGCCCGTGCGATGTCGGCGATGATCTTTTCGTTCGTGTCAAAGTCCTCCTTGGAATCGGTGACGAAGACGCTGATGTAGAAATATTTGCCGTTTGGCAGGGAGACGATGCCGATGTCGTTGACCGCAGCATAGACGCCTGTGGTTTTATGGGCACCTGAATAGCCGGTTTTATGGGCGACGACGGTGCCCTCGGGCAATTGTCCCTTGAGCCGTTCCGGGCCGGTCGAGGTTTCACGCATTATCTTCCAGATAAAGTCGTGGCTCTGTTGTGAGAGCTGTTTCCTTTTGTTCTCGTAGAACTTTTTTAGAAGCTCGTTAGCCGCCTTTGGCGTGGTCCAATTCTGGAACATCAAGTCCCAGTTCGATTGCATCGTCTCCTCGTTGATCTTGATTGAGATATCCTTAACGCCATTGCGCTTTACAAACTTCTCGACCGCCTCCGGGCCGCCTAACAGCCGAAGCAGAACGTCGCAGCCGACGTTGTCGCTTTGTGAAACTGTGTACTTCAGGATCTCGGCGATCGACATGGTCGTGCCTTCAGGAAATGCCTCGCGGATCGGGCTCCACAGTCCGGGCAATAGTTCGCTCTTTTTTATCTCGATCTTTTGATCTAACGAAAACTTGCCTTTATCGATCTCAGTCATCATCGCGAGCCCGATGTGATACTTGAAAACGCTCTGCATCGGATAGCGACGGTTGCCGTTTACAACGACCTCGTCCTTGCCATCGCCGCCAACGATCGCGACGCCGACAGTCGCTTTCTTCGTCGATAGTATCTGCTCGATCTGGCGTTTTAGGTCAGCCTTGGTCTGAGCAAGAGTCTGCCCAGCGGCCAATAGAATAAGTACTGCAAAAACGTATAAAGCTCTTTTCATATTATTTTCCACCGAGGTTGCAGATGTTAATGGCTGCCAGGCCGAGTTCGCGGACCTTTTTTTCGTCGGCGATCGAGAGGTCCTTTTTGCCTT
>CALDGX010000157.1 GCA_937941715.1 uncultured Chloracidobacterium sp. | reverse complement strand
ATCAAGCGGCGGCGTGTGACATACGGGATGACCGCCCAGGCCGATATCTCAGCCCACGATATCCGCTATGATGACAATTTTGGATCGACATTTTCAGTTTGGAAAGGCGATACCGTCCTCGGTGAAATGCATCTGCCGGTACCCGGAAAACATAATGTGTACAACGCTTTAGCGGCGACTGCGGTGGCTCTCGAGATGGAGATCCCGTTTGAGGTCGTGGCCGAGGCATTTACAAAATTCAAGAACGCGAATCGCCGATTTCAATTCAAGGGCGAGGTTGGCGGTGTCACGGTCGTTGACGACTATGGGCATCACCCGACCGAGATCGTGGCGACATTGTCCGCCGCCAAGAACAGTTCGGGCGGAAAGCGGTCGGTCGTCATATTTCAGCCCCATCGATACTCGCGAACGCACGAACTGATGGACGATTTTGTGATCGCGTTCAATAACGCGGATGTTCTGTACGTATTGGACATTTACGCGGCGAGTGAACAGCCGATCGAAGGCGTTACGGCCGAGATCCTGGCAGAAAATATCAAGAAATTTGGTCACAAGAACGTGTCTTATATCGGCGACATCGACACCGCGGTCGAGCAGGTGCTGCCCAATGTTCAGCCCGGCGATCTGGTTATTACCTTGGGTGCCGGAAGCGTCACAAGGCTTTCGGACGATCTGGTCACCGCGCTCAAGGCACGCGAGAAGGTTTGACGGTTGATTGACGATCACTATGGCAAAGGCTAAGAAAAGTACATCCAAGCGTAAAAAGTCCACGACGGTTCGGTCGCGATCGCAATCGGTTCGCAGTATGCGCCGAAATGCAGCAACGCAGCGATTTAGCCGCATTGCGGTCCCGCTAGCCCTGAGCCTTTGTTTATTGGCAGCGATAGGTTTTATTAGTCTGCTGGGCTACAAGTCGGCAACGGCATCGCCATTCTTTAAGGTTCGTGATGTCGAGATCCGCGGGGTCGAGCGGGCGGCGGTTGACGACATTCGGCGGATCGTAACGTCGGGTGCGGAACCGACCGGTGTCTGGCATGCCGATCTCGCCGAGATCCGAGCTAAGATCGAAAAGTTGCCATTTGTTAAGACCGCGGCGGTGTCGATGGCATTGCCGGCCGGCATTCGCGTCAACGTGATCGAGCGCGTCCCCGTCGCGATCGTACGACTCGCCGGAGGCGACTATCTTGTCGACGGGGATGGCGTCGTGCTTGCTCCGTCGTCAAAGGCTGAAGGCTCAATGCCTTTTGTCATGCGAGGCTGGGACGAAGCCAAAACCGATAAGGCCGGCCCGGATAATCTGGCCCGATTGAAGTTGTACAAAAAAATGCTCGACGAATGGAAGGGGATCGGGATCGCGGATCGTGTCAAGGAGGTCAATCTTGCCGACCTGCATGACCCGGCCGCCGTGATCGAGGATACCGGCCGGCCGATCGCCGTGACGGTAGCCAAGGAAAACCTTGCCAAGAGCCTCAAATCGGCGATCGAGGCAGTTGCCGGCAAGGGCGAAAAGATCCGTTCGGTGAATTCGGGCGGAGTGTATCCCGTGATCGAATACCTGGGCAACTAGTTTGGTCTGAAAATGGAGATTGAGTAATGAGCAGCGAGATACTTGCGGTAGGTTTGGACGTCGGCACGAGCCGCGTCCGATGCGTGATCGGCGAGCCTTCTGAAGACGGGAAACTGAATATTCTAGGTGTCGGGGAGTCTGATTCGAAAGGGCTTCGGCGAGGCATTGTGACGTCGGCCGAGGCCGTTTCCGAGTCGATCCGCAAGGCAGTCGCGGATGCCGAGCGGGTAAGCGGTGTCGAGGTTGATTCGGCTACCGTCAATTTGTCGGGAGAACATTTTCGCGGTGAGAATAAGAATGGCGTTGTGGCCGTTGCCGGGCCGGACAAGGAAATTACCGAGGACGACGCCGAGCGGGCGATCGAGTCCGCTTGTGCAATGCCGCTTCCGCCCGGATGGGATATCGTCGCCCGTGTCCCGCAGGAATACATCATTGATGGCCAGGACGGGATAACGGAGCCCATCGGTATGACCGGTGCCAGGCTTGAGGCTCTCGTCCATGTTGTGATCAGCCCCAGTGCCGCCCGGCAGAACCTTGTCAAAGCCGTCAAACGGGCCGGACTCGATGTCGAGGAGACCGTGCTTGAGCCGCTGGCGGCGGCGGAGAGTTCATTGACCGACGACGATCGTGAATACGGCTGTGCGATCGTTAATCTAGGCTCTGAGATCACAAGCATGATGATCTTCGGCCGCGGTGCGGTGCAGCACACCGCCGTTTTTCCGTTTGGCAGCATGCATTTTACCAAGGATCTTGCTGTCGGGTTGCGTGTATCGATACCACAGGGCAATAAGATCAAACATGAATTCGGCTGTGTCGCATCTTTTTTGCTTGGCCCTGATGAGCGTGAAGAGATGATCGAGATCCAGCCCGTCGGCCGAAATGAAACGCGCGGCCTCTCTAAAGAAATCCTCTGCGATATTATGCAGCCGCGTGCTGTCGAGCTGCTGCAGCACATCTCGCGTGAGGCCGATTCGGCCCGGGCTCAGATCTCCGGAGGTGTCGTCATGACGGGCGGAGGTTCACTCGTTCGCGGTATGTGTGAGATCGCCGAGCAGATTTTTGATGCACCGACAAGGCTCGGTTTTGTCGAACCCGAATATTTTGGCGGCCTCGCCGAACGCATTCAGGGGCCGGAGTGGGCAACTGCCGCCGGGCTGGCGTTGACTTCGATGCGCAGACAGCTTCGGGAGGGCGGCCACAGCGGGAAATCTCCCGGCAAGAAAGTGGCTGAGTTCTTTGGAAATATTCGCGATAAGTTTAGGTAAATGTAACGTCTCGGCTGGATTTTTAACGCTAATTGTCGTATGCTCTTTCGCCGAAGGCACAATATATTGTTAGATTGCCTAAACCCCGAAAAGCCTTAGAAATTAACGATTTTCCCTAATATTGGACCGTCTTGATAGCAATGGAAGGACATAGAATGAGCAACACCGGAATCAAAATGTTTATTGACGAACCGCCGATCACGGGCGCCAGGATCAAGGTCATCGGCGTCGGCGGCGGTGGCGGAAATGCGGTCAACCGCATGATCGAAGCCGGGATCAAGGGCGTCGATTTCATTGTTGCAAACACTGACCTCCAGGCTCTCAACGCTTCGAAGGCCCCGATGAAGATCCAACTCGGAAGTAAATCGACACGCGGGCTCGGTGCAGGTTCGAATCCCGACATTGGCCGAAACGCCGCTCTTGAGGATCACCAGAAGCTGCTGGATGTCCTTGAGGGCTCAGATATGGTCTTTGTCACGGCTGGGCTCGGAGGCGGGACAGGAACCGGTGCGGCACCGGTCGTCGCGTCGCTCGCGATCGAACTCGGAGCTTTGACTGTTGCAGTCGTAACGAAGCCTTTTGGAGTTGAGGGGCGCCGACGCATGGAGCAGGCTGAAAAGGGGCTCGCCGAGCTTCGCGGTGTGGTGGACACTCTGATCACGATCCCGAATTCCAAACTCCGCGAGGTCGAAGAGAAGATCACGATCCTGGATGCCTTTAAGCGGGCTGACGACGTTCTTTTACAGGCCGTTCAAGGGATCACCGATCTCATCATGACTCCGGGTATCATCAATCTCGATTTTGCCGATGTGACGACCGTTATGCGTGGCAAAGGCGTTGCCCTTATGGGCATAGGTAAAGGTGACGGCGAAGATGCGGCGTCGAAAGCTATGCGGGCCGCTCTCGACTATAAACTTCTCGAAGAAAATTCGATCAAGGGTGCCAAAGCTGCCCTCATCAATGTCACCGGCGGGCCGCAAATGGTTCTCGGCGAGATCGAGGATGCGATCGGTATGATCGAGGCCGAGGCCGATGACAACGCCGATATTATCTGGGGCAGCGTTATCAAAGACGACCTTGGCGATGAGATCCGCATTACTGTTATTGCCACCGGTTTCGACTCGCAGGCTGTAATTTCGCAGCCGCAACCGCGGATAGCCGAGGCACATGCTGTGTCTTCTGCCCGGGTGCCTTTCCAGGCCGCCGACCTGCACGTGGACGAAGATTTTGAAGAGCCGACCTTCCGCCGGCGTCAGGCCGACTAGTTCGGGCGTTTCCGATGGTAAATTTCGCAAACGATCTGCCGACCATCGGCATTACAATGGGCGATGCGGCGGGGATCGGGCCTGAGATCGTTCTCAGATCACTCGCGGGCAGCAGATCAGCGGGGTTCAATACATTGATCATTGGCGACGGAGAGCATCTGCGTTCCGTCGCTTCTCAATTTGACGTTGGCGAGGTTCTCGATCGTGAAAACGTCGCGTTCGACGATCTGGCAAATCTGACCGAGGGGTTCGATCTCGGAACCGATAACGCAGTGTCCGGGCGGGCATCGGCAGAGTATATTGAACGGTCCGTCGCATTATGGCGAGAGGGGCAGATCGATGCGATCGCGACGGCGCCGATCAGTAAAAAGGCGATAGCTCTCGGTGGATACGAGTTTCCCGGCCATACGGAGTTTCTTGCACATCTCACCAACACAAAGAGATTTGCGATGAGTTTTTTTGCGGGCAGCCTGCGAGTCGTATTGCTGTCCACGCACTTGCCTCTCAAAAAGGCGATCGAGCTGGTAAAGGCCGAGAAATTGGTCGATCTGATAACGTTTGCGGATGAGCAACTCACCCGTCTGCTTAGACTTAAGCCGCGGATAGCTGTGGCCGGATTGAATCCACACGCTTCTGAGGGGGGGCTCTTCGGGTCCGAAGAGGCGTCGGAGATCATCCCGGCAGTCGATATTTGCCGCGGCCTGGGGATTACCGTATCAGGACCGTATTCACCGGATACCGTTTTTCTGCGTTGCTCTAACGGCGAATTCGACGCAGTTATCGCACTATACCATGATCAGGCGACGATCCCGGTAAAGTCGATGTCGTTCAACTCCGGAGTCAATGTCACTCTCGGGCTACCGTTGATCAGGACGTCGGTCGACCACGGAACCGCTTTCGAGATCGCCGGAAAAGGCGTCGCCGAGTGCTCAAGTATGACGGCCGCGATCGAACTGGCGGCCAAGTTGGTTTCCGGTTCGTAAACGCCCGTATTCATTTGATAAAATATTCCCGCAACAATGGATATCATCAACATCTCAGAAGGTAAAAAGATATTGCTTGCTGACGATTCGGCGACGATCCGTAAGGTGATCGAATTGACCTTCGCTGACGAAGGAATAGATGTTTATTCGGTAGCTGACGGCGATGCCGCCATGAAGAAATTCGTTGAGGTCGAACCCGACCTCGTCCTTGCAGACGTGAATATGCCGGGCATGAGCGGTTATCAGATCTGCGAGATGATCAAGCAGGATGAATCGACCTGCGCCATTCCGGTGATCCTGCTTACGGGCTCCTTTGAGCCATTCGACCTTGCCGAAGCATCTCGCGTCGGCTGTAACTCGTACTTTACCAAGCCGTTCACCTCGATTCGGGAACTAGTATCAAGAGTGAAGGAATATCTGGAACTCGGAGCGTTCGACAATCCCGGCCCGGAATCGGTCGACATTGACGATCTTTATCACAAAAGTCTGGCGGATGGGGCCAACTCTGTTGCCGAGACGGGACCTGAAGCCCTCAGCGTCGAGATCGCCGAGCCGGTGAACCCGGACGAAGAGCATGAAATCGACGAGTTGGCTAAGCTGCATGCCCAACTTGTCAATTTTGACCCTGATGAGGTCCGGACGATACCTGAGAGCCTGGCTGGTGATAATGCGATCGAAGTCGGATCGACCGACGTTGAGGAAATAGAAATCAGCGATTTGACTGACCTTGACGCGGACCAGAAAGAAGACCCCGAAATTCACAAAACCGTTCCTCAGACTTCGATACACGATACCGATCCTCTAGCTATGGCGGAGATGGGAATGCCGGAAACCGAGCCCGAAGTCCGATCCGAGGAGTCGGTCATACAATTAGTTGAGCAGGCCGAGACTGCTACGGATCTCGGTGATGCCGGGATGGACGACGAAATGATAGATGCGGTACAGATAACGCCGCCGGCCATTTCGGAGTCTGAGCCGGAAGATGAGCCTCCGTCGAGCGTCGATGTCATCACGAAAACGGGCGTTATCGACCCGTTTGAAACTCCTGCTGAGGAGTTTGAGAGCTCCCAAGCGGCAGGTTTCGAATCACCGGGTAGCGACGAGTCGGCGGCCAATACTGAGCGGGTATTTCCGGTGGGCGCGACCGCGGTAAAATTTGCGATCGATGACGACCCTCACGCTGGCGAGGCGGCCAATGGGGATGCCTCCGAAGATCCCGTTGACGGATCGGGCGTCGACGGATCTGAGATATCCGACGCATTGATCGAAAAGATCGCCGAACGTGTGGTGGCCAAGCTTTCGGACGCGGTTGTCCGTGAAGTGGCACTTGACGCCGTACCGAAGATCGCCGAGAAGTTGATCCGCGAGGCCCTCGAAGGTAATCAGCGAAAATAGATTTTGCCGGACCTGTAATAATACTGAACGGCGGTCAGCTTTCTCAAAACGATGAAAACTGGCCGCTTTTGGTTTAGAATATAGAATTTATCGGAAACTCACATATGGAACTCGCAAAGGCCTACGATCCGAAATCGGCCGAAGAAAGTCACTATAAACGCTGGGAAGAAAGCGGATTTTTCGCACCCGAGATCAACGAAGATCCAGACGCGAAACCGTATTCGATCGTTATTCCGCCGCCGAACGTCACGGGCAGCCTGCATATGGGCCACGCGCTTCAGCACACGATCATGGACGTGCTTACGCGTTGGAAGCGTATGCAGGGATATCGCACACTGTGGCTGCCGGGAACTGACCACGCCGGGATCTCGGTCCAGCGAAAGGTCGTTGAACAACTCCGAAAGGACGAGAATAAGTCACCGCTCGACATCGGCCGCGAGGAATTTCTGCGCCGATGCTGGGTATGGAAAGAACAATACGGCAATACGATCACCGAACAGATGCGTCGCGAAGGAGCGTCGGTCGATTGGTCGCGACATCGTTTCACAATGGACGAGAGCCTTTCGCTCGCGGTCCGGAACGTATTTTGCACCCTGTATGAAGAAGGTTGGATCTATCGCGGACTACGCATAGTCAACTGGTGCCCGAAAGACAAGACCGTATTGTCGGACCTTGAGGTTAAAGAGGAGACGAGGAAGGACGGCAAACTCACGTATCTAAGGTACCCGATCGTCGGAACCGATCGAACACTAACTGTCGCGACTACGAGGCCTGAGACGATGCTTGGCGATACCGCGGTCGCGGTGAATCCCTCGGACGAACGGTACAAAGACCTGGTGGGCAAGATGGTCGCTTTGCCGTTGACAGGCCGTGAGATACTGATCGTCGCCGACGAATATGTTGAGGCGGAATTTGGTACGGGTGCGGTGAAGGTCACGCCGGCTCATGACCCGAACGATTATCAGATCGGCGAACGACACGGACTCGAGCAACTGCTGATCATGAACGACGACGGCACGATGAACGCGGCCGCCGGAGTGGAGTTTGACGGATTGGATCGTTTCGCCGCCCGTGAAAAGGTCGTGGCGATGTTCGATGAACTCGGCCTGCTCGAAAAGGTCGAGGACTATGAGATCACCTTGCCGATCTGCGAACGCTGCAAGACGATTGTCGAACCGATCTTGTCGGAACAATGGTTCGTCAAAATGGATGAAATGCGGGACCTCGCGCTTGGGTTGATGGAGTCCGAGGGGGCTCCGCATTTTTCACCTCAGGTACCGCATGAAAAGGTCTACACCTCCTGGCTTGAGAACCTGAAGGACTGGACCATTTCGCGTCAGCTCTGGTGGGGACATCAGATACCCGCCTGGTACGACACCGACGGCAACGTTTACGTCGCCCGCACTGCCGATGAAGCACGCGAGAAGGCCGGCGGCAGTGAACTGCGGCAGGACAGCGACGTGCTCGATACGTGGTTTTCGTCCGGATTGTGGGCGTTTTCCACCTTTGGTTGGAACGGCGCGGTCACCGAGACGAACGATCTCGACACCTATTTGCCGACCGATGTCCTGGTTACGGGCCGCGACATCATCTTCCTTTGGGTTTCGCGTATGATGATGCTGACGAAAAAGTTTGCGGACAAGACGGCATTTCGCGACTGCGTCATTACCGGCACCGTCCTCGGAAAAGACGGCAAGCCGATGTCGAAATCGCGAAACAACGGCGTCGACCCGATCGAGATGTTCGACAAATTCGGTGTTGACGCGACTCGTATATATCTCGCGTCGATCGCGACGGGAGCTGACATCAAATGGAATGATAATGGCGTCGAAACATACCGAAATTTTGCCAACAAGATCTGGAACGCCACGCGATTCTCACTGTTGAACAGCGAAGGAGCTAAGATAGACCACTCGAGTTTGATGGCCGACGCGTTGCCGCTCGCCGACCGGTGGATCATATCTCGACTTAACCAAACCGCGCTCGACCTCAACAAGGCACTCGGTAAGTACGAGTTTCATTCGGCCGTGTCGATGCTTTACCACTTTTTCTGGGACGATTTCTGCGATTGGTATATCGAGCTCAAAAAAGATGAGATCAACGCGGGAGATGTCGAGGCCACGACGCGTATCCTGACGATCCTCGAGATCGCACTCAGAATGCTGCATCCATTTATGCCGTATCTTACTGAGGAACTGTGGCTTAAACTGCCGGGTACTTCGTCTGAGCTGAATAATCCCGCCTATTCCAAGGCCGATGCCAGCATAATGCTCACGAAATTCCCGCCGGGAGATGCTTTAGCTCTCAACGGTTCAGCGGAAAGCGAAATGAACGCCGTTATCGAAGTGATCAAAAAGGTGCGGAATATTCGAAGCGAGATGAACATCTCGCCTTCGATCAAATTTACGGTGCACATCGCGGCCGAAAGAGATTTGCAGGACGTCATGGAAGCCAACAAAGCACAGATCCTAAAGCTTGCACGAGCCGAGAATCTTGTGATCTCCGATTCGCTTGATGTTCCAAAGGCGTCGGCAAAAGCGGTTGTTGCCGGAAACGCATCACTCGCCGTCCCTCTCGAGGGCCTCATTGATTTTGACAAGGAACGAACGCGCCTAAACAACCAGATCAACAAGCTCGCCGAGGAAAAATCACGCCTCGACGCCCAGCTTTCAAACCAAAACTTCGTCGAACGGGCCCCTGCGGAAAAGGTCGATGCCCTCCGCGAACGCCAATCAGAGCTAGCGCATCAGATGAACACGCTGAATAACAACCTGGAGGCGTTGAATTAGATGAGAATCAATCGGTGTCTTACTATCGCGGTCATTTGTATAGCCTTCGCCGCAAGCGGCTTCGCTCAAGGGAAAGAGATTACCGAAGATCAATACCTCGTTCCTTGGCGAACGGCGCTTCAAAAAGCTCGTGGATTGACGCGGCGTGTAATTCAGACAGTCACAAATCACGAGAAAGAAATGCCGGACATTGATGAATGGCAATACGTGTATG
This sequence comes from uncultured Chloracidobacterium sp., assembly GCA_937941715.1. Lineage (GTDB taxonomy): Bacteria > Acidobacteriota > Blastocatellia > Pyrinomonadales > Pyrinomonadaceae > OLB17. The sequence goes on along the minus strand of CALDGX010000157.1, from coordinate 52,261 downwards.
TTATGCCGGACAAGGTTCACTACACGAATATCAGAACCTTTGACGGCAAGGTCAATCGAATTGAACAGATAGTCATTGGGAAAACTAAATACTGTAAAAAAGATGGTGGCATTTGGAAATTATCAGAAAGCTATTGCATCGGAGGTTCAGGCAGCGGCGGGCCTTCTAATATCGCTTCAAATAAATACTATCTTGAGAACAAAAAAATCGATGGCAAGGAAATCAAAGTATTTCGAAACTACATAACCTACACAAATATTTATTCCCCAACTAAGGCAACCGAAGGGCTAACCTTTGAAGAATCAATATTTTGGTTGAATAGTGACGACCTTATGATCCGCGAGGAAATTAGAAAGGGATTGGTTAATTTAGGAAAAGTGAGAACAACAAACCTTACACTATACACATACGATCCAAACCTAACGATCGAAGCTCCAATCAAATAGCTCCGCCGAATAAATCTCAAAAGAAAAAGAGCGGATCGGTAATGGCCTTTCCGCTCTCTCTTCATTATTAGCTTAGACGCGATCTATTTATCGTCGTCTTTGTCGGCGTCCTTATCGTCGGACGTTGCGGCCGGCGGCGGCGGAGCTGCACCAGCCTCGATCGTGATGTCGACCGATTTCGAATCTTTCTTTTCGCCCTTGTCGTTGAGCATATCGGCCGTCAATTTGAACTTGCCGCCCTTCATTCCCATCGGGATAGGCAGCGAGTATTTGGCGGTTCCGCTCGACGGCAGATCGACCTTGACATCGCCGCCGGTCATGGCTGTACCCTTTTCATCAGTCATGCTGAATTTGACGGTCACCTTGTCCATTGAGTTCGAGATGACGGCATCTGCAAAGATCGTTTCACCGGCCTTATAGGTGGTGGTCTCGGTCTTGCTGTCCTTTTCCTTGAACGTTTTAAAGCTGCTCATGTTCGCCGTTGAAAAGCTGCAGGCTGATGCGACGGCGATCGCAGCAATGCTAACGAAAATAAAAAACTTGGTCTTCACAGTTGATTCTCCTTTTTGACTTAAAATACTGGGAAATGATCCCTAACGATAATGGATTTTAGGGAGAATAGCTTGCCGCCGACCTTATGTCAAAGCGATAGGGGCACAATCGCCAACATTTTTCGATGGCTTGCGGGAATCCGCCCCAAAGCAGATAATCGTGTTTATATGAATTGGCTGGAAAATGGTGAATTAATGGCAGCGATCGGTGAGTTTCTTGCCGAAGACATCGGCCGGGGTGACATTACTACCAAGGCGACCGTACCGCCTGATACACGGGGAATCGGCCGCTTTTTGGCCAAGGAATATCTTGTCCTGTGCGGCCTCGATGTGGCTGAGGCAGTCTTTTTTCATCTCGACCCGGACAATGCCGAGATCGAGACGACATACAACGAGGGCGACGAGGTCGAAGAGGGTACGGTCTTTGCCACGCTCAAGGGATACGCGGACGTTTTATTGGTCGGCGAGCGGACCGCGCTCAACCTGATACAGCGTCTGAGCGGTATCGCGACCTTGACGCGACAATATGTCAAGGCGGTCGAGGGCACCGGGGCCGCGATCGTCGATACGCGAAAGACGACGCCGGGCCTGAGAATGCTCGAAAAATACGCGGTTACCATTGGCGGCGGCAAAAATCATCGCATGGGCCTCGACGACGGCGTTTTGATCAAGGACAACCACATCGCTCTTGCGGGCGGGATCACTGAGGCGGTGCAGGCGGCCAAACGAAGTGTCGGCCACTTACACAAGATCGAAGTTGAGATCACTAATTGGGCCCAGTTGCGCGAAGCAATGCTTGCCGGTGCCGAGATAGTGATGCTCGATAACCAAACCCCCGAGGAGGCAGCAAAACTTGTCGGGATGGCCCGCGACATCAATCCCTCCGTCTTGATCGAAGCCTCGGGCGGCATGGACCTTGACCGCGTCCGGTCCTATGCCGAGGCCGGGGTCGATTTGATCTCGGTCGGGAGATTAACCCACTCCGCGCGTGCGGTCGACATTTCGTTTAAGATTCAGATCGCGTAGTTACTTAGGCGTTTTCTGTCGGCGGGTCGGTCATCGCAAGCATTGCGGGGTCCGGTTTTGGGAACGGTAGGAAGTGTATCGCCAGCCCTGAAAGGACCAGAGCGACGGTACAGGCAATGCCGCCTTCGATACCGTAGCTCTCACCTGTCAGCCAGAGCGGGCCCGGATCGATCTCTTTCAACAACGGCGATGTGACGATGTCGTGCATCCCGCTGACCTCGATCCCGAAGATCGAGCCCTGGGCAAAATTCCACATTAGGTGTATACCCCACACAAACCAAAGGTCGCGGGTCTTAATGTACGCGACCCCGAACCAAATTCCGGCAAGGATAGTATTTACGGTCGAGATGACACCGGCATTCGGATTGCCGGCATGAACCGCACCGAAGAAGATCGCCGTTACAGCGATAGCGAGCCACGCGAGTCCCGAGCGGGCAAATGTCTGCAGGATGTAGCCGCGGAATAGGGCCTCTTCAAATGCAGAGGCTGCGGCGAAAACAAAAAAGGATGAGACCAATGAAAAAACAACGGCTTTTGAGTTCGCGTCAGCGTTCGGCTGAAAGCGCAGACTGCCGAAAATCATCGCGACCGCAATGGCCGCTCCGAGAGTCACAAACCCGATGACAATGCCCGACACGAAATTGAGGAACCAGTTCCCGGAAAATGACGCTCCGAGCGCCTTGTAAGGCAGTCCTTCAAGCAGTTTCCCGCATGCCCAACCGGCAAGCAGAGCCGGTATCAGGGAAAAGAGGCCGTTTGCCACCAAGAACAGCGAGGTCCACGATCTCACATCGAGCCCAACCGAACTCAATGCCATAAAACCAACCGTGCCAAACACCACCGCGGCGATCCCGAAAATGAAAATGAACACGGCGGCCCGCCAACCGCTGCGGATGCGGCCGTCTGTGTCAAAAATTATCGGGTTTGGCGACTTCAAGCGTTTTGATGATAGCGAAATCAGTGACGACGGGCAAAACACGGCTCGGACTTTCGCGTTTATGTTAAAATTGCCCAGAGAAATGGCCGAATCATCACCGCAAAAGCCAAAGCGCAAGGTCCCATGGGTCCTCGGTCTGGTCGTTCTCGCTCTGTTGGCGTTTTTGGTGCTACTGCAGTCCTCCAATCTTTGGAAGACCTTTTCGGCGGAAACCGCCAGCGATACTCTCCTGCTTTACGCTCTTTCGTCGCTGAATTTTGTCGCTTTCATCGTCTTCGGATTTATCTTTTTGCGAAGCATCGCAAAACTGATCCGCGAGCGACGCGAGTTTCAGGTCGGATCCAGGATAAAAACGCGGCTGCTCGGTTATTTCTTTATCGTCAGTCTATTGCCGATAATCGCGATGGCGGGTTTTTCATATTTGTACATGAACCGAGCGCTTGAGAGATGGTTTACGCAGATCCCTGAAAACGTCGTCCGGCAGGCCCGCGAGGTTCAAAGCCAGTCGATCGCCGACCGTACATCGAGGCTCGATGATGCCGCCCGAATGTTGGCGGCCTTGATCGAACGGGATCGGCCGACCGAGACTGAGCTCGCCAGGATCGCCGGAGCGGGAAAACTCGCTCACATCGAAGTACTTTCGAACGACAACCAAACGATCACCGCCTATGACCGTGACGTTGCGGCTGAACAGCGTGCCGAACTCGACTCGATGATCAATCTGATCCGTTCCGGACGTCTTGACGAACAGCAGTTGCGGGACGGCCTCGGGTTCGACGCGGCGGTAGCGCCAATGTCAGGCGACCGAAAGCTGATGATCATCCCCGACCCGTTTGGCGGTCTCAACGTGGGCCAGATCGTTGAAAATTCGCTGCTCGAATTTGATCGGTTAAAGGAAAAGCAGGTGAATGTGCGCCTGGTCAGCCTGTTGACGCTCGGGGTTCTGACCTTTCTCCTGATCTTCGCATCGTCCTGGATCGCGTTCTACATCGCACGCGGACTAACGGTTCCTATCAAGGCGCTTGCCGAAGGCGCGGATGAGATCGCCCAGGGCAACCTCGGGTTTCACGTGGACACTTTTGCTGAGGATGAACTTGCCCTGTTGGTATCGGCATTCAATGAGATGTCTGCCCGGCTCAAGGCAAACTCGACCGAATTGACCCAACGTCAACGATACATCGAAACAGTTGTGGCCACTTTGCCAAATGGCGTGATCTCATTTGATCGGAGCGGAACGGTCGGCACTATCAATCCGGCGGCGATGTCGATTTTGAGACTTGATGAAGCAGATTACGCCGGCGTTGAGATAGACCGTATCGTCCGTGACGAAGACCTGCCAATACTTGATCGCCTGTTGGCTAGAGCAAAGCGTGTCGGCCGAGCGTCTGAGCAGACGGTGTTGAAGCGATCTCAGCGAGATGGTGAAAGCGAATCGCCTTCGGATCTTCCGGTGGTACTTACGGCGGCTGCGTTACCCGACGACAATGGCGTCGTTTTGGTGATCGAGGATCTTTCTGAGCTTATCAGCGCTCAACGGGCCTCGGCATGGCAGGAGGTCGCCCGACGAATGGCCCATGAGATCAAAAATCCGCTGACACCGATACAGCTCTCGGCCGAACGGATAGCGAAAAAGTGTGGCGAAACACCGCTTGTGATCGACGTTGACACCTCGATCCATTCAAGCGTAAGTCCGGAACAGGCTCGTAGGATAGTTAAGGAAGGCACAGAAACCATCCTTCGTGAGGTCGAAAGCCTCAAATCGATGGTTGATGAATTCTCGCGATTCGCTCGATTGCCGACGGCCAAACTCGAACCGTGTGGTATCAACGATATCGTTCGCCAGTCGCTGTCGATGTACCAGGATCGAATCGCCGATCTTACGATCAGTGCCGATCTTGCCGACGGCCTGCCCCAGATCTCGGCCGACGCCGAGCAGTTGAAGAGGGTTTTTGTTAATCTGATCCAGAACTCGATCGAGGCGTTTCCCGCGGGATCGACCGATCGACAGATCAGCATTTCGACGCGGTACGAGACCGCACGGGATCTAGTTGTGGCCGAGGTCGCGGATAACGGCTCAGGAATCCCGCTAAGTGATCTACAAAAGCTGTTTCAGCCTTATTTTTCCACCAAGGGCCGCGGCACCGGGCTCGGGCTCGCGATCGTTCAGCGAATAATCGGCGAGCATCAGGGAAAGATCAAGGTCGCGGCAAACCAGCCCCGGGGTGCGAAATTTATTATCGAACTTCCGACCATTGGATAGATTTTTAGATGATTAATTCAGTTTTGATCGTTGATGATGAACCGGGGATCCGCGAAACCTTGCGCGGTGTGCTCGAGGACGAAGGATTTGATGTCGAATCGTGCTCATCGGGCGAAGAGTGTTTGGAGATCGTGCGCCGGACCGACTTTGGCTGCATCTTGCTCGACATTTGGCTTGGGGCGGGAATTGACGGGCTTGAGACTTTGCAGAGGTTAAAATCCGATGGCGTCGGTTCGTCAGTCGTAATGATATCGGGCCACGGCAACATAGAAACTGCGGTTCGTTCGACAAAACTCGGAGCCTATGATTTCATCGAAAAGCCTCTGAGTCTCGATCGGACGGTTCTTACCGTCAAGAACGCCATTCGGCAACATCAACTTGAGCAGACCAATGCCCAACTTCGGTCTGAACTTGCCGAACAATACGTTATGGTTGGCGAGTCAGTCGCCATGAGGGCTCTCCGTAAGCAAATTTCGATCGTCGCACCCTCTGACGGGCGCGTATTGATCTCAGGCGAGAGCGGAACCGGCAAAGAACTGGTCGCACGGGCGATCCACGCTCAGTCGAAGCGCAGGAATGCAGCTTTTGTCGAGATCAACTCGGCCGCGATACCCGAGGAGCTTGTCGAATCTGAGCTTTTCGGACATGCCAAAGGCGCATTTTCCGGTGCGGTGAAGGCCAAAAAAGGCAAATTCGAGATTGCTGACGGAGCAACGCTCTTTCTGGACGAGATCGGCGATATGTCGCCCCGGGTACAGGCAAAAATGCTCCGCGTGCTGGAGGAACAGCGTTTTGAACCTGTTGGCAGCAATACGCCGATCACGGTTGACGTAAGGGTCATTTCTGCGACCAATAAGCCGCTGGACGGCCTGATCGAAAGTGGGAGTTTCAGATCTGATCTATTTTATCGGTTGAATGTGATCCCGTTTCAGATACCGCCGCTCCGTGAGCGTCCCGAGGATATTCCGCTTTTGGTTGAGCATTTTAACCGACGGTTCTCGGCCGATTACGGCAAGCGCCCGAAGACATTCGACGCCGCCGCGATGGATGTTCTCCGATCCAATAACTGGCTCGGTAACGTCCGGGAACTAAAGAACACTATCGAACGGGTTGTGATCATGTCATCCAAGGATGTGATAACGCCCGCCGAACTCCCGGATATGGAAACCGCAAACGAGCAGCCCGCGATCAGTTTCAGGTTTCAGACTTTCAAGGACGCGACCGACGCTTATCAGCGAGAGTTTATTCAGCATAAACTCGCTCAGTTCGACGGAAATGTCGCCCGTGCGGCGGACGACATGGGCGTCGACCGCAGCCATTTGTACCGCCGGATGAGAAATCTGGGGATAAAGAGCTGATAGGAACAACAGAAAAAGGGCCGCATTCGCGGCCCTTTGTTCATCGAATTTCCCGTAGTTTATTTCTTGGTGACCGGAAAACCGCGTTTGATCATAAGCGCGTCGACATTTGGGTCGCGCCCGCGGAAATTTCGATACGCCTGTGCCGGGTCAATAGTGTTGCCGACCGAAAAGATGAAATCTTTTAGACGTTTTCCCACCTTTTTGTCATACGGGCCGCCAGCCTCGGTAAATGCCCCGTAAGCGTCAGCCGTCAGGACATCAGACCAAAGGTAGCTGTAGTATCCGGCCGAGTAGCCGTCATTGGCAAAGATATGGCCAAACTGCGGCGTCCGATGCCGCATTACTATCTCATTCGGCATTCCCAATGACGCGAGTGTCTCCTTTTCAAATGCGTCCGGATCGATCTTTTTCGCTCCGGCGAGATGCAATTTCATATCGACAAGGGCACTGGCTAGATATTCGGTCGTTTCGAATCCTTGATTGAAAGTACCTGCCTTTTCGATCTTGTCGACCAGTGATTGCGGGATCGGCTTTCCGGTTTGGTAATGCAGTGCAAACTTCTGGAGCACTTCGGGAGTGGACAACCAGTGCTCCATCAACTGCGACGGAAATTCGACATAATCCCGGGCGACATTTGTTCCGGACAGAGTAGGGTAAGTCACGTTTGACGATAGTCCGTGAAGAGCGTGGCCAAATTCATGAAACATCGTCTCGGCGTCATCCCACGAAATGAGAACCGCTTCGCCCGGTTTGCCCTTAACAAAATTCGAGTTGTTAGAAACGATGGTCGTTACCTCGCCGTCCATTCGGTTCTGCGAGCGATATGCATTCATCCAGGCACCCGAGCGTTTACCGTCACGGGCGTACGGATCGAAATACCACATTCCGATGTGTTTGCCGGTCGATCTGCTCTTGACCTCATAAACCGTGACGTCCGGATGGAAGACGGGAACGCCGGTTACCGGTGAAAACGAAAAATCAAATATTTCACCGGCGACCCAGAACATGGCCTCGCGGATCTTGTCGAGTTGGAGATAGGGCTTGACTTCGTTTTGATCGAGATCATATTTCGCTTTCCGGACCTTTTCAGCATAATAGCGATAGTCCCAGGCTTCTATCTTGATCTTGGCATCCTCCTTGTCGGCAAGTGCCTGCATATCAGCGACCTCTTCTTTGACCCTCGCGATGGCTGCGGGCCAGACGCCCTCCATCAGTTTCATCGCATTTTCGGGTGTCTTGGCCATCTGCGGCTCTAATCGCCAATGTGCGTGCGTCGGGTAGCCCAATAATTTGGCCCGCTCAGCACGTAATTGAAGTATTTCAGGAATGATGCCGTTATTGTCGCGAGAATCGCCGTTGTCACCACGGTTAATGAACATCTTAAAAGCTTTTTCACGCAGATCGCGACGATCAGAATAGGTGAGGAAAGGGTCGATCGACGAACGCGTGTTACGGATCATCCACTGGCCCGGTTTACCCTTTGCCGCTGCGGCTGCGGCGGCCGAGTCCCTGAAAGATTGCGGCAGGCCGGCAAGGTCGGCCTCGGACGTCAGCATAAGGCTGAGTTGGCCCTCATCGCCCAAAAGATTCTGGCTGAATCTCGTGAACAAACCCGCAAGCTTCTGATTGATCTCAGCGAGCCGTGCTTTCTCGCCTTCGGCAAGTTTCGCCCCTTGACGGACGAAGTCCGTGTAATATTTCCAGACCAACCGATATCTTTCGCCGCGCACCGAACGCTTTTTCGATTCTGCTTGATAGACTGCCTCGATTCGCCTGAACAGTGCGGCATTTTGAGTGATCTTATCGCCGTGTGCGGCTAGTTTGGGTTCCATTTCGGTCTGTATCGGTTCGAATTCATCCGAGCTCATGTTGGTCGCCCATATTCCGTAGATCGTCGATACGCGTTCGAGCATTTGTCCCGAACGCTCCAACGCCATTATCGTGTTCTCAAATGTTGGCTTAGCCGGATCGGAGGCGATCTTGTCGATCTCCGCAAGGTTCTCGGCCATTGCCCCTTCAAGTGCCGGCTTAAAATCCGCCAGTTTGACCTTGTCAAAGGGAGGTAAACCGCCGTGCGGGCCGGTCCATTTTGCGGTAAGCGGATTTTCTGCAGGAGCTGCCGTCGCGGACGCGATTGCGGCCACATCAGTTGAGTTGATCATAAAAATGATTAGTGCGAAGCCTAATGACATGGCTCCAAACGCGGCATAAAGTGACTTCATAATTGTATTCCTCTTCTAGTCGAAGTGTAGCTTTTTCCGCGACGGCTAACAAATATGTTTTCAAGCACGAAAACGAAAAAGGACGGCCATAAAGCCGTCCTTCGCGCAATTAGTGGTACACCCGGCATGATTCGAACATGCGACCCCTTGATTCGTAGTCAAGTACTCTATCCAGCTGAGCTACGGGTGCTCAAAAGCAAGTAGATAGACTACAAACCAAACGTCGATGTGTCAAGTTACGACCTACTTTGCAAAATAGCCGGTCTTGGTCCGGGATATTAGTGTGCTGTCGGTCGTTTCCAGTTTTATCGAACGCCATTTGCCGTCGCGCTTTTCATTCGCAGGTTGATACTCGATTGTGTACAGCGTCCGAAGGTCGGCGGCGACCTTAGCGTAAAGCGTGCCCATTTCCTCGAGCCGGTTGATCGAATTTACAACGCCGCCGGTTCGGTCGGCGATTATCTGCAGCCTTGCTCGAGCGGCCTTGTACATTGCGACCTGACGCGGGGTCGGGTCAGCGAGTTTGGCAGGATCGCCTGTGGGCAGTGCGAGCGGATAGATCGTCACACCCTGGCGATCGGCTTGGTTAAGTACACGCAGCAGCGTTTCGTTAGTTTCGGGTTTGATCGCCGTCGGTACTTGGGCATCGGTCAGGTTGGCCATCTGTTCGCGATCACGATCCCTAACAGCCGTGTCAACCCCGTCAGAGAGCACAATGATAGCCTTTCGCCGGCTTTTTTCGCCGGCCAACTTTTCGAGTGCGAGGTCGATCGCCTTATATAACTGGGTCTTGCCGCGGCCGTTCGAAAGTTCGATCGACGTGCCGATCGTTCGCCGATCGGTGGTAAAGTCGTTACGGAGGTTAACTTTGTCGTAGAATTCAATGACTGCCACGCGATCTTGCGGCGTCAGCGCGTCGACGAATCTGAAAGCCGACTGCTTCATCACTTGTCTGAAGCCGAGCGTCGATCCGCTCATGTCCAGGATCATTACAACGCTGAACGGTGCAGATGACGGCTCGAAACGCGTGATCTGCTGTTTTACACCGTCCTCAAAGATCGTGAAGTTTGACCGGTCAAGATCGAGCACGGGCCGACCCCGGCCATCGACAACACCGACATTGAGGCGGACGATCGATGATTCTACCCGGATCGGGTCGTCGTCCTGACCGAACGCAACCGCGGTAAGGATCGAAATTAGAAAAAGTAAAGCGGCTGCTTGGACAGACTTCATAACAAAATATTACCAATCAGACGCTATTTATCGAAGTCCGGGTTGTATGACGTTCGAAGTCAGAAATCTCTTAACATTGACAATACAATCGGCTACAATGATAGTTTATTTGCTTTGATGAGGATCGCGTCGAAATAATTTTGGCAAATATCCTCTCCTGGACACGTCAATGAAGGGTGATCGGGATGCTCTTTCGACCGAATTTTTGTGCGAACTGCGGGACCAAGATCGAGCGGCCTGAATGGCGGATTTGGACCAGCCGGCGATTTTGTCAGGTCTGTGAAACACAGTTCAAAGGGCAGGATCTGATCCCGAGGATCGTTGTTGTTTTGGGTGTCCTGACCGGACTGGTCGGCCTCGGAAGCTATTTTGAAGGTCCAAAGCCTGAGCGACAACCTCTACCCGAACAGGCGAAGAGATTTGTCGCTGCACCCGAGAACAGGCCGTCCGCACCAGTTGCCAACACAGCCGCGGCAGGAAATGTTCCGGTAAATGCGGTTGATGTGCGCGGGGTCGATCGGTCAAATACAAAGATCAATCCGGCAAACACGACAGAAATGCCGGCCGCACCTGACGAAGGGAAGTATTATTGCGGTGCTGAAACAAAAAAGGGAACGCCGTGTTCGCGTAAGGTGAAGGGAAATGTTCGTTGTTATCAGCACGAAGGTATGCCGGCAATGCTGCCGGCGAATAAGTTACGAATTAGCTGAATTCGTGAACACAAGTTCCGAGATACAATTACAGACTAACTAATGAAACCACTTTCTCCGAACACGATGATCCAGAACCGCTATTTGGTGGTTCACCTTATTGGCAAGGGCGGCATGGGCGAGGTCTACCTTGCGGTCGACCAACGGCTAGGCAGTGCGGTCGCGCTCAAACGAACCAGCTTTGCTGACGACGCGGGCCTGGCCGCCGCATTTGAGCGCGAGGCAAAGATACTTGCACGCCTCAGGCATCCGGTCCTTCCCAAGGTCAGCGATCATTTTGCCGAAAATGGAGACCAGTTTTTGGTGATGGAGCACATTTCGGGGGACGATCTCTCCAAACGTCTGGAATCCGCTAACAAGGCATTTCCGGTAAGTTGGGTGATGTTCTGGGCCGATCAACTGCTGGACGCGTTATCTTATCTGCATTCGCATGAGCCGCCGATCATTCACCGCGATATCAAGCCGCAGAATTTGAAGTTAACTGACGAAAATCACATCGTCCTGCTCGATTTCGGTTTGAGCAAGGATACGGCCAATCAGTCGGTAATTTCGGCTCCCGGAACGTCCGGAAGTGTGGTCGGATACACGCCGCACTTTGCTCCGATGGAGCAGATACGAGGTACAGGAACTAATCCTCGAAGTGATATTTACTCACTTTCGGCGACGCTGTACCAATTGATGACCAACGTCGTCCCGGCCGATGCTCTTTCGCGTGCGGATGTAATGCTGAATGGCCAGGCCGACCCGATCCGGCCGCTTTCGGAACTTAATCCGGAGATATCGCCTGCCGTTTCCTCGGTAATACTCAAGGGACTCGAAGTTAGTCAGGACAAGCGATTCGGTTCGGCCGCCGAAATGCAAAAGGCGCTTCGTGCCGCATATGCTCAGATCCAGACGGCGATGGCAGCCGACACGGTGGTGATCAATGCAGGTGATATTACCTCGGACGTGCATTTGACGTCGCCGCCGATAGATACCAATGCTCCGGTCGCGCCGTCCGAGATGGCGACCGTCACCAACTCACAACCATTTGTCAGCCCTGTCGTGGCCTCGCCTGAGGAGGTCGAACCGATCGCTGAAGCTCCGGCGCTTGAAGAGACGATCCAGATGGACAGGGCGGACGCGATCGAGGAGATCCGCCAGGCCGATGTCAAGACCGAAGTGTTTTTAGGGGTGGATTCGCCCGTCGCGGCAGCGGTTCCGCCGTCTCCTTTCACTGAGCCGGATAAAAGTCCGGCGGACGAACTTTCGCCGACGCCGGCATTCGAGCCTGCCGCGACGGTCCCTCTCATCGATGTCAATGAGGCGATTGCAGCAGCAGAACCGCCGACGCCGGAGTTTTTTGACTCCCCTGCGGCGGTTGCATCTCCGCTGCCGCCTGATCCGGCCGTCGCGGCCACTGCAGAATCGGCTCCTGCGCCTAAAAAACGTTCGAAAGCAGGACTCGTTATCGGCGGATTGATAGGGCTTTTGTTTTTAGGAGCTATCGCGGCAGGTGCCGCTTGGTTCATTTACAATAATTTTATGGCTCCGGCCAATGTGTCGCCAACTCCGTCGCCGTCGCCTGTTGCCAGTGCAACGCCGGCAGCTACCCCATCGCCGACACCGGAATCGAGCCCGACGGCCTCGCCTGAGTCCAACTCTAATTCCGGATCGAACTCGGGTATGACAGTTTCGCCGACGCCTGAGCCGACGACGGGGGCAACTCCGGTGACGCGGCCAACTCCGCAGACGGGGCCTGTCAAAACGCCGCCTGTCGGACCGGCCAAAACTCCGGCCGCCAAGCCGCCGGTGACGCCTAAGGCTAAACCGAACAACGACCGAACGGTCATCGATCAATAGGTTCAGTAGAGCGATATTATGAGCAAAAAGTTTGTTTCAATCAGCAGTATTTTATTGGTTCTGTTGGCGGTAATTTCGACAGGAAGTGTCACCGTCAACGCACAGACCCGTAAGGAACGCCAGCAGGCACTTCAGCTTGTTAACCAAGCTGATAAGTTCTTTAACCAAAAGGATTATCGGGCGGCGGCTGATGCTTATGCTCAATCGATACGCCTAGTGCCTAACAACGGCTACGCACATTTCTGGAAGGGCTATGCTCATTACAACCTAAAGGAGAATGACGCCGCATTGAGCGAGTTTGCAATTGCTCTTTCTCAGGGCTTTAAGCCGATCCAGGTTTACACTGTCCGTTGGTACGTTTATTACGATCAAAAGGACTATGATTCGGCGATTGCGGATATACAACGTGGTCTGGCACTCGAACCGCGAAACCCGATCTTCTTAAAGCCATTAGGCGATTTGTACCTGGCCAAAAACCAGCTCGAGGACGCATTGAGGGCTTATCAGCAGGCGGTGCTCGTCGCACCAAAGGATGGCGACCTCTATTACAATATTGCGCGTGTCCAGTTCGGGCTTGGTAATACAGCCGCTCAGGCAGCGGCGGCCGATGAGGCGATCAAAAAGAACACCCAATTGCTGGGGGACGCATACTTTTTGCTCGGCGACGCTCAGCAAAAGCAGAAAAAGAATGTCGATGCCATAGCTGCTTACCAAAGGGCGATCGCCGCTAAGCCGCTCAGTTATCAAGCATATCGAAATCTTGCCGAGATCTTTCGCAGTGAGAGCCGCTACAATGAGGCGATCGAGATCGAAAAGCGGGCGCTGTTGCTTTATCCTAACGACGGCTATATCTACACCGATATAAGTTGGTATTACAGCCTTGCCGACCGGCACGAAGAAGCGATCCAGGCCGCTCAGTCGGCCATTAAGATCCTGCCGCAGGAATACATGGCATACACGAACCTCTGCCGGGCGTATAACGACACCAAACAGTATCCATTAGCGATAAATGCCTGTAACAGTGCTTTGAAGATCAACCCGAAAGATGGCGAAACGTACTTTTACCTTGCCCGGGCATATGATCTTTCGGGCCGGACAGCCGAAGCCACGCGAAACTATTCCTTGGCAGTAAAGGGATTGGCCGAAGCCGCTAAAGCCGATCCGACCAATTCCGACACGTTGTACCTGCTCGGTAATGCTTATTTCTCGGACAATCAGAGAGACAGAGCGATCGAGGCGTACAACAAGTGCCTGGAGTTGAATCCTCGATTTGCAAAGGCAAGGTTGAATCTGGGGAGAACTTTGGTGCTGAAGAAGGACAAGGCCGGTGCTTTGGTGCAGTACAATGAACTCCTCAAGATCGATCAAAAGCGGGCGGCTCAGTTGAAGTCAGATATCGACAAGCTATAACGGAAGTTGTTGATCAGAACCGGGAGCCTGTCTTTTGCGGCATGCTCCATTGTTCTTTTAACGTTTAGAGCCCGTTCTTGTGCTGACATTAACAGTCTTGAACTTTAGCACAACACGGACGTTGTCACCCCGATTGTCCAATACCGCCGGCACAAAAGGTGTATTTGATCCGTCGGCCTGAAGCGCACGCTCGAGATCCGCCATTGTCTTGGCATCACTATTTCCCTCAACAACCTCGGTCACGCTCGCCAACCCGTTCGAAAGTACGTTCGCGACCACCACAACCTCATCGTCACGCATCCGGGAACCGACCAGAGATCGCGTGAGGGCGACGATCGCGCCGTTGGGGTTGATGCTGGGCGATTCGCCGGCAACCGACATCCGTGAGCGAGCATACTCGGTCGGGGAAATGTCGCTCAAACCTTCGGCATTACCCGGAGTGAGCATGATCCGTGTATCGCGCCCGCGATCGCTGGAGATTATTTCACCGGCGGAACGGGCACCCGCAAACATCATCGACAAAAACGAGATCCCGATCACCAAGGATGCCGCCACCCCGATTCCCAACGGCATCAGCCTCATCGGGATCCAGTCGCTAACCGACGTCGAAAAGATCGATGGCCGTCCTTCAGAAGTTCTTTCACGGAGAGCGAACTTGACACTTTCTGCCACGGCGGGCGGTATTGATGGCCTGCCTAATCGCCGGAGGTCGCTCCGGAGCCGCCGCTCTTCGTCCAATTCTTCACGGCAGAGAGGACAGTCCGAAAGGTGGCCGTCCAGTAACGCCATTTCTAAATCCGACAAAGCTCCGTCTATGTAGAGCGAAAATTTAGATCTTAGATCAACACATTTCATTGATTTAACTCCGATCCGGCAAAACTGGCTGCCGGCCGTTCCGAATGAATGGCTCACTGACCCCGGCTGTTTTCAAATAGACGAAAACAACGCTATGCTGCGGCTCAGGTTTGCGATAGTTGAAACTTCGGCATATTCGCACAGACGTGTTGCTGGTCCATTCAAACAAGTACCGCTGTTACCACTCCCGATGACCTTTTCCCCCAACTCTCGCTCTCTTTTGACCTATCGTTTGGCACCGATTTTGTTGTCTGCAAAGATGAGACCGGGGCGAGTCAACCATTCATCAAGTTTTCAAGAATCCCTCAAACGCCGCCGCAATTCTTCGCGGCCCCGGGATATCCGGGATTTGACTGTCCCGATCCCTACATCAAGAGCGAGGGCCGTTTCCTCGTAGCTAAGACCCTCGATATCGACCAGTACCACGGCCTCTCTGAACGAGATCGGAAGGTCGAGCAAAGCCGAATTCAGGGCAGCCCGGCGTTCACGGCTCAGCACTTCGTCCTCGGGGCTCGACCCGCGATCGGCGATGACGTCTGATAGCGTCATCTCTGAATCGCCGATCGCTGCGTCGAGCGAGATAGTACGTTCACGCTTGCGGCGTTTCCACCATCGAAAGCGATTTCGCGATTCGTTCACCGCAATTCGAAACAGCCAGGTCTTGAGTCCCGATTCGCCGCGAAACCGGCCGATCGAGCGGAATGCGTTCAGGAATGTTTCCTGGGTCAATTCGGCAGCGTCATCAGCATTCTCGGTCAGGCGGTAGAGCAAGGAAAATACATCACCTGAATAGCTGTCAACGAACCGGTCAAATGCATCGGCGTCGTTGGCCTTTAGTTTTTCAAGCAGTTCGGATTCGTATGTTGTTCGGGCGGAGAGGGGCTCAGCCGCCAAGGCGGCATTTCGGAATTCTTCGTCGTCAAGCGTCATTGACCGTGTGAAGACCATTTCCTGCCTTTAGTGAGTTCCGATCTTGGGAACCCTCAAGCTGTCCGTCCGCATATTTTCGCGAACCGGAATACTTAGACACCATTTATCCGAAAAAGTTCCCGAAACGACGAAAAAACTTCTCGGATGATGGGTTTCAGCCAAGGCATGCCGGCTTTCGATTTCCCGTTAGTTGCTCTATCCGTCGTTTTGAGCTAAATTAACTCTTTTGGAAATCGGCCGGTCTCGGCAATTATACAACGATTGTATAAGATAGAATTGCAGTTTTTTTTATCATGGCAAGAAAGCAAAGACGTTTTGAACAGTTGGCTGCGGCCGCAACTAAACCGGCGGAAAAGATCAGTTATCAGGATCCATTCCAACAGCAGGTAAATAAGAAACTCGAGGTTGTCGGCCAGAAGTTC
The DNA here is from genome assembly GCA_937941715.1 of uncultured Chloracidobacterium sp. Classification (GTDB taxonomy): domain Bacteria; phylum Acidobacteriota; class Blastocatellia; order Pyrinomonadales; family Pyrinomonadaceae; genus OLB17. Next base: position 36,056 of record CALDGX010000157.1, on the reverse strand, counting down.
GAAGGAAAGGGTAAGACCATTCTTTACGGAATTGCGGCTGCGGTTCTCGTATTGATCATTGGCGTTGTCGCGTATTCGTATATGAAGCGTTCGTCCGGTGCGGCTCAGGCTGCCCTTGGCAAAGCCATCGAGACGTCTCAGGCACGCGTTACCGACCAACCGCTGCCGGCCGGCTCTACGGATCGCACTTTCAAGACCGAAAAAGAACGTGCTGATGCCGCTATCGCCGAATTTCAGGCGGTCGCTGATAAATTTGGCGGCTCGGTTGCCGACAAAGCAAAGTATTTCATTGCCGTGAACCGACTCATGTCTGACAGGGCGGCCGGGATCGCAGAACTCGAGACGATGTCGAAGGGAAGTTCGGAAACGGCGAAGCTTGCTAAATTCGCTCTTGCTCAAACAAAGGCTGATGACGGTAAATTTGACGAAGCCGTGACGCTTTATCAAGAATTGGCCGCGATGGCTGATCCCATTGTCGCAAAGGATACCATCAATTTTGCGTTGGCCAAGGCCTACGAGAAACAAGGCAAAAAGCAGGAAGCTATCGACATCTATTTTGCGATCGCGAAGTCTGCTGCTGAGGCGAAGGATGCGGACGGTAAGGCTATGCCGCTGACCGAAACGGCCCGCGATGCCAAGGACAAAGTGACGCAGCTGGCTCCCGATAAGGCTAAGGACATCCCCGAATCGACGCCCGAATCGCCTTTCGGTAATTAACGGCCGACCGGCAGATCTAATAAAACGAGCCCCGGCTGTACTATTGTTACAACCGGGGCCTTTTAGTTTGCCATCGTTGGTGGCGGCGAATTTCTGATGGAACCTCACGATTTAGCGTATATTTAATCGGCGCTCAAGAAACAGGATGCTCAGAAGGACGGTGAAACAAGGTGTGGTGAGATCCGCCGACGAAACAGTAGGCGGATCTCACGCCGTTATTAACGAGCCCGTTATGATAAGGGTCTCGCCCCACTCGTATTTCATCGCATTGCTGCTCGGCTCATTCTTTTCAGCATTCCTTTTTTATCTCGAGCTTGATCTGCCGGCAGTTTCGCTCTTTATAATTGCGTGGATCGTTGTCCCATGCTTGGCGATGAATGACCATCTCGTTTTCGACGGACGGTGTCTCACCCGAGCGGGAATTTTGCCATCACTTTGGTCAAGACTCAACGGCACACGCCGACGACTGAAGATCAACGACATCGAGCAGGTCGAAACACAGGCTATTCGCACGATGAAGCGCGGCGGAAATGTCTACTATCGATTTCGCACCGCGATCCGGGGACGAGGATTGGTGTTTGCATTTGCGTCGGGCGGAGACGAATATCGTCAAATGATCGGTGCATTGCTGCTGCCGTTATCACCGAACATACTCGATAACCGGTCGTTAGACTTGCGCGATCATTTGACGGACCCTAAAGAAGCTCTGATGAAAGCTGAGTTTGAGCATATCCCGTCGTCGGAATTCTTACGGTCGGAGTTTGGAAAGATCTCTCCGGTTCCGCGACCGGTCCCTGCGTCGAACGACATAGACCGCGAGCGGGCGGAATATCTGGCAGGCCTCGGTAACGAATTGCGAATAAGCGGTTTCCTTCCTCAGGCGGCAGAGGCCTTCAGAAGGGCACTCGTGATCGATCCTGGGAACGGCGGGATCTTGTTTGGATTCGCTCGATGCTTAGCATCGTTGGCGGGAACAGAAAGGAATGCGAAACTCAGGCGGCGTGCCGTCGCTGCGTTTAGATTGGCACTACGCGATCCGCGGATCACCGCCGAGACAATCGCCCGAATTGGCGAATCTCTGTTCCAGGCCGATGAACCCGCACTTGCTGAAAAGACCTTTCGACGCGTTCAGGATGAAATGGGCGGCAATTTCAGGGCCGCTCGCGGCCTTGCCGAAATAGCTTTGCGCGACAACAAACTTGCCTACGTGATCCACCATTTTTCGACGGCAAACAGAATTTCTGAAACGCCTGCCGCACGACGGTGGACGCGGGGTGAGGTCGAATATTTTTCAAATCTGAACAATGACGACGAATATCTCGATATGGAGATCGGACGTGTCGAAATGCTTGAATCGCTCGACGGGCTAAAGCGATCTTCATTACGGATCGCGCTATTCGGCTTTCCCGCAATAATTTTTGGCCTTTTGATTGATGATACGCTGATCGCGAACATTGGATGGTCGATCTCTGCGATCGCACTTCTGATATGGACCGGTATGAATATGGGAGCAAAACTACTCGCTGCCCGCATTCCTTACGATATCGTCGAATCCGACGAACGAAGGTGACATCATAAAAATCCTTACCGGCTCGATCTCCCGAACAATTCTGCTCTAATGCCCGGATTTCGTGATAGACTCGTCGCTGACCCTATCTGAGAATCTTCAACAGTTTTTACGATCGATCTGAACCTGGAGGAATTGGGAATGACCATTGGAAGACGAACTGTAACCATCTTCACTCTCGCATTGTGTTTTATGGTATTTGGAATCGGTGTTAACGCTCAGGCTACCAGAACCTGGGTGTCCGGAGTCGGTGACGATGTCAACCCGTGCAGCCGAACCGCGCCATGCAAAACGTTTGCGGGGGCAATATCCAAGACTGCGACGAATGGTGAGATCAATTGCATCGATCCGGGCGGATTTGGTGCCGTTACCGTTACCAAGTCAATTACGATAGACTGCACCGAAGTTTCGTCTTCGATCCTCGCGACCGGCGTCAACGGTGTGATCGTTAATATTACTAATCCAGTCGATACGCTCAAAACCTTTCGATTGCGGGGCGTTTCGATAAATGGTGCCGGCACCGGAATCAACGGCGTTCGCGTTCTTGCCGCCAACAGTGTTTTCATTGAGGACGTGATCATTGATGGATTTTCCCAGCATGGGATCTCGGTCGAGACATCGACGGGCCTCACGAAATTTGTCATTAGCGGGGCGACGATCAGTAATAATCTCGGGAATGGGTTCAATACTTTTATAATTGGTGGAGCGTCGGCTACTCTCTCGGTCAATGATTCGCTGTTTGCCGTCAACAACATCGGTTTCAACTTGAGCCAGTCGGTCAAGACGACATTTCAAAATTCGATCATCACGGGAAACAATACCGGCGTTCTCGTTAATTTTGGCGAACTGGGAATGACCAATTGTCAGATTTCCGGCAATGGGGTCGGTGTCCAGGCCGCGTCGGGCGGGGTGATCAGGATGTTCAATAATTCGGTCATCGGAAATACGACTGGGCTGACCGGGTCATCACTTATTTCACTCGGGAGCAACGTGATTCGCGGAAACAGCACCAATGGCACGTTTACCTCAACTGAGGCCACCCAGTAAACGGCATGGTCGGGCCGTGGTGCTTTTACAAGGACAATAAGCTAAAATCGCGGTATGCATAAGCATTTCGTCATCCTTCCGGTTGTTCTGTTTCTGGCCGCCGGATATCTTTTTGTCAGCACCGACGTTCCAAGCGCTCAGCGTCTTGCCGCTCCCACGCCTGAAAAGCGAAAGGTGATGCCTGAGGTCATTATTTTGGCTAAGAACGCTAAACTCGGGCCGGTCACATTTAACCATGTCAAGCATAATGGCGGCGAGTACAATGCCGGTGGGCCGATAGCATGTATTGAATGTCACCACACGGCGCAGTCTTCGGCTGACCTTGTCAACTCTCCGCCGCACAAGGCGGTCTGGCCGGCAGGTCGTACGACGACGCTGACGGCCGAGTTGTTCGCCGAAGACCCGATCAAGGCCGGCGTTGCCGCCTGCCGCGATTGCCACGCGCGTGCCGGAAACAAGCCGAAACTCCTCGATAAGATGCCGGTGTTCGAAGACCTTGGCACGGGGACGAGCACTAAACTGACAAATCAACTCGCGTTTCATCAGGCATGTGACACATGCCATTTCCAGATCGGTTTCCGTTCAGAGGGAACCAAGGCTCCAAGGTCGACCAACTGTTCATCGTGTCATAAGCCTGCAAACGGGAAACGGTGACCATTCGATCGATTCTGCTAAAAAAGGCTTTGTTCTCGCGAACAAAGCCTTTTTTTGGATCTATTTGAAGGACTACGCTTTTGTTGCCGACTTTCCCGGCAAATTCAGCATCGACGACCATCGATACTCGGGCATCTCCCAACCGGTTTCCAATTTGTCCAGAATGAACTCCGTCATATTATCGACGATCCAGCGGTGGTTTTTCTCACCGACCGAGGCAAGTTCCGCGTCCGGGGCCGGATTCATAAAGTCGATGGCGTACGGGACACCGTCCTTGATCGCAAATTCGACCGTATTCAGGTCGTAGCCGAGGGCGTTGCAGATCGTTCTTACGTCCTGCTCGACTCTTTCGTGCAATTCCGGGGTCAAGTAATCATCAACGTCCACGTACTGCATACCGGACAGATACGGTTTCGACGGATCGTACGGCATCACCAGGACCTTTTCCTTTCCAACACAGTAACAACGAACAAAATGATCGTATTCGACACCTTCCTGCAGCGTCATACACAGCGTGCCGGAGTCATTGTACTCCCGGAAGAGTTCTTCCATATTGTAGATCTTCGACACATTTTTCCAACCGCCGCCGTCAAACGGCTTAAGGAAAGCCGGGAATCCGACATAGTCGACCACGCCCTGCCAATCGATCGGAAATTCTAGATTGCGCAGACTTTCGCTAGTTATATCCTTGATATAGCTGTGCTGCGGAAGTAGAACCGTTTTTGGTATCGCGACTCCGAGCTTTGCGGCGAGACAGAAATTGAAGAACTTGTCATCTGCAGACCACCAGAACGGATTGTTGATGATATACGTTCCTTCCAATGCGAATCGTTTCAGCATTGCCCGATAGTACGGGACCTCATGTGAAATGCGGTCGATGATAACGTCATATTTCTTGGGTTCGTCGAGCCTGATCCCGCCGACCGTGATCATTTCGGCAGTGACCGTGCCGCCGCCTTTTTCGTTTATGCTTTTGATGATTGATTCGGGAAACGTCACTTCGCGTCCCGCAAGTATTCCGACTTTTTTCATAATATTATTGTAAATAAATAGCCTATATTGCCGCCTGGAAGCGGATATTTGTTATCGAGCAAAAGCACTATTTTATTCGAGAACCGAGGTCGATACAAGTTGTCCGCCGTCATAGCTTTGTCGACGATCGGCAAAAAAATAGACGGCAATATGGTCTGCACCAAACGGGGGATTCACAACCAGAATGCCAAAAGCAGAGGGATACTAAAAAAGGAGATTATTTTGTGCCCGGCAAAAGCTCGTAGTTGCCCATCTCGCGGTTATAGGTGTCGAGAGCACCAACCGAATCGGCCGTCGCATCGAGCATTTGTTTGGTCATTGCGATCGAATCAGAAAGCTGTTCGAAATCGAGTAATGAGAATTTCTCGGGCGTTGATATCGTCACGATCTCGTCATTCAGGTAACTGAAGAAGTTCTCGATAGATTGCAGCTGGCCCTCGACGAGTTTGACGCTTTTTTCGATCTCGTCAAAGGACGCGATGCGCCGCTTCAAGATCTCCACGTTCGTCTGCTGAACTCGCTTGGTCTTTTCGTCGGTCGCACTTTCCATTGCACGGAAGGCCTGCGAGAGCTGATTATGGACTGCCTGACGATTAATGGACTTAAGATGCTGTTTTCGGCGGCGGTAAACATCCAGAAGATCCACGAAATCTTCCCAACGCTGATCCAATGCTCGGAGGTTGGACGGTAGTTCGGATGCGCCGGTAAACTTTCGATAATTTTCCTGGATCTTGTCCTTGAGCCAACGAAGGTATTCGACCGCTTCACGCTCGCGCGGCGTGAATGCTTTGATAGTATTTTCGCGACCGGCGATATGAAGTCGCTGCCGGCGTTCGTTCTCACGCCGCTGAACGAGTTGGCGGTACTTGGGGAGGTTAGGAACGATCAACAGATATGCGGCCTCGAAAATGAGCGCAATGAGCAGTGGGATCACGCTTCCGGTAAAGGCCGCGGCAGCAAGGAAACCCGCAAGTGCCCAAAAATTACCGGGTTCTTTGACCGCCTCTTTAGCGTAGCTTGAATTGAAACGGCCAATCTCCTGCCCGTATTTAGCTATATCAGCCATATCAAAGTCACTGTCGGATCGGATCTGCGGAATCGATCGATACCTAAAAAGCCGGTTCCTAATTCGTGCGGTCGGTCTCCGAAACTTCGTTAACTATCACCTGATCTAAGACGTCCTGATCGGCTGCCGACCCGGCACCTGACGAGATCTGCTTACTTTCGGGAGGCGAGCCTGCCCCGAGCATGCCCATCGACTGTTTGTATTCGAGCAATTTGTCATGCAACTGGATGTCCATCGCTTCGCGTTCGATGTCCTGCATCTGAGCATCGACGCTGGATGAACCCAACTGAAGCTTTGCTTCGGCGGCAGCGACACGGCGATCGATCTTCTCACGCATTTCGTTGAATGTCGACGAATCGTCGCCGATATTGAACGTATCCATGGTCTGAGCAAGCTGTTCCTGCAGTTTGGCCTGTTTCGCGGCACTGATGAGCTGCATCGCCTCGGCGGTGCGCTTCTTCATGTTCAGGACGTAATTGTCGCGGGCTTTCAGTGCCTGTTTAGAGGCAACTCCAGCGTGCTCGGCTTGAACGGACGTGCGTTCGAGGTCCATTTGGGCCTGTTGGAGCTGGCCGATGTACGCCGTAGCAATGTCGTCACGTCCCATTTTGACCGACGCTTTGATCTTGGAATCGAGTTCAACGACCTGCGTTGAAAGAGTCTCCTTCTGCTTGAGCAAAAGCCTCTCGGTCGCCATTACCTGAGCAACTGAGTTGTTAAGCTCAGGCACGCGATCACGCATGTCACGGATCGTCTGCTGGAGCACTAGTTCGGGGTTCTCGATCTTGTCGAGTGCGGCTCCCGTGCTCGCTCTAAAGACTCTACTTATTCTTGCCCACAATCCCATTTTCTAATTCCGCTCCTACAAATTGATGTCAATAGATCTTTCCGCCAAATCCCTTACGACAGGCTGTTTGCCAAAGTTGCAAATTCCGAACTCAGTATAGCAGGAAAAAATATTAAGTGAATAGCATATTATCACTTTGACTTACAGCATAATAGGGTTTTCAATCGAGGCATAAAGGAGCTGACTCCGACGAGCCTTTACGATCAAAATGACCACTGAATTGACCACTTTAATTTCCGGCCTTGATCTCGATCTGATAGAAATCCATGGCCGCGACAATGAGCTTTTTGAGGAACTGACCGAACTGCAGAAGAGCCTCGGAATTATGCACGGGGACCGGCCTATCTGTCCCTTTCTCAGGCCTTATTTCCTCAGCGGTTCTCGGTACCGCGAGATCTGCCGGGCCGCCACGATACTTAGTGGCGCATTTGACGCAATGACCCGTTCGGCGCTCGAGAGCTCTGAATTGCTCGAAATATTAGGTGTATCTGCGAAAGAGGAGCAGTTTGCTCGATATGAGCCGAGATACTCGAGTGTCGCGGTGACGAGTCGGCTGGATACATTTCTGTTCGATGGCGGGTTTAAGTTCCTCGAATACAATGCTGAAAACCCTGCCGGGATCGGCGACCAATCTTCTCTGGAGAGGCTTTTTAGCCACATTCCCCGTGTTCGCCGGTTTTTGGCTGACAATGAACATTTCTTCCCCAAACCGGAAGCTAGACTATTGGCGACCCTCGAAAGGGCATATCGTGAATACGGCGGTACCAAATTGAGACCAAATATCGCCATTGTTGACTGGGCCGGTGTTGATACACGCTCAGAATTTGTGATCCTCCGCGATTATTTTGAGTCTCAGGGCTATTCCACTGTCATCGGTGACCCCGAAAGCCTCGAATACGACGGCCGTCATCTTAGGCTGGGTAATTTTGAGATCGATATCTTTTACAAACGGGTCATTATTCACGAGTTTCTTGAGCGGTATGACGAAAGCCATCCGTTGTCCCGAGCAATGGCTGACGGCAATGTTTGCATGGCAAATTCCTTCAGGTGCAAGTTGCCGCACAAAAAGGCGAGCCTCGCGATCCTGAGTGACGATCGGTACCATAGGCTGTTTTCACCGGTCCAGTTAGAAATGATCGCAAAGCACATCCCTTGGACCCGGCGTGTCGGATACGGACTAACCTCGTATCAGGGCGACGACGATATCGATCTGATCGAACTCATTCGATCTGAGAGGCACCGGTTCGTGCTTAAGCCGAACGATGATTACGGCGGTAAGGGGATCGCGTTCGGTTGGGAGAGTACAGAAAGCGAATGGGACGACGCCATCGAACACGCCGTTTCGTCGCCCTACATTGTTCAGGAGCGGGCGAACGTGGAGCGGGTCGATATTCCGGTGTTTGCTGACGGGATAGCATGCATCGAGAGTCTTACGGTTGATTTTGACCCGTTTCTATTTATGGGCGAGGTCGAAGGCGGAATGGTCCGGCTTGCGGCCGGTTCGCTGGTCAATATCACATCCGGCGGCGGCGAGACTGCTTTGGCGGTGTTAAAAGATCACTAAACGCGCGCAAGTTTTCCATGGTCCGCTCGTTCCACAAACGGAGCCGCATTAGACGGATACAAATCTTCAGGTTGGACGTGACAATAATGAAAAAGATTACGACTTGGATACTACTTCTTGCTATTTATTTGGGATATATCGCACCCGTGAGTTTGGTCGCAAATGGCCAGGTTATCGGCAAAGCCATGCAACAAAGAATGAAGGATATGCCTGACGGATTGAAGTTTCGCCTCAGTGAGGGCGTCGAGGGCGCCGAGAAGCGCGAAAAGCAGCCGTTGGCAGTGACTGACCCACTGTCGGAGGCCGACGCGAATTCTCTGCTTAGACGTATTCCCGAGATAAAGCCGGAGACCGACTACAAGACCGATTTCGCCAAGCGTATCGGAACTTTGCCGGCTCCGAAGAACGGTAACAAGATCTCTGTCAAGTTCCCGGCCGACGATCAGCGTGGGACACCGAAGGTAGACGTTAGCGGCCAGGCATTGGAGGTCGTACGCTTTTCTCCTGAAGGTGAGATCCCTTTGGCTCCGGACCTAAGTGTTACGTTCTCTCAGCCGATGGTCGCCGTGACGTCGCAGGAAGAAGCCTCAAAGTTCGCGCCGGTCGAACTATCGCCGCAGGTCGAGGGCCGCTGGCGCTGGCTTGGGACAAAGACGCTGATGTTCGATACGGACAAACGGTTTCCGATGGCCACAAAGTTTACGGCTCGTGTCCCGGCCGGTACGAGATCCGCTAACGGCCAGATTTTGGCAAAGGACGTGGTCTGGACGTTTACGACGCCGCCGCCCAAGGCCGAGACAATGTATCCCAACGGTGGTATCACCCGGCGGGATGCCTTGATGTATATTTCGTTTGACCAGGCGATCGATCCCGCCGCAGTTCTAAAAGCGCTGACCGTGTCAGGCGGAGGTAAAAAGCTGCCAATAAGACTCGCCACTCAGGATGAGATCGACCGCGACGGTACTATTAGCTATTACTCAAAGCAGGCCCAGGCCGGCCGTTGGCTCGCATTTCGGGCCGTCAACTCGGATGGACTGCCCGAGAACGCGCTTCCGGGTGCCTCATCGATAAATGTCACCATTGGTAAAGGAACACCATCGGCCGAGGGCCCGCTGACCACGGTCAAAGATCAGACATTCAGTTTTCAGACTTTTAGTCAGTTGAAATTCAGCGGAGCTTATTGCGGTTGGCGTGATAACCGTAACTGCTCGCCGTTTGAGAACTGGTATATTGAATTTAATAACTCGATCGACGCCGCGAAATTCTCAAAAGATATGGTAAAGGTCGAGCCGGCGATCGACGGGCTCAACATTTACCCCTCCGGAAACTACGTTTACATTCAGGGATATAAGAAAGGAAGGACTACCTACAAGGTAACAGTGGACGGGGCGATCAGCGACGTCTACGGTCAATCGCTAGGTCAGGCCGCGACAGCCACTATCAAGGTCGGCTCGGCGAGCCAAAATCTATATGCTCAGGGCGGCTACATGACGGTTCTGGATCCTACCTCAAAACCCACGTTTTCGATTTATTCGACCAATCACTCCGCCGTCAAGGTCAGACTGTATGACGTTCAGCCGTCGGAATGGCAAAAGTACCAGGAATACATTCGTCGGATAAATTACGACGATGGTAAAAGGCCGCCGATACCGGGTCGCCTGGTTTCGGACGACGTCGTACAGATCGCCAGTAAACCCGACGAAATGGTCGAAACTCGGGTCGATCTGTCCAAAGGCCTCGACGGCGGATTCGGCAACGTGATAGTTGATATCGAGCCTACCGTGCGTAAGGACAAATACGATCGTGTGCGAATATTTACCTGGGTCCAGGCAACCCAGATCGGTCTCGACGCTTTCGTGGACAATACCGAACTGGTTGGCTTCGTGACCGATCTCAAAACCGGAAAACCGCTTTCAGGGGTCGACCTTTCGATCTATCCGCTCGAAAAGGCCTCAGGCAGTGCAAAGGTTGCCGCGACGGAGCCAGGCATCTTCCAACGCGCGTGGAAATGGTTTAGCGGCTGGGGCAGCAGCGAGCCTGACGGCATAGTATCGACGGAGTCGGACGGTTCATCGGTCAAGACCGAGACCATCGCCGAGGCTCAAGGTGACCGGACGGGCGAGAATGGGATACTGCGACTGCAATTGCCCGAGTCCGGTTCGGTGAAAGGCCAGAATTATCTCGTCGCCAAACGAGGCAAAGACACAGCTTTTCTGCCGGAGAACACCGATTATTATTGGCAGGATAACGGAAGTTGGTATCGAAAGTCAGCGGGCGACTCGCTTCGCTGGTTCGTATTCGACGATCGAAAGTTATACAAACCCAAAGAAGAGGTTTCGGTCAAAGGATATATTCGCCGCATCACGCCGGGTAAATTTGGCGATGTCGAGGGCCTTGGCGATGCCGCAAGCGGCCTCAGTTACTCGGTTAAGGATCCGAGGAACAACGAGATCGCCAAAGGCACGGCAAACCTGAATTCGTTCGGCGCGTTTGATCTCAAATTCAGCCTTCCCGACAACGCTAATCTAGGTTACGCTCGGATCGATCTAACTACTAATACGGCGATCTCAGGCGGCAGCTATTCACACCAGTTTCAGATACAGGAATTTCGCCGCCCCGAATTTGAGGTCATCTCCAAGGTTGAAACGGAAGCACCGCATTTTGTCGGCGGCAGCGCCTTAATGTCCGTCGAGGCGAAATACTATGCCGGCGGCGGACTCGCGAACGCCGACGCCAACTGGACGGTCACCGCCAGTCCCACGAGCTATACGCCGCCGAATAGGGGCGACTTTACCTTTGGTACCTGGGTCCCGTGGTGGCGCGGATATAATTATGACGGCGGATATATCGGCGGATCGTCTCAGTCCTTCAAGGGCGTGACCGACGCCTCCGGTAAACACCTCTTGAAGATAGATTTTGACTCAGTGAAGCCGCCCAGGCCGTATACGATCACCGCATCCTCGTCGGTAATGGATGTGAATCGGCAAACGTGGTCGAGTTCAACTTCGCTGCTCGTGCACCCGGCGTCTCTGTATGTTGGAATTCGTACGCCTCGAACGTTTGTGCAAAAGGGCGAAAAGATAGAGGTCGAAACCATCGTCAGCGATATCGATGGAAATCTGGTTGGCGGCCGCGACGCTGAGGTCAAGGCTGTGCTGAAGGATTGGACCTTCGACAAAGGATCTTGGAAAGAAGTGATCGTGGATGAGCAGAGCTGCACGGTCAAGTCGGCCGATAAAGCGCAAAAGTGCAGTTTTGTAGCAAAACAGGGCGGCCGCTATATCGTTACGGCGACCGTGATGGACGACCGCGAACGATTTAACGAAAGCGAGATCACGATCTGGGTCCCGGGCGGCAAAACACCCCCGAAACGCAGCATCGAACAGGAAGAGGTTCAGATCATCCCGAGTAAAAAAGATTTTGCTCCGGGCGACGTTGCCGAACTGCTGGTTATCTCTCCTTTCACTCCGGCTGAGGGCGTTTTAACACTCCGACGCGACGGCATTGTCAAGACCGAACGATTCTCAATGAAGGATTCGTCGACGACGCTTAAGATCCCGCTCGATGAGAAATATTTGCCCAACATCACCGCTCAGATCGATCTTGTCGGTGCTGCGGCCCGAACCAACGACAAGGGCGAGGTCGACGCGAAACTCGCCAAACGGCCGGCATTTGCCAGCGGCACTATCAATCTCGCCATTTCAACGGCGTCACGTCAACTTTCGGTCTCGGCCGAGCCGGTCGACAAGACCCTGGCTCCCGGCGGCGAGACCAAAGTGAATGTCGCGGTTACAGATTATCGCGGTGAACCGGTCGCCAACAGCGAGGTAGCCGTTGTGGTGGTCGATGAGAGCGTGTTGGCCCTCACACGTTACACGATCGGCGACCCGATGGGAGTGTTTTACACAACCCGTGGTGACGGCGTGAACGATTATCACCTTCGAAAGGACGTGTTGCTCGGCAACCCGGAGGATGTCAAGGCTCAACCGCCGCCTCCGCCGATGCCGGTAAGCAGTGGGGTTTTGTCCGAAAATCGAGCTGTCGGCGGCGTCGCGAGGCCAGCGCCTGCGGCTAAGATGAAGAGTGGCAGGGAAGAAGTGGTGGCCGATGCGATGGTTTCCGCCGAACGCGATGACGGCAATGCTCAGCAAGCTGAGACGCCGATCAACCTGCGTCAGAATTTTAACGCTTTGGCATTGTTCTCTCCGACCGTCAGAACGGACGGAAGCGGAAAGGCGGTCGTCAATATCAAGCTGCCCGACAATTTGACGCGTTATCGAATTACGGCCGTTTCGGTCGATAACGGCAAGAGGTTTGGTAAGTCGGAATCGAATATCACGGCCAAACAACCGCTAATGGTCCGGCCATCGGCACCGCGATTTATGAATTTCGGCGACAAGATCGAAATGCCGGTCGTGGTTCAAAACCAGACCGACAAGGACATGGCGGTCGATGTTGCGGTTCGCGCGACTAATGCTGAATTGACCGGCGGCAATGGCAAGCGCGTGCTTGTTAAGGCGAATGATCGTGTCGAGGTGCGATTCCCGGTGTCGGCGATGAAAGCGGGTACGGCGAGATTCCAGATCGCCGTGACGTCCGGCAAATTCAACGATGCGGCCGAGATCTCGCTACCGGTTTGGACGCCCGCGACTACAGAGGCCTTTGCAACATACGGCACTACCGACCAGAACGGGGCGATCATTCAACCGGTGCAGACGCCGGGCGATGTTTATCCGCAGTTTGGCGGTCTCGAGGTAACGACGTCGTCGACGCAGCTTCAAGAACTGACGGATGCGTTTCTCTATTTGACAAATTATCCGTACGCTTGCTCGGAACAGATATCGTCGCGAATGATCTCTATCGCAGCGATGCGCGACGTTCTGAGTGCTTTCAAGGCTAAGGATATGCCGACGGCGAAACAGCTCGAGAGTTATTATGCCCGAGACATCGAAATTCTGCAGTCGCGTCAGCGTAATGACGGCAGTTTCGGGCTTTGGAAACGCGACAAGGAGCGATATGAGTATCCTTTCCTGACCGTGCATGTCGCGCATGCGTTGGCATTGGCCAAGGCAAAGGGCTACAAAGTGCCGGAAGAGATGATCACAAAGGTCAAGCCGTACCTCAAAGACGTCGAAAAGCATTATGACGATTGGTACAAGAGCTCACCTGAGGTTCGCTGGACCATCTCGGCATACGCATTATATATTCGCGAAATGCTCGGCGACCGAGACGTCGCCAAAACCAAAAAGCTGCTGAGTGAGGCGACGATCGAGAAGATGCCTTTTGAGGCTCTCGGTTGGGTCCTGTCGGTGCTTGCTAAGGATCCGGACTCGATAGTTGAGGTACAGGCGATCATTCGTCACCTGATGAACCGCACGACAGAAACGGCTTCGACGGCTAATTTTGTCACCAACTATGGCGACGGCGCGTGGTTAATAATGTATTCGAACCGGCGGGCCGACGGCGTCCTGCTTGAGGCGATGATAAAAGCTGATCCGAAAAACGACCTGATACCAAAGCTCGTTCGCGGCCTGCTCGATCACCGTACCAAGGGAGCTTGGTCAAACACCCAGGAAAATGTGTTTATTCTCTTGGCTTTGGACAAGTATTTCAACGCGTTCGAGAAGGTGACGCCTGATTTTGTGACTCGTATTTGGCTCGGCAACACATATGCCGGCGAAGAGTCGTTCAAGGGGCGTTCAGTCGACTCGAACCAATTGAATATCCCGATGTCTTATCTTACGGATCAGGGTGGAATGTCGAACCTGATCGTAGATAAGCAAGGTGCCGGCCGTCTGTATTATCGGATCGGTATGAAGTATGCTCCGAAGAACCTGAAACTCGACCCGGCGGATTATGGCTTTACCATACTCCGCAAGTACGAAGCTGTCGATGATAAAGACGATGTCAAGCAGAATGCCGATGGCAGTTGGACGATAAAAGCCGGGGCGCGAGTCCGGGTTCGACTGACGATGGTCGCTCAGGCACGCCGATACCATGTCGCCCTTGTGGACAATTTGCCGGCCGGACTCGAGATCCTTATCCCGGGTCTTGCGGTCACCGAATCTATACCGGGCGATCCGGGCGGCAATACGTCGGTGATGGAGTTTGGCAGCCGTTCATTCGGCCGCGGATATTGGTGGTATCGCCAATACTGGTTCGAACACCAGAATTTCCGTGACGAGCGAGCGGAGGCTTTCACGTCGCTGCTCTGGGAGGGCGTATATAATTACAACTACGTGGCACGGGCGACCACGCCGGGCCAATTCGTGGTCCCGCCGGCCAAGGCAGAGGAGATGTATCATCCGGAAACATTCGGAAGGACCGGCACCGACTTTGTTCGGGTCGAATAGAAAGCGAAAAGGCGGCCCTGGCGGCCGCCGAACTTCTGTCGATTCCGCGGTGGATCTCACGCGACTATTTGGTCACTTTGGGCCTGGTAATTTAACATCTTCATCTTGGCGGAACTTTGCGGTCACGGATCCAGATCGAGATCCAGGTGTAGGCGGCCCGACTTAAATCGCCGATCTAAAGGGACGGCGGATCAGCGATTTCGCATTCTCGCCTGACCGGAAACCGGTGGCGTTCGTTAGTTCTGTCGCTACAAGTGATGTAATAATGGTCGAACGTGAAGGACGCTGACGGGCGAAATGAAAATAGGCCGCCGTCAGGACCGGACGGAATCCATAGTTGGCCCTCGATTGTCGAGCGGGAACCGCGTGCATAACGAAAATATGAAAATCATAAACTTACTGATCGTTTTATTGACTGCCCTAACCATCGCCGGTTGTTCTAAAAGCGGCACCGGCAACACATCGAACGCGACGGCGACTCCCGCGGCTGATTCAGCGGCATCAAAGCCCGCTAATACGCCCGCCGCAAATGCCCAGCCGGCTGCTAAGCCTGCCGGAGATAGCTGCAAGGATCTGAAACTCGCCGGCAAGACCTTTATTTCAAAACAGTCCTTTCCGATCGACTTTGAACCGTTTGCAGGCGGCTGTTTTGCGACCTTCGCAAGCAAAGATGAAATGCTCGACGAAAAGGACGTTCCTCGGGGTTCGACATTTCACATCTTTAAGGGCGGAAAGAGCGTGTTTGATCTTCCGGACGCCTTTGACGGGCAGGCAGCGTGTTGGGTTGAGGCAGTTTCTTTCAAGGACCTCAACGGCGACGGCAAAACTGACATAATAATGGCTGGAAGTTGTCTCGCTGCTAAGGATTCGTATCCTTCGAACGCAGTATACGTTAACAACGGCAAGACCTTTACAACGGATGCGGACGCTAACTCAAAGCTGAATGAACTGAAATCTGCAAAGGCGATCGAGGATTATGTCACCTCGCATTTGAAGACATTCTTTTGATCTTTCAACTGATCGGACAAAATGGGACAGGGCACTTAACGCCCTGTCCCATTGTTTTTTGCTCCGGTCAATATGTTAAAATTCCAGTCATTTAGGCATTCTGTTGTTCATCCGGCATGGCGAAAACCAATTACGAACAAGTTGTTGAGATCCTTAGGATCGAGTCTGAAGCGATCGCTCGTGTTTCGGAGAACGTATCGGCGGAAACGGTTGAACGAGCGATCCGGATCCTCGGTGCGGCCGAAGGGAAAGTCATAGTTACAGGCGTCGGCAAATCAGGTGTAATTGCCCAGAAAATTGCCCAGACACTGACGAGTACCGGCACCGTCGCAGTTTTTATTCACCCTTCGGACGCCCTTCATGGCGGGCTCGGCGCGATCGCGGACGGAGATGTGGTCATTGCACTAAGCAACTCGGGTGAGACGGACGAACTGCTGGCGATCTTGCCCGCCCTTAAGAGCCGAGGTGTTCCGATCATTTCGATCGTAGGAAATCTTGCCTCGACACTTGCCGTGCGTTCTGACGCTGCTCTCGACGCAGCCGTTGATAAGGAAGCGTGCCCCCTGAATCTTGCGCCGACGGCCTCCACGACGGTGGCACTCGCGATTGGTGATGCGTTGGCGATGACGCTGATGAGCTCAAAAGGACTGACGGCAGCGGATTTTGCGGCCAACCATCCCGCCGGGCGTCTCGGTAAGCGGCTTACGCTGACGGTCGAGAGCCTTATGCACCCGAGTCCGAACGTCTCGCCCGACGACGGATGGCTTACGGTCGTGAGGTCGATATCCCGATACGCTCTTGGCGCGGTCAACGTGATCGGCCCGGCCGGAGATCTTGTTGGCATCATAACCGACGGCGACCTCCGCCGAACGATCGAAAGAACTGATCCGGCCGCTTTTGGCGGGCTGACGGCGTCGGCAATGATGACCGCCGGCCCGATATGTGTGCCGCCTTCTATGCTGGCTTATGACGCCCTTGGATTGATGGAAGATCGGCCATCACAAATATCGGTCTTGCCGGTGACCGACGATTCTGGCAAATGCGTTGGCATCCTTCGGCTTCACGACGTCGTCAGAAGCGGTCTGTGATCACGAGAACGTTTCCAACCAATTGCTTCCGAATACCATCAGTTTGTTGATCGATCTCAGAGATATAAACGGCTCACGAATGAGGGGAACAATGACTAAAAAGTACTTTGCGGTTTGCCTGATGGTATTGATACTGGCCTTTAACATCAATGCCCAGCGGGCTGAGGTCACGGTCAGCCTGAGCGAGCAGTTTTTTGATGCGTTGCTCGACTCGATCTATCAAAACTTTGACCCGCCCGAGTTTTCCGTGGCGGAGATCCGCCGCGAGCACCGCCCGAACCCTGAAACGGTTTTCGGTTTTCAAAACGCAAGTTACGCGCTACATTTGTCGGAAAATAAGCCAAATGTCGTTCGAGGTGTCTGCCGGGAGACGGTTCGTATACTTCGAGAAATGGACGGCGTCCGAACCGCGGTTCGATTTCGTGAAGGCAGGATCCTGGTCCCGCTGGCATTTTCGGGTAACTACGCACCGCCATTCGTCGGATGCGTGGAGTTCGCCGGATGGGCCGAATCGGTCATCGACCTTGAGTATGATCAGGCGGGGCAGCGACTTATCGGAAAGGCGCGGGTTCTGAACGTAAACCTCAATGGCACCGGCGGCGTCGGAGGTACGCTGATCGCAAGACTCATTCAGGGTTCGATCGACAAAAAGCTCAATCCGATCGAGATTCTACGGCTCGACAAGGTTTCCTTCGGCGTACCGATCCAAAATGCCGGCAACATCAGAATGAAGGCGCTCGGGGTCACGCCGGAGGTCGCCAACGGTTCGCTGAATATCCGGATCGCCTACGAATTTTCCAAATAGCAAAACTCACTGTAATACCCGATATCGTCACCCAAAGCCACGATATCGTGTTTGATCTCGCCTGCAGGTGCACTAAATGTCGCCAAAATCGGGCATTGACGCTCGTGGTACACCGATTGCGGTTGACTCGTGCAGGGCGACAAGTTCGTCCAACGATTTAAGTCAGGATAAGGGGTGTAATATGAGAAAACATTTGGGAACAAAGGTGGCGGTTTCGTTGCTCTCGATCTGCTCGTTGTATTCAATCGATGCGATGGCACAGCGTGATCGCGGCCGCGGACAGCCGTCCGATCAGAGACCGGAACAGCAAGGCGGCGACCGTAGCGACCGTGGTGACCGGGGCGATCGCGGCAGCCGCCGGCAAGAAAATGTACAGCCGGGAATGCAACCGCGTGACCGCGGCCCTCGGCAGGCACCGTTAGGCCAACCCCAGCAGTTGCCGAATTGGCAGCAGGATCGGGGGCGCCGACCAGTGTCACAGCCGCAGTCGACGCCGGTTCAGTCAAATTTTCCTCAGAGGGACCGCCGGCCCGTAACGGATCAGCCAGCCCCAAACGTCCAGACGCCTCGAGGCCGGGAACGCGGTCAACTGAATAATGACGAGACACGGCGGATCAATGACCGGCGCCAGCAGCAGAATCCGTGGGGCAACCGCTCGGATGAGGGCAGCCGCCCGATCCGTGATCCCCGAAATAACGAAAATAACAGCCGCTATCAGCAGATCGACCGCCGCCAACAGGAGCAGCTCCAGCGGCAGCGATGGGATCAGTATGACCAGCAGTGGCGAAATTCGCAGAATATCGAAAAGCAGCGTTATCGCCAGCTGCAGGAACAGCGCCGAAATGCCTATCTTCGTTATCAGCAGCGGTACTGGGAGAGGCTCCGGCGTGACCGGGAAAGGCTCCGCCAGATGAGGTATTACGACAATTATTACAACAATTATCGTTATTACCGCGGCGGCAACTACTATTATACAAGCCAGTATGGTGCCCAGATGCTGCGCGACGCCGTTAGGAACGGTTACGAAGAGGGATTTTACGCCGGACAGGCTGATCGCCAGGATGGATGGGGTTTCGACTATCGAAATTCCTATGGGTACCAGGATGCGGCCTTCGGTTATGACAGTTACTATGTGTCTATGGACGAGTACAATTACTACTTCCGTGAGGGATTTCGCCGCGGTTACGAGGATGGCTATTACAGCCGAAGTCGTTACGGCAACTATTCCAACGGCAAATACACTATACTCGGTGCCGTTATCGGAGCGATCATAGACATCATCGCCGATTAGCCAAAAATCAGTTATTAGACTGGCCTCGCCGACCAACATCGGCGGGGCCTTTTCGGCGCTTGAGATGCACTAAACTCGATAATCTACTATTCTTGTCTTAATGAAAGCTCCGCTTGTTGCCATTATTGGCCGGCCAAATGTCGGAAAATCCACACTTTTCAATCGCCTTACCGGCAGCCGAAAGGCGATCGTCGGCGATGAGCCCGGCATTACCCGCGACCGAATGTTCGGCGAGGTCGAGTGGAAGGCTAAGACCTTCCGTCTGGTGGATACCGGAGGCATCGTCCCTGACGACGACGCGATCATACCGGCGAACATTTTCAAACAGGCCTCACAGGCAATCGATGAATCGGTGGCGATCATTTGGGTCCTGGACACACGGGCCGGGATCACCCCGCTTGACGAAGAACTGGGTGTCCTGCTCAGGAATACCGGCAAGCCGGTCATCATCGCTGCCAATAAGGTCGAGTCGCGAAAGGTCGAAAACGAAGCCGGTGAATTTTATAGTTTCGGGTTCG
This sequence comes from uncultured Chloracidobacterium sp., assembly GCA_937941715.1. GTDB lineage: Bacteria > Acidobacteriota > Blastocatellia > Pyrinomonadales > Pyrinomonadaceae > OLB17. The sequence continues at coordinate 16,499 of CALDGX010000157.1, read as the reverse complement.
AAATGGCCCCGATCTCGGCCGAACACGGTACCGGGGTCGGCGACTTACTTGACCTTGTATTTGATCATTTGACCTTTGACGAAGAGAACGTCGAGGATGAAAAGCCTCGTGAGATCAGACTGGCGATCATTGGCCGGCCGAATGTCGGTAAATCGTCGCTGCTCAATAAACTGCTCGGTGAGGACCGTGTGATCGTATCGCCGATCGCCGGTACAACTCGCGACGCGATCGATACGTATCTGACGGCAGATGGCCAGGATTACATGATAATCGACACCGCCGGCATCAGGCGAAAGGGCAAGACGACCGAAATGGCGGAAAAACTATCGGTGGTCATGGCCCGTAAGGCTCTCGAGCGGGCAGATGTGGCCATCATTGTCATCGACGCTGTCGAGGGCGTCACCAATCTGGACGCGAATATCGCGGGATATGCCGTCGATTCAGGTTGCTCAGTGATAATCGTGGTCAATAAATGGGACGCCGTCGAAGAAAAAGAGACCAATACGATCTACGAATTTGAGCGGTCACTGCGAATGGCGATGAAATTCCTTGACTGGGCACCAATCGTCACGATATCAGCATTGACAGGACAGCGCGTGACCAAGATCCTGCCGCTGGTCGCTCAGGCGTACGCTGCCCGCAACATGCGGATCCAGACATCACGACTTAACAGATTTTTTGAAGAATCGATCGCACAGCCCAAGGGCGGCACCGCACCCGCACCAGTAAAGGGTGGTTTTTCGCGGCTGAAGGTGCAGTTTTTGACTCAGGCCGGGATCAGGCCGCCGTTGTTCATCCTTTTCACCTCCGGCGGCAGTAAGGCGGGGCTGCATTTTTCGTATTTGCGATATATCGAAAATCAGCTCCGAAGCGAATTTGATTTTTTTGCAACACCGATCCGCCTTGTCGAAAGGCACAAGGCACGGGAGAAAAAGAAATAGGTGATGGGCCGCTATCCGTTCGGCCTGTTTTCCCGGGTGACTGTGACCAGACGTTTGCATGGAACTCTTACTTTTAGTGATCAGATCATTGCTTGCTGCGGTATTCGGCGTTGCCGGCGTTGCCAAACTCGTTGATCGGGACGGCTCGCGAAAGGCAATGCTCGAATTCGGGGTGCCGCCTTCAATTTCGAATTTGGCAGCGATCCTGTTGCCGGTTGTCGAGATCGCGATCGCATTCTCGTTGCTTTTTGTAAAAACGTCATGGCCGGCGGCCATTGCAGGTAGTTCGCTGTTGGCTTTTTTTTGTGCCGGAATTGTCTATCAATTGGTCAAAGGAAATGCTCCGGACTGTCACTGTTTCGGCCAACTTCACAGTGAACCTGTTAGCGTTTTCGCGCTTGTCCGAAACGTTTTCTTTTTCGCCGCCGGGGTCATTCTGGTCATTAGCGGGCCTTCCGCGCAGGGGCTTGACCTTGCGTTGGTCGAGCCTTCGGTACTCATCGTAGTGTTCAGTTTTGTGATCGTGGGCCTCCTGGTGGCGGTCATTAGCCGACAAAGTCAGCATTCAGCCGGACAAAATGCCTTGATGCGTCGGATCGAAATGCTCGAACTTATCGCCGGCGAAGGCTCGGCAGTCGATCGGGAGAATGTTGGCAGCCCGAATGACGGCCTTCCGATCGGGGCTTTCGTTCCCGATATGCTCCTCGAGGATAGTAATGGCGGCCAGGTGTCGACTCGTGCCATAGTTTCGGATGGAATGCCGGCGATCTTGTTCTTTGTTAGCCCGACTTGCTCGCCATGCAAGGCGTTGGTCCCCCGGATGCACGAATGGGCGGCCGAATTTTCCGGAAGGCTGGGCACTGTCTTTGTCAGTTCGGGCTCGGTCGAGGCAAACGCAGCTACTTTTGGCGATCACGAAGGGAAAACTCTTGTTCGGCAGAAAGATCGCGAGTTCGCGGATGCAATGAACGCGAGATGGACACCGTCCGCGGTCCTCGTGGACCGAAACGGCCGAATTGCCAGTCATGTGGCGGCCGGTGACACCGCGATCGCGGAATTGGTGAAACGGGTCCGTGACACGGATCTGACCGCCGATCACCTTTACATTCACGACCCCGAGCGTGCACACGGTGCCGGCCTTGTTGAGATCGGGAAAAGGTTGCCACAGTTTTCTGTAAAGGCGATCGATGGACGACAAGTTGATTCAAGCAACATCTCGCGACCTACATTGATCACGTTTTGGAGCCCAACTTGCCCGCATTGCGGAAAAATGGCCGACGAACTCAGAAAATGGGATGCGGAACGAGAGCTATCGGATCCGGATCTTGTGGTGTTTGCCGACGGCGATATGGATCTCATCCGGGGACTTGACCTGAAGTCCCCTATCGTTCTGGACAAAGGCTATGCGGTCGCAGAAAACCTCGGGATGCATGGAACCCCATCAGCTATACTCATCGACGAGCGAGGGCGTTTTGCATCTGAGATCGCTATCGGAGCACCAAACATCCGGGCTCTTATCGATAAAAAGTCTAACGGATAATGAAAAGCCCTATCGATTGGAAGATTACGGCCCGCGATGGCGAGGCTCGAAGTGGTTTATTGCGAACGCGGCGATCTGAGATCGAAACGCCCGTCTTCATGCCTGTCGGCACACAAGGTGCCTTGAAGGGCGTTCGTTTTGAATGGCTCGAGGATGAAATGGATGCTCGGATCATCCTTGCCAACACCTACCATCTCTTTCTTCGGCCCGGCGTCGAAATCATCCGCGATATGGGCGGATTGCACCGGTTTTCTTCCTGGAACAGGTCGTTGTTGACCGATTCCGGCGGATTTCAGGTCTTTTCGCTAACGGATCTGCGAAAGCTGACCGAAGACGGTGTCGACTTTCGTTCACATATCGACGGAACGAAATACTTTTTATCGCCGGAAGTGTCGATGGAGATCCAGGCTGCTCTGGGGTCGGATATTGTGATGGTTTTCGACGAATGCCCGCCAGGTGACGCCGGTTTTGACGCGACGCGCAAGAGTTTAGAGTTGACTGCTCGGTGGGCCCGGCGGTCAAAGGAAAGGTTTCACCAACTTCAGTCCGATGGGGCTGATACGGGGCGCCGAATCGGGTTTGAGGAAGACAAGCGGCAAGCGTTATTCGGGATCGTTCAGGGGGCCGGGCACCTCGATCTGCGGGACGAGAGCCTCGCCAGGACGGTCGAGATCGGTTTCGACGGATACGCGATCGGCGGATTGAGCGTTGGTGAGGAAAAGTCGGTCATGTACGAGGTGCTTGACCATCTCGCACCTAAGATGCCGGACGACGCACCACGATATTTGATGGGTGTCGGGACACCCGAAGATCTGATCGAGGGTGTTAATTGCGGTGTCGATATGTTCGATTGTGTGATCCCGACCCGTAATGGCCGAACCGGCAGTGCCTTCACCTCGCGTGGTAAGTTGAACATCCGCAATGCAAAATTTGCGAGAAATGACGGTCCGCTTGACCCCGATTGCCCTTGCTCGGTCTGCCGGCGGTACTCGCTCGGGTACCTGAGGCATCTGTATCAGGTTGGCGAGATGAATGCCGCGATACTGATCTCGCACCACAACGTCGCGTTCTTCCTCGAAACGATGCGAAAGGTGAGGTCAGCGATCCGTGCAGGCGAATTTCAGGAATTTCGCCGCAGATTTTTAGCGGGGCTTAAAGAAAACGGGGCTGAGAGCGTTTGATAATGTTCTATCAAATGTATATCATTACGTTTTTGTCTTTAGGCAGTAAAAACAATGAACAATCTAGCGCTCTTTTTTCAAGATGCCGGCGGCGGCGGTAGTATCCTTTGGACACTGCTCCCATTTGTATTTATCTTCGGTATCTTTTACTTTTTGGTGATCCTTCCGCAAAAGAAGCAGAAACAGCAGCTTCAGGAAATGATCGCCCAGTTAAAGATCAATGATGAGATCGTCACCAATGGCGGCATCATCGGCAAGATCAAAGAGGTCAAAGAAACCAGCTTTATTATCCAGAGCGCCGAAAAGTCGTTTCTGGAAGTTGGCAAGAGTGCGGTTGTCGGCCGAAAAGCGGAATAATAGTTAGCTCTACGCGTATTTAGTAATGAAGAACAAAGGTTTGTGGATCAGAACATTAATTATCCTCGCGATCACAGTCGCCGGGATATACCTCGTTTTCGGGCCTCGCAGAACTCCCGTCGCCAGCGACTTCAGTTGGAGCGGCATTAAGGCGAATCTGGCCGAGAATATCAATCTCGGGCTTGATCTTAAGGGCGGCTCGCATCTGGTGATGCGTGTCAAAACCGACGATTACCTTAAAACGCTCACCGAGAATAACGGACAGGCGGCGTTAACAACTGCGCAGGATGCGAAACTGCCGGCTACGGCATACACGGTAAAAGCTGAAAACGGCAATTACTCGGTGAACCTCACGCTTTCTGATCCGTCGCAGCAGCAGGCTGTGCTCGACGAGGTTAAGAAAAAGGTTGACTTTTCGGCATGGACCCAGTCCAGCAGCGGAAACGATATTGTTTGGTCGCTGCCAAATCAGGCTCAGGAACTGATGAAGCGGCAGGCTGTCGATCAGGCTCTCAAGATCATTGAGAGCCGCATCAACGCCTTTGGTGTTAAAGAACCTACTTTGCAAAAGCACGGTGCTGAGACCTCGGGACAGATACTGTTGCAAATGCCGGGCGTGGATGACCCTGAACGTGTCAAGAAACTGATCGGTGCTGAGTCGAACCTTTCGCTCGCGAAGATCATTAGCCCGCCCAATCCGTCGCCGGTACAGACCTACCCGACAAAAGAGGCGGCTCTGCAGTCCATCGGCGGTGCCGAGACCCAGACACGCAAGGTCTATCCATACGCGGACCGCGACGAACCTTCAGCTGCCGGAAACGCCAAGACCGATCCTGCTGCCAAGGTCAACAAGTATGTGGTTGTCGAGTATCCGTCAGTAGTTGACGGCAGCGAACTTCGTGAGGCGAATGCCGTCTCACGGACCGGCAGCGAGGGCGATTATCAGATCTCCTTTTCGTTCAAACCGGCCGGAGCCCAGAAGTTCGGTGAATGGACCGGCAAAAATATCAACAATTACATGGCCGTCGTGCTGAACGGCGAGGTCAAGTCTGCGGCGTTCATCAAATCGCAGATATTTGATTCGGGCGAGATCTCGGGCAAATTTACCAAGACTTCGGCCGAGGATCTGGCACTGACACTCAAGTCAGGGGCCCTTCCGGCCAAGATCGAGTATCAGGAAGAGCGAACAGTCGGCCCGAGCTTAGGTGCCGATTCGATCAAGGCAGGCGTCGAGGCCTCGCTGGGCGGGGTGGCGTTCGTGATCGTCTTCATGCTCTTTTACTACCGCGGAGCGGGTGTGAATGCAGTGATAGCTCTGCTGCTCAACATGCTGCTGACGATGGCGGCGCTTATCGTGATCAAATCGACCCTAACTCTGCCGGGTATCGCCGGACTGATCCTCGGCATCGGTATGGCGGTGGACTCGAATGTACTTATCTTCGAGCGAATTCGTGAGGAACTCAGAGCCGGCCGATCGATCTCAGACGCTATCGGCCTCGGGTTTGACAGGGCATTTATCACCATCATCGATACGCATATCACAACGATCATTTCGTCGACCATTCTTTATTTGTATGGTTCCGGCCCGATCCGCGGATTTGCCGTGACGCTTGTTTTGGGACTTTTGATCAACCTGTTCTCGGCCGTATTTGTCTCGAGAACGATCTTCATGTGGCTGCTTCATCGCAACGCCAAAATGGAGACGATCAGTATTTAATCGACTGCCGGCATTATGTTGCCGGGCAAACTAAAGATGTTAGAAATTTTCAAGAGTATTAACGTTGATTGGATGGGCTTGCGAAAGCCTCTGATCTTTTTGTCGATCGCGATCCTGCTCGCCGGATTATTGTCTGCCATCGGACGGCAGGTCACGCCGGGCGGGACGGATGCTTTCAATCTCGGGGTCGACTTTCAGGGGGGAACGGTCATCACTGCGAAGTTTCGCAATAAGCCGGCCGAAGATGACCTGAGGAGTGCCTTGCAGGCTCAGGGCATCTCGGACGCTGTCATTCAGGCATCGCTCGACAAGCAGGACGAAGTGCTGATCAAGGTTCCACTATTTGAAGGTAAGGGCGATGCAGCTCCGGTTGAAGCGACTCCGGCCGGCGGCGGGGACGCGACCCAGGTGAATTTGGGACGAGCCACCGTTAAGAAGGCTCTGGATACGTTTGGTAAGGAAGCCGAGGCTGGAAAGCGCCTGGCGGATGACGAATCGGCGGTGTATCAGATCGTCGGTACGGATTCGGTCGGCCCGGTTGCCGGCGCTCAGCTCCGCAATCAGGCGGTGATCGCTACGCTGCTCGGCCTTTTGGGGATACTGCTTTTCATCGCGTTTCGCTACGACTGGACGTATGCCGCAGGTGCCGTTATCGCCGTGTTTCACGACGTTTTGATCACGCTTGCGTTCTTTTCGGTGTTTCAATGGGAGGTCAGCCTTACCGTGCTGGCGGCACTGCTGACACTCGTCGGATTCTCGGTAAACGACTCGATCGTTATCTTCGACCGAATTCGCGAGAATATAACGCTTCACCGCGGCAAATCGATATATTCGCTGACCAACGATTCGATCAACCAGACGATGTCGCGTACCATCGTGACCAACGGGCTTGTGTTCCTGGCTGTTCTGGCATTGGTGCTATTCGGCGGCGAGGTTCTGCGAGGATTCTCACTGGCACTTTTTGTGGGCTCGATCACCGGGACCTACTCGACCATCGCTATCGCAAGTCCGATCGCGATCTGGTGGCAGGGAAAGATCGGCAATGCCAAGGTCAAAGAGGTTGCAATGCCCCAGTCAGGCAGCGAGAAAATGGCTTCGGCATCACGACGTTCGGTAGCCCGAAGGCCCGTTACCAGGTAACTTTAATTCTAATTTCGGCCGCCCTCCATGCTATGCGAACTTGCGTTCGTTCTAAGCCCTGGATAGCGGCCGATTTATTTGAAAAAAATGGCATTTTTGACCGCAAACGCCTTTGTTATTCTTGACTTTCGAATTCTAAACTTTTAGACTTCATTTCGTTGCTGGTCAATTTAATGTTTGTGTCTGCATTTTTCCGTATTCGTTTTGCGAATCAGTGACGGAATCAGTAGTACTTTTGCATGTTCGACCGGCAAGAGTCTCGACAATCCGCACTTGATGTCAAACAATACAAATTCCGGAAATTTAGCAGCTCGCGTTTTGAGATCGATACTTTAAGTGTCGGTTACAACGCCGGGAGAAGTTTGCATCATCGAAGTATATTGTAAGGTTTCGTAACCCTTGACCTAACATTTGGCACCGGAAAAAGGGAGGAAGTAAAATGCTTGATCAATTAGTTGAATCAAAGAGTAATTCTCAGGAAAATAAGCGTCGCGGCGAGTTCCTGTTGGTGACATTTATCATCGCCGTCACGGCCCTCATCGGGTCCTGGACCTACAGCCTTTTTGCAAAGGACTATGGAATGGGTTCGGGCGACCTTGAGTTGTCGACACTTGTTGCTCCGCCGCCGCCGGCCGAAGAACCTGAGCCCGAGCCGGAAAAGCAGCCGGAAAAGAAGCAGGTCGAGCCGGACGTCGACGTCCGCAAGGAACTGATCCAGAATATCAACGCTTCGCCGAAGGTGCCCGAACAGATCAGCACGGTCAAGAGTAATATCCCGCAGATGCGTCTTGATCGCCTTACCAAACAAGGTGAGATGAACTCCGATACCGGAGCAAGGATCGATCCCGGTGCTGCCCGCGTTGTAAACAGCGGCGGTACGCAGGGCATCTCGACCGGTACTGGAAATGACACATCCGGTGCTGATGATGGCGACGCTCCGCCGCCGCCGCCCAAGCCAACGCCGAAACCGGCACCTAAGACGGTTTCAGGCGGTGTGCTCAACGGTAAGGCAACAAGCTTGCCTAAGCCCGCATATCCGCCGGCGGCCAAAGCCGTAAGAGCGGCTGGTGCGGTCAGCGTACAGGTTTTGATCGACGAGTCAGGCCGCGTGGTCTCGGCTAGTGCCGTCAGCGGTCACCCGCTGCTCCGTGCCGCTGCCGAGGGCGCCGCTCGCGGTGCTCGTTTCAGCCCGACCCTCCTTTCCGGACAGGCGGTTAAGGTTTCGGGTGTGATCACCTATAACTTTGTCCCGTAAGGGTACGTAATAGATCAAAGGTGCGGCACCGTGAGGTGCTGCACCGCAAATGACCTTTTAATTTGCAATCAATTAAATTCTTTTCGATTTCTTTGGAGGATAAATCATGACATTTCTTGGCAGCCTGGTCGCATCTGACATTTCGGGCTTTTTCTTACTCTTTACCGGCGAGGGCGTCTCGTTTGGTATCTACGATATCGCAAAGAGCCTGACAATTCCGGGCTGGGGCGTTATCATCACGCTTCTCATCCAGTCGGTCTATATGATCGCTGTCGGCATCGAGCGCTGGCTGACCTACAACAAGGCCAAACAGCAGTCGCGTCAGTATGCTCCGAAAGTTGCTCAGGCACTTAAGAACAGCAACATTGACGAAGCTATCAACATCAGCGACAAGCACAAAGATTCGCACCTTGCCATGGTCGTCTCATCGGGCCTTAAGGAATTTGCCGCACATCAGGGCAACACCGACATCTCGGCCGACGAAATGGAAGCTTCGAAGCGTGCTCTTGAGCGTGCTATCGCCGTCAAGACCGCCGAACTCAAGCGAGGCCTTTCGGGTCTGGCAACTGTCGGCTCGACCGCTCCGTTCGTCGGACTGTTCGGAACCGTCGTCGGCATCATCGGTGCTTTCCAGGCTCTCAAGACCAACGAATCAGCCGGTATCGGCGCCGTCGGTGGAGCTATCGCAGAAGCCCTCGTTGCTACCGCATTCGGTATCCTCGTAGCTATCCCGGCCGTTTGGTTGTTTAACTACTTCACGAACAAGGTCACGAGCTTTAGCGTCGAAATGGAAAACTCGGCTTCAGAATTGGTCGACTACTTCATCAAGCAGCGTGCTAAAAGCCTCCGCGGCTAATTTCGGGAATTTGGCGAAAGCCAGCTAGGAGATTTACTGCTATGGGTGCACAAGTGGGCGGAGCCCAGGAATACAACTCAGATATCAACGTCACTCCGATGGTTGATGTTATGTTGGTGCTCTTGATCATCTTCATGATCGTCACACCGCTGCTGCAACAGGGTGTTTCGGTCAACTTGCCCCGCGATATGGTCAGTCCGGATGAGGACGGAGATATCGCCAAGGATACGTCGGTCATTGTTGCTATTCCCGATAATAATAATTTTTATATCGGCAAAGAGCAGTACCCGATCGACGCTCTGGGAGACGTGATCAAAAAGCGTATGGAAGGCAAAACGCCTGAAAAGCGCATTGTTTACATCAAGAGCGGTGTCGATGTTGAGTACGGCCGTGTCGTACAGGCGATCGATACCATTCGTAAACAGGACATCGACAAGATCGGATTGGTCGCTGATAAGAAGAAGGGCGATCCAAAGAAATAAAGAAGCTTCGCGGGCCCGGCCTACCGGGCCCGACGAAATAATTACAAAGTTATGGGAATGTCTACCGGCGGAGGCTCAGGTGAGGCCAAGCCATCAATTAACGTTACACCATTGATCGACGTTCTGCTCGTGCTCTTGATCATTTTCATGGTCATCACGCCGCTTAAGCCAAGCCGTTTTGAGGCGAAAGTGCCGGCCGAGCCGAAAGATCAGCCGCAGGCTAATGTCAAGCCTAACCCGCTCACGCTGGTGGTGGCGATCAACAAGGATACCAAGGTCGTAACATTGAACAACGAGGCGTTTGGCGACGTCACGGACACAGAGAAACTCTCGGATAAATTGAGGGAGATCTTCAAACAGCGCGAAGACAATGGTGTGCTGCGTGAAGGAACGAACGAGGTCGAAAAGACCCTGTTCATAAAGAGTCCGAAGACCGTTCGATACGGCGACGTGGTCAAGGTTATCGACGCATCAAAGGCAGCCGGCGCGTCACCGATCGGCTTGCAGATCGACGATTTAACAGATTAATTTTCTTGGCACAACTCCAACGCCCTCGAATTGCAGAGGGCGGCAGTAGTGCCGAATGGTGAATGGAGTCAAAAGATGAGATTCTCTCGTTTCGGGTTGTTACTAATAATAACAGTAACCGTATTCATTGGAGCGAATTGCTCTTATTACAACCGGGTTATTGCCCGAAAGAATTTGGTCGACGGTGCCAAGGCCTATAAGGACAGAAAGTTCGGCGAAGCTGAAAAGCTTTTCAGATATGCTGCGTCGAAGGATCCGAATGGCGAAACCGTCGAGGGCAGGACCGCACAGCTTTCACTGGCTCGTACGCTCCACTCGATCTACATCGGGAACCGATCGGACAAGAGCAAGGCTGAAGAGGCACTTTCTGAATACAAGAAGAGCCTGCCGCTGTCGCTGAAAGAACTGAAAGAAACCTCGGCGGCGTACAACGCTAACAAGGCTTCAGAAGACGGCCAGCGTAAGTACTTGTCATCGCTTTCGAACGTCAACAGCACGACCAGTGCCATCGCGAGCCTTTATGAGAATCTCGCGCAGCCGGACAAAGCGAAAGAGTGGCAGACTGAGGTCTCAAATAGTGCAGACTACCCGGTCACTGCTCGTGCCCGTGCTCTTAGTTCTTTGTCGGCCAAGATGAATACTTGTGCAAACGACATCACCGACACCGAAGCTACCAAAAAGACGGTGAAGAAGGATGGCAAAGACGTGTACCAGTTCGTCAAGCCGAGCAATCCTGAGGATGTTACGAAACTCAAGGAATGCGTTGCCGAGGGTAACCGTCTGATCGACCAGGCCGTGGCGATCGAGCCGGATGAGGTCAAGAACGCCGGCAGTCTGAACGTCACTTCGCTCACCGATACGCAGCTTGCCCTGAATGGCGAGATCTTCAAGGTTTTCGAATCGACCCGTTCGTACAAAGCCAGCCTTTTGGTTCAGGCAATGCGGCAGGCCGAGATGGACGGAAACACCGCTTTGCGTGACTCGCTAAAGTCTGAGGCCGATGCGGCCAAGGCAAAATTCCAGGAACTCAGTGACATCGTCAAGAAGATGCAGGCTGAGGTCGAGGCTCGTGCCGCGGCTAAGGAAGAAGCGGAAAAGAAGAATTCAAACAGTAACGCGAACAAGAAGTAGTTTGACATTTCTTTCCAACTTTGGTGGTGCTCATTTACAATTAAGTGAGCATCACCATTTTTGTTATTGATGCTCATATTTGGCGACCGTGGCTGATATTGCGGGGCCGTATCCCGGACAGTTAGTTTGTTTTTATGATCAGGATCGAAGATGTCATCAAGAAAGTGACAGACAATCGGCCAATGGCCGACATCGATCTAATTCGCCGCGCATATCTGTTTTCTGCACTTCATCACCGAGGACAGACCCGGGCGTCGGGCGAACCGTACCTTGTCCATCCGTTGGAGGTTGCCGAAATACTGGCTGATATGCGGCTCGACGAGGTAAGCGTTTCGACCGGTTTGCTGCATGACGTCGTTGAGGACACACTTGTTGATCTGGATACGATCAGATCGTATTTCGGTGACGAGATCACGCTGCTCGTTGACGGTCTGACCAAGATCGCCCACGTCAGCAGCCTCTCGAAGGAAAAGCAACAGGCCGAAAACGTTCGCAAAATGGTCCTTGCGATGATCACGGACGTCCGCGTCGTACTCATCAAACTCGCTGACCGGTTGCATAACATGCGAACCATGCAATTTCTCAAGCCTGAGAAGCGTGCACGTATTTCACAGGAGACGCTCGATATCTATGCTCCGATCGCTCACCGGCTTGGTATGGGTAAGATGCGTTCGGAACTTGAAGATCTTTCATTTCAAAATCTCTTCCCGGATGAATACAAAAAGCTCGCCAAAGAGGTTGACGCACGCAGGCCCGAGTTAGAAGCGGCACTGCATAGAATCCGCGAAACGATAGCTCAGAAGCTGACGGAGAATGACGTGCCCTTTGTCGAGATCGAGGGCCGGGTGAAACGACTTTATTCGCTGTGGAAGAAGCTGAAGAAGCAAAAGATCCGCATCGAACAGGTTTATGACCTGATCGCCGCCCGAATTATCACCCCAAATGACCGAAAGTACTGTTATCTGACGCTGAGCGTTATACACGACGTCTGGACGCCCGTCCCTGAGCGTTTTAAGGACTGGATCGCCATTCCGCGGGATAACCTGTACCAGTCGCTTCATACGTCCGTGATCGGCGACGGCGGCGTGCCGTTCGAGGTTCAGATCCGTACTCAGGAAATGCATCTCGTTGCTGAGGAAGGTGTCGCGGCTCATTGGAAGTACAAGGAAAGCAGTCTCGGAGCCCATGAGGACGATGATACGCTTGACGAACTACGCAAAACCGTCGAAAAGCTGCTCCTGCCCCTGGTGGAAACGAACGAGCAAAATGAGGATTCTGAGGACTTTATCGAATCCTTGAAACTCGATCTTTTTCCGAAGGACGTTTACGCGTTCACGCCGATGGGCAAGGTGATACAACTTCCGCGGGGAGCGACCCCGTTGGATTTTGCATACGCCATCCATTCGGGGGTCGGCGACAAGTGCACCGGTGCGAAGATCAACGGCCGCATCGTGCCGCTTCGAACAGAACTTCAGAACGGTGATGTCGTCGAGATCCTCACGACGCAGAACGCTAAGCCGACGCGTGACTGGCTGAATCACGTTATTACGTCCAAGGCTCGGAGCCGTATTCGGCACTGGATATCGCAGCAGCAGCGCGAAGAATCGATCGAGATCGGTAGAAAGCTACTCGAAAAGGAAGCGGACCGTTTTCGGCTTGCCCCGAAAAAGTTTCTTGGCAACGAGTCTGAAATGACGCGTATTGCCAATGATTACGGCCTTAGTCGCCCGGATGACCTATTGGCTTCGGTCGGGTACGGTAAGGTGCTGCCGCGCAACATACTCGCCAAGTTCCTGGGGGCCGAGAAGTTTGAAGAGCTCGATCCCGAAAAGAAGAAAGAGACCCGCATTTCGAACAGTGTCAAGGCAGTTAAGAAATTCATCGGGTTTGGTGAGGATTCGATCGTCGTCAAGGGCGTCGATAACCTGCTGACCTCACGTGCAAAGTGCTGCAACCCGCTTCGGGGCGAGGACATCGTCGGCTATATCTCGCTCGGCAAGGGCATCGTCGTCCACAACAAACGCTGCAAGAATATGGGGCATTTGATGGTCAACAAAGATCGCATCGTCGAGGTCGAGTGGGCTCGCAGTGAGCAAAGCGAGAAGCAGTCGGTCCAATTGCTGGCGACGACCGAGAACCGCACCGGAATGCTCGCCGGTATTACCAACGCCATCGCCGACATCAAGACCGGCATTCGCGACGCTCGTGCCAATGTTTCGAAGGACGATATCGGCCTCATTGAAGTGACAGTCGAGGTATTTGATAAGAAGCACCTAGACAAGGTGATCGGGGCGATCGAACACGTCCCCGGCGTCATCGCCGTCGAACGCGTAAACTCCTGAAAGGATTCCTTTTCACCCTCGCCAGCTTTCTTTTTCCTCCGTAATTTGTTAGAATTCGCCTTTTGCTTAAGGAAGATTTTTCCGGCAGAACCTAAACAAATGAAAGAGATCATCTCAACAGAAAACGCCCCGGGGGCCATAGGGCCCTACTCGCAGGCGATCAAGGCCGGCGGATTCATCTTTTGCTCGGGACAGATCCCGATCGACCCGGCGACCGGTACTTTTGTTTCTGACAATGTCAGCGAACAGACCGACCAGGTGCTGAAAAACCTCTCGGCTGTCCTGGAGGCGGCCGGATCGAGTCTTGACGGTGTGGTCAAAACGACGGTTTTTCTTTCGGATATGAATGATTTCGGCGAGATGAATGAGGTTTATGGCAAGTATTTCGATACGAACAAACCTGCAAGAGCGACTGTCCAGGCCGCGCGATTGCCGCGTGACGCCCGTGTCGAGATCGAGTGTATTGCGTTGATCGGGTAACAGAAAAGCCAGACGCCGAATTTACTTCGCCGTCTGGCAACCAAAAGAGTCAACACAATCTCAAATACTTACGCAGCCTTGATGATCTTTCCCGATTTAATGCATCGGGTACAAACCTTAGCCCGGCCGTTGCCGCCAGCAGGGAGCTGGACACGGACAGATTGAAGATTCGGGTTAAATCGTCGTCGCGTTTTGTTATTAGCGTGTGATACGTTGTTTCCAAATTGCGGACCTTTTCCGCATACGTCGCAGCGTTTAGCCATAATATTATTGCCTCCGGAAATAGTACGAGGTACTAAGAAGAGTTTTTGCGAAAACTCAAAAATAGATTTTATATCAAATTGGATCAGGTATAGTCAAGTTATGCAACAGATCGATAAGTTGAAAGGAGTAAGAGCCACAGTGCAAAACAAATTTGTTAAGTATTCGACCGCAGCCGCAATCGGCGTGTTTGCTGCGTTTTTCGCCGCGTGCGGCGGCCCGGCCGCCAATACGGCAAACGGCGGGGTTGACCCGAATGAAACTGCCGCGACGGTTAACGGTAAGGTCATTAAAATGGAAGAGGTCGATCGTGCGGTCAAGCAGCAGTCGCGGGGACAGGAAGTAAAACTTTCGCCGCTCGAGCTTGCCGGTGCCCGGCTTCAGGTTCTGCAGAGCCTGATCGAGCAGGAAGTTATGTTCCAGAAAGCCGAGAAGGACGGAACCGTTCCAACGGAAGAAGAAGTCTCCGCCGAAGTGAACAAGCAGAAGGTGGACAGCCGCCTGTCGGCCGAAGAGTTTGACAAACAGATGACCGCTGCCGGACTCAACGAAGCTGCATTTCGCGAATCGATCAAAAAGGGCCTGGCGATCAAGAAATTGGTCGAAAAGATCACGGGCCGAATCGAGGTTCCCAAGGACAAGGAGATCACCGATTTCTTTGCCGGCAATGCCGATCTTTTTGTTAAAAAGCGCGGCGTCAGGCTTGCGGCGATCGTGATCGATCCGTCGAATAGCGGACAGGGCGACACGACGACCAACGATGCTGAGGCAAACGTCAAGATCAAGGAGATCCTGACCAAACTTTCACAGCCCGGCAGCGACTTTGCATCGCTTGCCCGTGAGTACAGCGAGGATCCGAGCAAGTTGCAGGGCGGCGATCTCGGCTATATCAGCGAAGAGGACCTCAAGACCAATTTTGGTGCCCAGAACGCGGCCGGCTTTATGAGCCCGCAATTCAGTGTCGGCGGTGTCACGAATGTGATCCCGCTGAACGGCAAAGGCTATATCTTTAAGCTTCAGGAGCGTATCGAAAAAGAGGAATCTCAGACACTCGAGAGCCCCGGCGTTCGCCAGCAGATCAACGACCTGCTTGTCAACAACCGTAAGCAGCTCTTGGCAGCTTCGTATCAGGCGATCGCGATGAATGAGGCCAAGATCGACAACCTGCTTGCCAAAAAGGTCGTGAACAACCCGAACGAATTGAGCGGAGCACGCCCGGCTGGTGCTTCGACCCCGGCAGCCAATACGAATACGGCACCGGCAAACGCTAACACCGCGGCGGCAAATACCAACGCGGCGGCCAATTCGAACGCTAAACCCGCGGCAAACGTTCCGGCAAAACCCGAAGCAAAGCCGGCGGCAAACGCTCCGGCAAAACCGGCCAATAAGTAATTGGCCACTCGTTAAGTTGAACAAGGTGAAAGGCAAAGCGGTATTTTGCCTTTTACCTTTTTCGCTTTTTAAGCGGATCACGGACAGATGCTATTCAGACTCAACAACGTTTGGAAATCGTACGGCGGCACCGAAATACTCAAGGGGATCTCGTTCCAGGTCAATCCTTCAGAAAAGGTCGGATTGGTCGGCCGCAACGGTGCGGGAAAGACGACGGCGTTTAGAATAATTACCGGTCAGGAATCTCCCGACGAGGGCGAGGTCATCAAAATGAACGGCCTCACGCTCGGTCTGCTGGACCAGCACGTCGATTTTGGTAATGCCGAGACCGTCCATACCGCGGCACTTTCGGCATTTGTTGAAATCCACGATATCGAAGCTGAGATGCGTCTGCTCGAAAAGCAGATGGAGACCGATCATTCCGATGCGGTGCTTGAACGTTATGCCGACCTGCAGACCGCATTTGAGCACGCCGACGGCTTCTCATATGCGGCAAAGGCCGAGGCGGTCCTGCTCGGTATGGGATTTCCGCCGGACAAATGGTCTGACGACGTTCGGACACTTTCGGGCGGTCAAAAAAATCGTTTGGGAATGGTTCGGCTGCTGCTTTCGAATTCCGACGTTCTGCTGCTCGACGAGCCAACCAATCACCTCGATACCGACGCTGTCGAATGGCTGGAAGATTTTCTCAAGAGTTATGACAAAACGTACGTCGTCATTAGTCACGACCGTTACTTTTTGGACAGGACCACTAACCGCGTTATCGAGATCGATCGCGGAGTCGCAGTTACCTACAAGGGCAATTATTCGAAATATCTCGAGGAGCGGGAACTGAGGCGTGAACAGCAGCTTCGTGAATATGAGAATCAGCAGGCCCTGATCAATAAGACCGAAGA
>CALDGX010000156.1 GCA_937941715.1 uncultured Chloracidobacterium sp. | reverse complement strand
AATAGTTCATTCAACTCACATCTCATTTCTTTAGCCCCTTTCAGAACATTGTGTTTATTATTGGTACACCGTCGTTCACGAATCCTCTAACAGTCACCGTAACACCATTCACTACAGTTACAATTTTGAATTCCCCGCCTATGGGAAGTTGGCCGGAAAAAAATGGGGTCAGACGTGCGATCATGCGATTCTCGACCGATCCCCCATCGGTAATTTTCGCGGACATCTCACAGGCTGTTTTCATATCGAGATCATTCTCCATTGTTCGCCGGGCGAGGTCATAGCGGGAAAGCAACGTTCGCTGTCGTTGGACAAGGCCGTTCCGGCCAGTTTGTGCCTGTAGCCGGTCTTTGTCAACACTCATTTGGGTGATGGGCGGCGCTTTTGGCAAGCACATCGCATTGATCTTCAGACTCCCCTCCTTACCAAGGAGGGGTGGCAGCGGCCGTCTTTTGGGCCGGTGACGGGGTGGTTCTCTCAAGTTGAGGATCAAACAACCTGGATCGGACCGAAAGAGTCCGGGCCGAAATATCAACCACAGCGAATTCATGGCCGACGCGTGAGAACCACTCCGTCATCCTGATAAAGACCATCGGGAGGCCACCTCTCCTTGGTAAGGAGAGGAGTTGTCAGATAGCGGGCAGTAGCGATCCCACTCTCTGCCAATCAGGAGCGGGCTGTGCCTGCGGTACCGTGATCGTCGGCGGCATTGGCCGCCTCCTTGGGTCAGTTCAGGGCATACGACGGTCGGGCACAGCCGCGACCGCACTGCAAAACGGGCAAAGCCCGAAACCCGATCGCCACGCCGCTGACCTGTCGTTGCAGAAATGAAATCTTGCTGTATCTCTGCAATATATGTTAAACTAAAGGTTTGACCAGATCTTTGAAAATTCATATAACCAGGCCTGAGAGTCGGGTGAGTCGAGAGAGTCAAGGGAGTCTATTGAGTCTGTCGAGTCGAGAGAGTCGAGAGAGTCGAGCGAGTCAAGAGAGTCTATTGAGTCTGTCGAGTCGAGAGTGTCGGGACAGCCGGGACACGCGGGACAGCCGGGACACGCAGGACACGCGGGACACGCGGGACACGCAGGACACGCGGGACAGTCGGCCGATCCAAATTCATTTGGTCGGAAGCTGTACGGTTCACAGTACGCCGCGGAACGAGCGGCGGTGGAGGCTTCGGACAACGTTGCCAATATCGCCGGATCCGTGCCATCGGTTGTGTGCTATCATCCTCAACATATTTCTCTTTTGAGTGGCAATTTGTAAATTGTGGAGGAACGTGAGAATGAAAATGCTCAAAATTGGGTTATTTCTGGCCTTTGCCGTCGTTGGTGTCAGATCACAGGCCGTCGGAGATGAGGTCCGTTATCAGTGTTTCTGCCTCGGGCAGGAATGGGTAAAAGCCACCGTCGAGCGCATTGACGGCACCAATGTCCGCGTCAGATTTGGAAATATGGACAATCAGGTCGTGACCCTGCCGCGTAATTCGCCGAAACTCCGAATGGGAGCCGCAGCCCGAAACCCACTCGAGAGCATTCCGCCGGATAGCCTTCAAAAGGCATTTATGGCCGAGGCCGCACCCAGGTTCTCATATGCCGTGGCGTCGTTTGCTCCGTTTTACGACGGTCAGTTCAATAGTGCCGGCGGCGGCGTGCCCGATTCCGATATTTGGAAACGATCGGTCGTGGAGCTCGGCGAACTCGACACGTTGTGTCGCACCAAATACCGCGGTATCACTGACTATCGCAGCCCGGGTTATATTCGTGACGGGTCGGTCGAGTATCGTTTCGGCGTCTGGTGTGCGATCGCTGCGGATCGCGTTGCGGTCGAGAAAAAAGCTCGAATTGGTGTCGCAAAGACGCTGATCAATCTCGGCTATACTGACGAGAATCTACGTTTCGGATTCAATGAGCCCAACAATCCTGTTCGGTGGGAAACACAACGGCTGATTTGGGAACGCGACAAATGGCGGGCTGAGAAGTTGGCCTGGTTGCGGCCGAAATACGCAGTCTACAAGGTGGACGTTCCTCCGGACGCCACCGCGGCCGCCGAGGCTAAGGCCGATGAGTTAAAGGCCATCGTCATGCGCGATGCTCCGGATCGATCGTACAAGCAGCCTCCGTATCGCGACGGTGCCGCTGAGGCGGTCGTAAAGGCTGCTTTCGCAAAAGAATATCCGGGAGTGCAGGTTTTGAAGATCGGGTTGGACTATCGGACATGGGTTCAGCGTAAGAGCCTCGACTACGTAGCGAGCGACGACATTTTTCGCTACTACAAGGTTAGTTACAACTCGTACAAGCGCGGTACGGCTCTGCTAAGGGTTCCCGGCCGGCCGTTATGTCAGATGCACGATTGGGTGGTTGGCCTGAACGGCGGAAAGATCGTACCGGCCGGAGTCGGCGGGAGCGGGATATTTATGCGATGCGAGTGATGCACGAGATATTTCGGATCACGTGCTCGCAGCTTCAGCTACCTACGAAAATGTTCAGGATAGAACTGTAATCGCAGTCAACAGTCTGCCTGAAAACGCCTCGCCATCCTCACAGCACGCCGCGGAACGAGCGGCGGTGCAGGCGGCACGGACCGTGCTCACGCAGGGCGGCCAGGTGCGAGGCGGCACCGTAGCCTTTGTGGCCGGCAAAACCGTATTGCGGAAATTCGCTGTCATAGGCCTTCATCAGGCCGTCACGGTGAGTTTTGGCGATGACGCTGGCGGCCGCGATCGAGGCCGATATGCTGTCGCCCTTGATGATCGCTTTTTGCGGCAGCGGGCTTTGTTTGAGGTGCAGAGCGTCGATCAAGAGGTAATCGGCGGCCGGGTCGAGCCCGCCGATCGCGAGCAGCATTGCCCGCTTGGTCGCCTCGAGGATGTTGATGCGGTCGATCTCGTCGGCCTCGACGCGGCCAATGGCATAGGCCACACAGGATCGTTTGAGTTCGTCGGCAATGGCTTCGCGGCGTTTTTCGGTGAGCTTTTTTGAATCGTCGAGGCCCGCAGGGAGCGCTTTTGCGAGGTCCAGGATGCAGGCCGCCGCGACGACCGGCCCGGCCAGGCACCCGCGGCCGACCTCATCGACACCGGCGATGAACCGATAGCCTTCGCCGGCGGCATTTTGCTCGAAAGCGATACCGATGCCGTCGATCACGACGTCATCAAACAGCGAAACGCGGGAGCCGGACCCGTCTCTTGGAAATGGATCCGAACTTCCCGCGTTATTCACTATTGTACTCTCCCGACTACGCCTTTTTGGCCTTGCCGCGTGTGTCGCGTTCCTTGATACGGGCTGCCTTACCACGCAGATCACGCAGGTAATAGAGCTTGGCACGACGGACCTTACCGTGACGGACGACGTCAATGTGGTCGATCACCGTAGCGTGCAGCGGGAAGATACGCTCGACACCGACGCCGAAGCTGACCTTGCGGACGGTCACCGTTTCGCGGACGCCGCCGTGCTTGCGGGCGATGCAGATGCCCTCAAATGCCTGCAGGCGTTCCTTGTTGCCTTCCTTAATGCGTACGTGAACGCGAAGCGTGTCGCCCGGCTGAAAAACCGGGACGGTCTCTTTCATTTGTGTCTTTTCGACATTATCTAGTCTGTTCATTTTCTATTTCGGCCAGAGGTCAGCGGCAGTGCCGCTCACATTTCACCATTTTCTCCTGTTAAAAGATCAATACGATTTAGTCTCGTTTTCTCAAGCGCCTTCTCGAAGCGCCATTTTTCAATTTCGGCATGATTGCCGTTTAGTAAAATCTCGGGCACCGTGTACCCGCGAAAATCAGCCGGCCGCGTATAGTGCGGGCAATCGAGCAGGCCGCCGCTGAACGAATCATTCTCGGCCGACGTATCGCTGCCCAGTGCACCGGGCAAAAGCCTGACGATCGCGTCCGCGATCACGATCGCCGCCGGTTCGCCGCCCGACAGGACATAGTCGCCTATCGACACCTCGTCGGTAACAAGCAGTTGGTTGACGCGTTCGTCGACGCCCTCATACCGCCCGCAGATCATCACGACGTGAGCCGCATCGGCCGCAAACTCCTTTGCCGCCGCCTGCTTGAAGGGTTTGCCCTGCGGCGAGAGCAGCACGACACGCGTTCCCGCCGGATAAGCGTCGCGGTCACTGGTGCCGATCAAATTTTCAATCGCGGCAAAGATCGGTTCCGGCTTCAGGACCATCCCGTCGCCGCCGCCGAACGGACGGTCATCGACCATCTTGTGCTTATCGGCCGCATATTCACGAATGTCGTGAACATTGATCTCGACTATCCCGGCCAGCCTGGCCCTGCGAATAATGCCGAAATCAAAAACTTGTCCAAAAAACTCAGGGAAAATTGTCAGTACATCAATTTTCACCTAAAACTCCAACAGTCCGTCCGGCGGGTCGATCCGGATCAACTTATTTTCAACATCAACCTCGGGGCAGATCGTCTCGGCAAACGGGATCAGGTGATCTTTTTCGGCACCCTTTACCACAAGTATCTCGGTGCCGCCATTTCGCATCAGTTCGGCCACGATGCCTACCTCTGAACCGTCAAGCGTCTCCACCCGGCATCCTTGAAGTTGCCAATCGTAAAACTCGCCTTCGTCGAGCTCGACCGCCTCAGACTCAGGCACGCAGATCTCAAAGTTCCTGAGAGCTTCTGCCTTTTCGACCGTATCGTAACCCGCAAACCTGAGGATCACGCGGCCGCCCTGAAACCAAAAATCACTGAGCGTCAGTTCGGCCGTCGCCCCATCGGGGCCGACCGCCGTCACATTGTCAACCTCACCGAACCGCTCCGGAAAATCTGTCAGAAGGTCGGCGACCAGTTCGCCCTTAAGGCCGCGGGTCTTGACGATCTTGGCGATTGCGACGAGTTCTTCCACACGAATCGATTTTCAGTCCGTCGGCGCTATAACCTGCCGGCCGCGGCCGACATGAATTGCGAGACCGATCGCCCCTAGTCCTCGAGCAGATCGAGCTGAAAGCGCCTACCGTGCTTTTGCCCCGCGACAAACAGAATGCTGCGGATCGCCTTGACCGTTCGGCCCTCGCGGCCGATCACGCGTCCCATATCATGGTCGGCAACCCGCACCTCGATGCGCACGTTCTTGCCGTCTCCGCTTTCAGCTACCTCGACCGCGTCGGGTTCGCCGACGAGCGATCTGATGATTCTATCAACAGCTTCTTTCATCGTAGTAGACCTATTTTGCAGCGTTTTGCGAGCGAACTGGCCGAAACCACGACGCCCGCCCAAACAGTCTGACTATTCAGCTGCGGCCGCAGGATTATTTTTGATCAGGCTCTTTACGGTATCGGTCGGCTGTGCACCGACACCGATCCAGTACTGGATACGTTCGTGATTGAGCGTGACCTCAGCCGGGTTGATCATCGGATTGTAAGTACCAACGTTTTCGAGGTACTTGCCGTCACGCTTTGATCGTTTTTCCTTAACCACCAGGCGGTAAAAGGGTTTACCCTTGGCGCCCATTCTCATTAAACTGATTGCTAACATAATTTTGTTATTCGTTCGTTGTCAGTTGTCCGCTAAGTCCCGCCCAATGGCGACAAACTACGCGCGTCCCGGCAACTATCTCCGTTTCTTGTGCCTTTTTTTCTTTTTTATTCGCCTTGATAACGAATCTGTCGAATCGTCATCGTCATGATCTATTGCCGAACCGCCGCCCAGCATCCCGAGCGGATTTCCACCGCCGCCCAAAAGTCCGCCTAAGCCGCCAGCGAGGCCGCCGGCCATCTTTCGGCCCAAACCGCCGAATAGTCCGCCGCGGTTCATCTGGGCCATCATCTTTTTCATCTGCTCATACTGACGGAGCAGTTGGTTGACCTCGGCGATCGTCGAACCCGATCCGCCCGCGATACGCGTCTTGCGGCTCGCGTCGATCACCTTATGGTTATTGCGTTCGAATCGCGTCATCGAATCGATGATCGCCTCGGTGCGTTTCATCTGGTGGTCGACAACCGCAGACTGTTCGTCCGTGATCTGGAGCCCGCCGGTCATTTGCTCGGGCAGCATCTTCATCAGCTTAGACATCGAGCCAAGTTTTTTGAACTGTCCAAGCTGGTTTCGAAAATCTTCGAGCGTAAACTGATTGCTCGTCATCTTGCGCAGCTGTTCCTGCGCTTCTTCTTCGTTTATCTTGCCCTGAACCTCTTCGATAAGGCTCAGAACGTCGCCCATACCGAGTATTCGCTGGGCAATACGGTCCGGATAGAACGGCTCGATAGCGTCGTATTTTTCGCCGACACCGACGAACTTGACCGGCTGGCCGATGACCTGTTTGATCGAGAGGGCAGCACCGCCGCGAGCGTCGCCATCCATTTTGGTCAAAACGACACCGGTTATGCCGACTCGCTCGTGAAAGACCTCAGCCGAGCGAACAGCATCCTGACCTGTCATCGCATCGGCGACAAAGAGCACTTCGACGGGCTTGGTCTCGGCTTTGATCTGCTCGAGTTCGACCATCAACTCGTCGTCGATGTGCAAACGGCCGGCGGTATCGATCATCAGGGTATCGAAACCATACTCGACCGCGTGGTTCATGGCACCGCGGACGATCGTCATCGGATCGTTGGTGTCCTTGGCCTCAAATACCGCGACGTTTACGGCGTTTGCGACGACCTTGAGCTGCTCACGGGCTGCCGGACGGTACACGTCGACCGAAACGAGCAGCGGCTTGCGCTCCTGATTATCAGCAAGCCAGCGCGATATCTTGCCGGTCGAGGTCGTCTTACCTGAACCCTGCAGGCCGACGATCATCACGACATTCGGGGTCGCCTTGGTAAAGACTAGCCGCGACGAAGTGCCGCCCATCAGCGTCGAAAGCTCGTCGTAGACGATCTTGACGACCTGTTCGTGCGGTTTCAGTCCATTCCAGACCTCTTCGCCCTCGGCCTTGACGCGAACCGACTCGACAAAATCTTTAGCGACCTTGTAGTTGACGTCTGCCTCGAGCAACGCCATCCGGATCTCGCGCAGGGCCGCATCAACGTGCTCGGGCGTCAATTTGCCCTGACCACGCAGATTTCGCAGCGTCAGCTTAAGTTTGTCGGACAGCGATTCGAACATATAGACACACTTCGGCCACAAGAGTCGAAACTATAAATACTACGGGTTCAGAGCGGAAGTGTCAAGAAATACGGGCACTTATAGCACCCGGTCGATGGCCGCGAGGACGGCCGCCGGGGCGACATTGAGGATGCATTTGGGCTCGCCAAAGACCCGGCATTCGTAACCCGGGCATGGCTGGCACGGCATCGGGTCGAAGACGATCTCATACGGCGAATCGGTCCACGGATGCCAGTGGTTGCGGTTCGACGACCCAAAGACCACAACACTCGGTGTACCGACCGCCGCGGCGATGTGGGCGATGCCGCTGTCATTGCCGACAAAAATGCGGGACCTCGAGGCCAGAGCGGTGATCTCCGGCAGCGTCAGGTCGTCAAAAGTAACTATCGGGACCGTCGAAATTGCCGCAAGTTTTTTCAGGATCTCGGTCTCGTGTTTCGCGGCGACAGCGGCCGGTCGGAGGCCGCGTTCAGCCAGGCGTCGAGCCGCCTCGGCAAAATTACCGGTCGCCCATTGTTTTGACGCAAAAGCCGCGGCCGGGTGGATAAGTCCGATCGCGGGTTCGTCGCTCGGCGGCAGATGCCAACGCGACTCGAATTTAGCCTGAAGCGATCGGAGTGCGGCGTCCGTCACGACCAGACGGCTTTTTGGCCGGTCACCGACCGGTATGCCGGCAAAGCCGATGACCGCCAACTGCTGTTCGGCAGAGTGCATTTCGGCACGGCCCCAGAAATCGGCCGACGACGAATACAGGTGATCATACAGACGTGGATATCGGTAATGCGACAGCCCGACTCGATGCACGGCGCCCGACGCCCTGACGAATATCGAGCTGGTCGTGCCGCCATGCAAATTGAACGCAACATCGTATCGGCGGCTGCGTAAGTATCTGGCCGCCTTGAGTTTAGCGGCATTTCCACTTGCGACGGAAACGACATTTACATCTTCAAATCCGTCAAGTACGGGAGCGACCCAATCCTCAAGCAATACGTCGATCTCCGCCTGCGGAAGTGCCCGACGCAAGGCCGTCAGCGATGGCGTAGCCAGGACCGTATCGCCGATCGATCGCAGCCTGACCACAAGCACGCGCCGGACGTTTGGCCAATCGATATTTCTAACCTCTTTCGTCAATGGCTGGTACCGTCCCGATCAACATCGGCATTGCCGAGTGCGAAGCTTTCGATAATCTTCCAAACTTTACCTTCGGCCTGCTC
>CALDGX010000155.1 GCA_937941715.1 uncultured Chloracidobacterium sp. | reverse complement strand
TCACCGGCAAATTCACTTTTATCCAATCTGAAAAACCCCGCATTTATTGCCGCAAACGCGCCGTGACGCGTAGCGATCGACGAGGTTTTTTCGGTGCCGATGGCGGCGTCCTTGGCATGATGGACGTCGAGGCGGATCTTTTTGAGATCAAGTCGAAGAATGTTCATATTGACCGACTTACCGCTAATCTCTTTGGTCACCTCGGCATATTCGATACCTTCTTTTAGTGTTCGGAAGTCCTGGGCCGGGATATCGACCACATAGACACATAGAGAACATAGGAAAACTAAAAGAGCATAGCGGACGAATCTGAAATATGGACTTGTGAATGATTCTATTAGCATCTATACGTGGCCTATGTATCTATGTGGTGAATAGTTCCTATAATACGGTATCTATGAGGATCAACGAAAGAGTTCTCCAGCTCAACGACAAACCTGTAAACCCGAATGCGCGGTACGTGCTGTATTGGATGCAGATGTACAAGCGTTTGGACAACAACCACTCGCTGATCTACGCGATACGGCGGGCGAACGAACTGAAGTTGCCGTTGGTGGTTTACGAGGGGCTGAAATATTACTATCCGTGGGCGAGCGACCGAATTCACACATTCATACTCGAGGGCGTTGAAGAAAAGCGAAAGGCGTTTGAGGCCCTTGGCATCCGCTATGTGTTTTATTTGCAGCAGGATGCAAGCTCGCCAAAGAACACGGTCGCCGCACTCGCACGCGACGCGGCGTTGATCGTAACCGACGATTTTCCGTGTTTTATCATCCCGGAACACAATCGCCGAATCGCCGAACGGGCGGAGATCCCAGTGTTTGCGGTCGATTCGAACGGTGTCGTACCGATGTCGAAATTCGATAAGGAGGAATACGCCGCCTACACTATCAGGCCAAAGATCAAAAAGTTGCTCGACCGGTTTCTAAAGCCGCTGCCGTTCGAAAGTATCGAGATCCCAAGCGTCGGGCTCGAAATCGATTGTCCCGAGACCCTGGTCACGGCAGATAATATTCGCGATCTGGTCGCTACATGCGACATCGACCACACCGTTCCGGCGTCTGAGCATTATCGCGGAGGCACCATCGAGGGACGTGAGCGTCTGCGGAAATTTGTCGACGAGATCTTGCCCGACTACGACACGGCCCGCAGCAAGCCCGACCGCGACGGGTCTTCGCGTCTGTCTGCTTATCTGCATTTTGGCTATCTTTCGCCGCTTGAGATCGCACTGGCGGTCCGCGACGCCGACGCCCCGCAAGAGTCTATCGACGCCTATCTCGAAGAACTCATCGTCCGCCGCGAACTGTCGTACAATATGACGCTGTTCAACGACAAGTACGATTCGCTCGAAGCCCTGCCCGCGTGGGTGCACAAGACAATGCGTGCTCACGCCGGAGACGAACGGCAGTACGTCTATTCATTAGAACAATTAGAGAACGGCGAGACGCAGGATGAGCTGTGGAACGCCGCTCAGCGTGAGATGGTCGTCACCGGAGAGATGCACAATTATGTGCGGATGCTGTGGGGCAAGAATGTGATCGCCTGGTCGCCTTCGTATGAGGTGGCTTTTGAGACGCTCGTGCACCTCAACAACAAATACTGCCTCGACGGCCGCAATCCAAACTCGTACTGCGGAATACTCTGGTGCTTTGGCAAGCACGACCGCCCGTGGATGGAACGCCCCGTCTTTGGCCAGATCCGCTACATGACCAGCGGCAGCACGGGCAAGAAGTTCGATTCAAAAAAATATATCGAGTGGACGAAGTGTCTTGGAGGTGAGTGAGGCGACTCAGTAACAATTCCTGTTAGCCGCAGATCACGCAGATGAAGCAGATAAAACCTGATAAAAAGGATCTGCGTCATCTGCTTTATATGCGGTTAAATATCGTTCGCCATCACTCAGTCATGGTCTTCCAATTGCCCTGCCAATCAAATTGCTCCAACCCCGAAAATCCTTTTTTGTAATCGTAAAATGACGAACCTTCGTAGGCGTAGCCGTGATAATAGAATTCGAAACCGTGATTGGCAGCGTATTCTATCACTTTCAGCATCGTAAAGATCCCGAGGCTGCGGGCCGTTTCATCGGGATCGAAGCAGCCGTAGATCGCCGAGACGCTATGTTCCGCCAAATCGAAAAAACTGGCGGCGACGAGGCTGCCGTGATCGCGAACCGTTATCTCAAACAGTTCGGTCGGTGAACTTTCGGCGTCACGGGCGATAAAGTCGTAGATCGAATTGGGCACGCCGGATCTGAACCGGCGTTTGTGGCGTTCGAAAAGGTCGCGCGTCTCCGGCGTCACACAGAAAGGGCCGATCGAAACGTCGAGATCGGCATTGCGGCGGAGAACTCGGCGTTGGCTTTTGCTCAAACAGAAATCCGACAAACGGATCCGCAGCGGCATCACACGTCTGATGCCGCCCTCGTAAACACCCAAGTTGTATCGGAAAAAGTATGTGCCGAAATGTCGCCAACCGTCTTTAAGCAGCAGATCGTACTGCCCATGAGTCACGCTTGCGGCCTCGAAAGCTTCGTTGATAAAAGGCGGGATTTCGGCGTCGCGCATTTAGAGCAGTGCGTTTAGATCTACGGCCGGACCGACGGAGCCTACCAGTTGACCTTACCCTCTTGCGACGTGTCGATCTGGGCGAGCTCGACGCCTTCGTTGTAGAAGAATATCTTCATGTTGTCGAAGAGAAACTCGTGCGAGTCCGGATTCGAAACGTCGATGCCAAAGTGATTGATGAGCTGATTTTGCTTTTGCAGCCACTCTTTCCAGCAGCCCTGACACATCTCGGCCCCGATCTTTTGCCCCAGCTCGGTCGGCAGCGGAGCGTACCCAAGCGGCTCGGTCTTTTGCCCGCAGCGTCCGCATTTGAATTTGTCGCCAAATATTGCCATATAAAGACTCCGAAAAATGAATTAACCACAGATTAACACAGATGCACACGGATATAAGAAAGCTACAAATCGGTGTCTATCGGTGTTCAGGTATGGTTACTTTCTTTCTGCGGACTTGATCGCCGCGAGGACGTCGTTGTCCGCCGGGCGGAAAAGACTCAGGCTCTCGGCCTTGTGATAGGCGATCCTGCCGTCACCGTCAATTACGACAACACCGCGGGCCGAGCGGCCCGGGAGCCAGCTTTTCATGTCATACGTCGTCGAAACCTTGCGGTCGGTGTCCGAGAGCAATCTAAGCGGCAGGCTGTGCCTTTCGGCAAACCCGCTGTGCGATTCGACAGTGTCGGTCGAGATGCCAACGACCACGGCCCCCGTCGCCTGGTACTCCGACCAGTGATCACGCACCGAACATAGCTGCGCCGTACAAACCGGCGTGTTATCGCCCGGATAAAACAAGAGCACGATTGTACGTCCTTTGTAATTACTCAGGGTCCAGTCTTTCCCTTCGCCGTCTTTCAGTGTGAAATCAGGTGCTATTTCTCCGACCTTCATAAATGTCTTCTCCCATTACTAATGAACCAGTTCGCCTCCGTTGAGGTTTCGCCAATTCTGGCCCTTGATCGCCCACCGGAGGCGCCAGAATGGCTCTCCGCCGCGATGGCTGTATGAGATCCCGATCTTTTGCAGCCCTGCTTTCAGTGGACAAACGAATGAGCGAATAGATGTTTCTGGCGTTCCCGCGGTTCTAAGACCACATTTTTCACCGACCGTAATGGCGGTTTCCCATGTTGATTCGGCCTGAAACTCATATATCCCGTCTGCCGGCACGTTGATAAATCCGCTGAACGAAACGCCAAAGGGTAACTTAAGGTCGTTTCCGCCAGCGATCTGCCGGAAATTCAAGGATCTTGCTTCGCCACCAAATACTGATCCGAGACGATCATTTGCGATCGGAAAAGCCATTCCGAAATTAGCTCCGGGGCGTTTCTCCTTTAACTCCGGTTCTGGTTCCTGCCAGGGACCGCGAAGGATCGTGGCCGTATAGACCGAGCTTTTGCGGCCCGACCGTATTACCACGACTGCCTTGACGTCGACACGGCCATCCATCGGGACATCTAACTGGAGCGGCTTGATGAACAGCGTGCTTTTTTCGTCAGGCGTCGAGCCGTCGATGGTGTAAAAGACGCGTGCCCCCGGTATCGGCGTGGAAAGGTCAAGGATTGCGGCTTCGCCGTCAGCGAGGACCCTGTTCACAAGGCCCGGAGGTTCGGGAATGCGATAGTTCACATTTTGGGCATCAAGCCGTGCCAACTGCGCATTTAGCCTTTGCCGAAAATCACCGTAGTTCTTATTCTCACGTGTCGTCCAAACGCTCTCGGCGATCGCGAGCATCCTCGGAAACGCCATATATTCAACATTCTCGCCTTTCTTGAGATACTCGGTCCAGATATTGCCCTGGCCGCCGATAATGTACTTTGCCTCATCGGCAGTCAAATCGTTTGGCACAGGGTCGAATGAATAGACCTTTTCGAGCGGCAAATATCCGCCGATATTGATGGGCTCGGTCGCAGGGTCGCCCTGGCCATAGTCAAGATACGCGTAATCGGTCGGAGTCATGATAACGTCGTGCTTTGCTTTGGCCGCTTCGATGCCGCCTTTCATGCCGCGCCAACTCATCACGGTCGCGTTCGGCGCCAGGCCGCCCTCGAGTATTTCGTCCCAGCCAATGATCTTTTTGCCCTTTGCATTGACGTGCTTTTCGATACGTTGAACGAAATACGATTGCACCTCATGCTCGTCCTTCAGGTTTTCGCGCTTTTTGAGCTCCTGAACAAAGGGTGATTCTTTCCAGTGGTCTTTGAGCACCTCGTCACCGCCGATGTGAATGTATGGCGAATCGGGGAACAGTGCTATCGTCTCGTCCAGCACGTCCTCTAGAAACTTGAACGTCTCATCCGTCGGGCAGAAAACCTCTTTGAAAATGCCCCACGTCGTCTGCACCTTGTAGGTGTAATCGGCCTTACATCCAAGCTGCGGGTATGCCGCCAGAGCCGCCGATGCGTGCCCCGGCAGCTCGATCTCGGGAATGACCGTGATGTATCGTGCCTTGGCGTAGGCGATGACGTCCTTGATCTGCTCCTGCGTGTAAAATCCTTCGACCGGCACGCCGTCACCGACGTACGGCTGCAGCACTCGGCCCTTGACCGACTCCGGCCGCTTCGACCCGATCTCTGTCAACTTCGGATATTTCTTGATCTCGATCCGCCAACCCTGATCGTCAGTCAAATGCCAGTGAAACTTATTAAATTTGTACTGCGACATCAGGTCAATGTACTTCTTGACGAATTCGACCGGGAAGAAGTGTCGGCTGACATCGAGATGCATGCCTCGGTAATTGAAGCGGTTTCGGTCCTCTATCTTAACCACAGGAATAGAAATCTGACCTGTAGCGATGACGGGAAGCAATTGACGGAATGTTTGAATTGCATAGAACAAGCCAGTGGAATTGGGTCCGTACAGATGAATACTATTCTTTTCAACCTCGGCAGTGTAATCATCGTCGCCTTTCATAAGGACGACATCATCGCTTGTTGAAACGAAGATATTATTGAACTTAGGCGATGGGTCCGAAACGATTTTGAGATCAAGTCCGAGATTTGTTTTTAGAATATCCCGCAACATCAGAGCAATTGGCCTGTCCACTGTTTTGAAAATGACAATACGAGTCTCCTTGCTTAAAATGAAACGGCCCTCACCCCGCTGAATGGACTGAGGTTTCGGGATAATATTGATCTCATCATTCTGAGCGAAAGCAAAAGAAGCAAACAAAAGACAAAAAGCAGCGGCAAGTAATTTATTCATCATATTGACTGGAACGTAGGCGCCCTCGCCTGCAAACGCCGGTTCCTCCGGCGTGATGTAGTTTAGTATTTTTCAAGCTGAATGTTCATCGCGTTCGTCAGCGTCCTGCAGACATGACGCTTTGCAGGCGAGGGCGCCTGCATTCCCGGCTTACCGGCTACTTAAAATACGCACTGCCCCACGGCCATTCATCCGGCGTCCGGCACAACCTCGCGTTAACCGGATTTTGCTCAATGTACTTTATCGTACTCGCAAAATGCCGTTGGTCGCGAATGTAGCGGTCAAAATATTCTTTCGCCCAAAATTGGCCCTTTCTATCCAGTATATTGTTAGCTATGTGTGCAGTGAACGACTTGATCGAGTGCATTATATCCGACAAGCTGATCCCGTCGAATGGACTAAGAAGGATGTGGCCGTGATTTGGCATTATCACCCACGAAATAAGGCGGTATCGCTCGCCGTCCCATTTGAGTAGTGTTTCCTGCACGAGGTTGGCGATCGCCGGTATCCGAAGTGAACCGTCGCCGTAATTATGGTCGAGGTAGTATTCGACCCTTCGGCGAAAGTCGGCGTCGGTGATCTCGTCGCGTTCCAGATCGTCCCGCCAGTTCTCCAAAACCGCCTGCGGAACCGAATCGGCCAAACGAAATGTGATGAATTGCGTGTACCCGTCTTTGTCAAAATGCGGCAGATATCCGCGACTATGCCAATAGCGTGGGTCCTTATTCATCGGCATATTATACGCCAAAGTGGTATTTCGCCGTGAATCCACGCGATGCCGGGAGCGCAGGCTCCCTCGCCTGCAACGGTCGCCGCTTCGGCGGCCGTACACACCGTGAATATCCCCCAGGCACTTTTCCTCCACGCACGTCACGCCGGAGGAACCGGCG
>CALDGX010000154.1 GCA_937941715.1 uncultured Chloracidobacterium sp. | reverse complement strand
TTCACTCGTCGAGATCGTTCGCTGACTCATTTTTGGACAAGATCAGTCACCGTCGACATCGATCTGGAAATACTCCACACCCTGAGCGCCGTGGCCTATCACCGGCACTTGTAATGACTGCCGATATCATTGACTGAACTGAACCTATCGCCATAGATCGTGCCCTGAACACACTGGCCGCTCGACGCTCGCCAATATATGACATACGTCGTATTGCCGGATTTTGACACATTGACCTGCCTGAATCCGCGTCGAGCCATTTCCAGGCTCCCCTCGTTCAGACTCTTCCCTTCCAGTCCGTAGATGCTGGCGGAACCGCCTCCGCTGTTTCCCCA
The DNA here is from genome assembly GCA_937941715.1 of uncultured Chloracidobacterium sp. Taxonomy (GTDB): domain Bacteria; phylum Acidobacteriota; class Blastocatellia; order Pyrinomonadales; family Pyrinomonadaceae; genus OLB17. The sequence continues at coordinate 5,035 of CALDGX010000154.1, read as the reverse complement.
GTTTCCGCTATTCCAGCCTCCGTTATTCCACTCGCCGGACCATCCACTGCGCGAATATGAGATCCGCTCACCGTTATCGGTTCGTGTCGTGGTTATGCCGTTTCCATTTCTCGAAACCCGAGATGTCGCCCCACCCAGACTGATCATATCGCCGCGGACGTAACTGCCGTAGCTCGGATTGCCGCTCACATCGGCTGTGACTGAGCCGTTGCTGTTGATCGTCAATGTGATCCTTTCTCCGCGCGGACCGGTGCCGTAAAAGTTACCGCGAGCCCAACTTGGCGGACTGACTTGGCCGCCGCCGGAATTGCCGCCGCCCCAGTTGTTGTCATTCCAGTTTCCACCGGAATTCCAATTATTTCGTGAGTAGGAAATACGTTCGCCGTTATCGGTTCTTGTCGTGGAGATTCCGTTTCCATTTCGCGATACTCGTGACGAAGCTCCGCCGATGCTCAGATAATCGCCACTCGTATATGATCCGTAGCTTTGGCCGCCATTGATATAAGCGACAACACTGCCGTTACCATTGATCGTGAGCTGGATGTTCTCGCCTTTGGGGCCGGTTCCGTAGAAAGTGCCGCGAGCCCAGCTGGGCGGCGAAACCTGGCGCCCGCTGTTATTACTCCACCCGCCGCTTCCGCCCCACGAACCGCCGCTATTCCACGTATAGTTGGGGGATTTATTGCAATCGAGGTTCGTGACCTTCACGATCGAATTGTAGCGGCCGTCAACAGTTGCAACCGTGATGCACGTTTGGTCAGAAGCCCGCCACCAATTCGTATAAGACGATGCGTCGCCTTTAGACGTTTTAACATAACGAAATCCGCGATTATTCAGCTCACGCTCACCGTTCGAAGCCCGAATCCCGACGAGATCACCCAGATCCCCGGGTGTCTGCTGCGCTCCAACGGCCAGGGCCAGAAAAAATAATGCGATCAAACCAAATGAGATCTTCCTTGATGACATAATGTCTCCTTAATCAGAGTGCTGTAACACTCAGCAAATTTCTTTTCGACCATTCAGGCCACCCGCATAGGGGGCCCCGAACCACGTTCGTGATCCCGTTAAGGGCTGCCGTCAGGATCATTGATCGAGCCCAAGCCGACGGCAAATAGGGCTCGGGTAAATACAGATCCCTACAGCTGGTCGGCCCATTCTGTATTTTCGAACCAATATGCTCTCTTTGCTTTCAACCAGCCATTCCGTTCGTAATACCGGATCCACGTGTTGAGAAAGTTCAGAAAATCGACATCGCCTTTCCGGATCGCAAGACTTTCGTCAAGCGTTTCGATCGGGTCAGCAAGCGGCCTGTATATCCGCGCTCCACCGTGTTTCATTGCAAACTCCGGACCTGGCGTTGAGGCCATTGCCGCGTTGATCGCGCCGGTGCCAACTGCTTCCATCAACTCAGCCTCATTGTCAAAAAGTTGGATCTTCGCCTTTGGAAATTCAGATCGCGCGATCGATTCGTATACGGCTCCTGAAACTACACCGATCGTGACCTCTGGATCGTCATAGTGTCGCCGATCACCTTTGTCACGCATTTTGTCTCGACTTGCTATCAGCTCAATCTTCGACTTCGCGTATGGTTCGGAAAAGTTGACCAGGAGAGCTCTCTGGGGCGTTGGGTACATACCGGTAACAAGTATGTCGACACGCTTGCTCAAAAGATTATCCAGAAGCGAGCTCTGCCCGGACGGCATGAGATTAAGCTCAACTCCCAGATCGTCAGCCAGTTTCTGGGCAACATCGATCTCAAAGCCGATAAGCTTTCCGCTCTTGTCATGCATTGCCCACGGCACATACGAGGCGACGCCGACGTTTAATCGATTACTACGTCGAATCATCGTGAGCGTATCCACGTTGTTCAGAATTGCAGGCGGCGGCGCGGTAGATCGGGCCGGGGCAGCGGCAGCAGATCTTCGACCTCCCTTTTGCGCATATGCGAAGCCGGAGCCAACAATTAGAACGACGATCGCGAAAACGAACAAACTAGTAAATTTCTTGTTATGCATATTTATTTCCCTCCCGGAACGCTTATCGAACGCGCACATAGGTCAGCGATTCATCCCCTCGTCCTTTTGCCAACAAGCCGCCGTCCTTCTTTTCCACTTCGAACACTCCCCATGGCAACGCGAGCGTTCGGTCGCTAAAGGTGCCAAAGTCGGTGTAGCTGGAATTCGAGTTCCGAACAGTGACCGAACCATCAGGAGCGATCGTAATATCGGTCAATTCGTTTCGATTGGGATTCCACCCGCGAAAAGTACCGACGAAATAGCTTGACACATGCGAGGATCCATCTTTCCAGCCTTCGCTGTTGTCATCAGACTTCTTCTTTTTGCTGGCAAGCACCCCTGCCAAGATCAATCCACCCAAGACCGCTCCCCCTGCGATAGCCGCATTTGCACCACTTCCGCCATAACGAAACTCAGCTCGACAGCCGTGGTCAACCCAGATTCCCCTTCGGTCGTACCCCCAATCCCGGCCATATATGCAGCCGGAGGCCGACAGTCGGCGCTCGACACGAACGTTGTTATCCGTGTTAACACGGCAATAGTTGTAGCCGCCACCAAAACTCTCGCAAGTGATCGTGCCCGAATATGCGGCAACCGGCATCACTCCAAGGGTCCCAACTGCCACCGAGATAGCGATGGCAAACGCTGTGAATTTTCGTATTCCAATTCCAAACATAGATTTTCTCCTCTTTTGTTATAGAGATTTTTCACTCGACAAATACTGCTTGTTCGAGATCCTGCAATAGCCTGTTTTACGCCTCGACCACGGTGCCGCTAGCAGCATTGACTCAATTGACCAAGTAAGTGTTATCAGCGGGATTTGCGTCCATAAAAATGCCGCCGTCCAGTACGATCGACTTGATCGCTTTGGGCTGATTGATCCGAGAATTTGCTTCTTTCATGTTCAACCGCCAGATATCAGGCCCCTGACGGATCGTTTCCTTCGAGCCGTCTGCGAATGTAACCACCATGTCGAATGGCGCCGGATAGCCGCCGATGTTCTTTATGGTCACCAACGTACTTCCGTTTTCAGCTTTCACTTCGGTGATCGCATGATCGATGTATCCATTCGAGAAGAACCACGCATTCCAGAACCAGTTGAGGTCCTTGCCAGTATGAGTATTGAAGGAATAGAACATATCCCACGGGATCGGGTGCTTACCGTTCCAATCATTCATAAATCCGTGCAGACCTTTTCGGAAATCAGTGTCTCCGAGGAGTTCCTTGAGGGCTAGATAACCGAGAGCGGCTTTGCCGTACTTGTTATCGCCATAGGTCGTGGCCAGACCGGAGATCGCGCTTTCATCTGTGATGATGGGTATGTCAGACTCGCCGGTGTTCGATGCTGTCCACTGCTCAACGCGATATTTTTTGAAAAGCGGATCCGCAAATTCCTTTCCAAAGACCTTCGTCGTGAACATATGCTCAAACGCCGTCGTCCATCCCTCCTCCATGAATCCGTAACGGCGTTCATTTATGCCCATATAAAATGGGAAATATGTGTGAAGTATCTCGTGTGCGGCAATGAACTGCTGCATTTTGGGATCTTCCTGCGCACTGTCGTTCGCCATCATCGGATACTCCATATCCGCAAAGCCCCGGACAACCGTCATCTTTGGATACGGGTACGGGATGCCAGGCCAGTCGTTTGACGCTAAATCGAGCGCGGTCTTAATGAACTTGACCATGTCGACGAAGTTCTTCGATGGTGCATCGTAAACCGCCTGTGCACTCGCCCGCCGACCGGTTTTTTTATCAACAACAACGCTACCGGCGTCCCATGCGAACGAATCACTGATCGCATAAGCTACGTCCGGCACGTAGTTTGACTTGAACTTCCATGTGATGGTCGGCGATTGGGCAGTCACGTTCTTTGCCTTCATTTCCTCGGCCGTAGCGACCTTTATGACATCATCGCTAGTGTAGGATCGCTTCAAACGCGTGGCATATGTTGGTTGGAGAACTTCGTCGGCGTTCGTGAGATCGCCTGTTCCCCACACTACGAAATTCTTAGGCACCGTGATCTCTACGTTGTAGTCATTAAAGTCTGAATAAAACTCGTGAGCGAGAGGATGGGGCACTTGATCCCAGTTATTTACGTTATCGAACACGGCGACACGCGGATAGAAGTAGGCCAAATAGAATGTCGACGGATCGATCGCTCCTTCTCGGTCCGATTTGACCGAGAGATCATAATGCCAACGGAACGAGAGCGTGATCGACTGGCCCGGAGGAAGAGGCTTTTCCAGAAAAACGGCATTAGCCGTGGCGCCCTTGATCTTCAAAAGTGGCGACCATGGCCGCACTTTGCCGTTCTCGGCATACTCATCGATCTGAATGTCATCGGTGAGCCAGGCTTCGTCCATGTACTTCTCTCTCGGGGCTTCCGGAGCATGGGCATTGAGCTCCAAGCGAAAGAAAAGGGCGGGTAGAGCGATTGGCGAATTGTTCTTGAAGACTATGTCCTGCGTGCCTACCACCCGACGGCTCGGAGGCGAGACAAACAACCGGATATTGTGCGTCGAGGAGTTCTGAAAATACGCCGCATTCGGTTTTCCATCCATTGACCTTAGTCCGGCCCTGTAAGCGAGTTTTACATTTCGCGGCATATAGAGATCTTGCGCAGAGGCATTAATGATCCCCAGTGCGAATAATAGAACGAGCAAGTATCTAAGTTTCATAAGTCTCCCAAACGAAGAGTCCCGTTATACCTATGGACACGATCCAACGTAAATTTGCTTTGAAAAGATGTGGATCAGGCCACGAGGATATACCGTTGATGAATGCGCTTTTGGAGGGGTGCCTCGATCAAATCGAGAGCGTTTGCATTCAACTTCCGCTTAATATCTAGCCTTTTGCCCGGTCAATTCCCTTTAATTGAGTTGACAGTAGATAAAACTGAAAACCAACGGGAACCGGACCGTGAACTCTTCTTAGGCTTAAATATTAAGATGTGGTGAATTGTATTGAAATACGCAGATGTACTGAAAAACACTACGTATGTATACGTATTTTCAGGC
>CALDGX010000153.1 GCA_937941715.1 uncultured Chloracidobacterium sp. | reverse complement strand
TTGTCGAGGCGGTTCTTTAAGGCCTTCTCCTCGATCGTCTCCAAAAATGCCTTTGACTGACGGTCAAATTCATCGATCGCCTTGGCGAGTTCTCCTTCAAACGCCTTTTGTCGTGCCTTTTCTTTCTTAACTGCCTCGATCTCAAGGCCCGCGTATTTCAGGGCGACCGCATCACGCTCTTCCTCAAGAGCGATTCGCAGGTCCTCGGCAATTTTTGTTTCGGTTTGCAGCTTTCTAAGGTAATTTTCTGCCTCCTGGGCCGATATGTCGAGATGCTCACGGGCACTGGATATGACCTCGTCAGATATGCCGAATCGATGTGCGATCTCGATACCGCTTGACGCACCCGCAAGCCCGATCAGCAGCTTATAGGTCGGCTGGAGCGTCTTTTCGTTAAACTCGACGGAGGCGTTGACGACGCTTTCGTCATTGGCCGCGTACATCTTCAGCCCGCGATAGTGGGTCGAGGCGATGACCTGAGCACCTTTCTTCCGGAAATGGTCGACAATTGCAACACCGAGCGCTGAGCCTTCATCTGGGTCGGTGCCGGTGCCGGCCTCGTCAAGCAAAACAAGCGAAGGGGGCTCGCAGTTGCCGATCATCGACGCGATATTCGACATATGTGACGAGAATGTTGAAAGGTTTGCCGAAAGCGATTGATGGTCGCCGATATCCGCCAGGATCGACCGGTAGAAGGGGATTCGGGCGGCCGCGGCAGGCACCGGCAGGCCCGATATCGCCATCAGGCTCAATAGCCCGGCCGTTTTGAGGACCACCGTTTTGCCGCCGGCGTTCGCGCCGGAAATGATCATCACCGAGCGTTCGCCGGTGAGCGTGAAGCTGGACGGGACAATATTTAATGTAGCAGAGTCCGCAGTTCGCAGTGACTCTTCGAGTAACGGATGGTGGGCATCCACCAGAGCAAGAGTATTGTCATTTGCGATCTCGGGCACTACGGCATTGAATTTTCGCGCAAATTCGACCTTGGCCTTAATAAGATCGAGTTCGGCCACCGCCTCCACCGCAGTCTCGATCGCGGGAAGCTGTTCGCGAAGTTCATCGGTTAATTCAAAGAGTATTCGTGCGATCTCACGTTCCTCTTTGCCCTTGAGGTTCTGAAGTTCGTTGTTTGCTTCGATCGCCGCGAGCGGCTCGATAAAAACGGTGGAGCCTGACGAAGAGAACCCGTGGGCCACCCCGGTGACCTTGCCGCGAAAATCGGCCTTGACCGGAATGACGAACCGATCGTTTCGCATCGTGACGATCTCGTCCTGGATCGCGTTGCCCGCGACACGCATGGCGGACTCGAGCGACTTGGTCAAAAGTCCCCGCTGTATGTTTATCGCGTGGCGGATCCGGGCAAGTTCGGGCGAGGCTTTGTCATCGATCTCGCCGCCAGGAAGCAACTTTTTATTTATCCGTTCGGTGACCGCCAGCAGGGACGGGGGGATGTGTTCGATCAACTGCCAGAGGGTCGGAACAAGATCCTTTTCCGGCTGGACGGACGAGCGAACAAAAAGGGCCTGACTGCAAACCCGTGACACCTCAAGCAACACGGAAGGGTCGAGAGTTGAACCTTTTATCCGCAATATCGCGACTGCGTCTGACGGGTCTGCGAGCCCGCTGAACGACCAGGTGACCTGCTTTTCCTCGTTGAGGGCTATGGTCTCGGAAATTGCTTCCAGCGAAGATGCGAGAGCCAAACGATCGGTGTACGGACGCAGGTCGGCAAATCGGCCGACGCCCATCGGCGTCTGTGCATGTCGGCTGATCAGTTCGAGCAACCGATGATATTCCAGTGTTTCGAGCGAGTAACTCATATTTCCGTGAGCTTGGGACACGATCTCAAGCAAATGCTCGTAAATTATTGTAAATAATGCCAATACTCCCGGCACCTAAAGTAATATCGCGAAAAAGAGCGAAAGCGAAATACCTTAATGTCCAATCACATCGAAACAGGGTTAAACGTTGACAGCAAAAGCGTTATGGCAACCGCCAGCATCCTGCTGTGCCTTAGCCGATGAACCGCTCACGAATGTCCGGGGTCGGCATCATACACACATCCTTTTTGCCGAAAAGCCGATATCTGTATTTTGCAAAAGTCTTGTATACAAAGTCGCGAATAAATGAAGGCACGATAATCAATGCGTATGCCATGGCCCATGGCCCGCCGAGCCCTTTTGCGACCCTGAGTCCGGCCGTCGAATGCAGATACGCGTGTCCGTCCTCGATCAAAATTATCGAATCGATCTCGTCGCCGATCGCAAACTCGGAACGAAGCTTCTCCCCCGTCTCTGATTGCAGGGCGGCAAACGAGAACCGACGGTTCTTGTCGTGCCGGATAATAAAATTGACGGCTCCGTTGCAGAAATTGCATACGCCGTCAAAAAGAACGATCGAACTCATGCCTTTATTATACATCAAAAATTCCGCCGCAATTTTCGGATAGATTTAGCTTTGGATTACTAATAAACTCTGAAGCTATGGACAACGAGATCTATTGGCAGGCAGTAAAGGCAAACGATGCAAGATATGACGGGGCGTTCTTTTTGGGTGTCAAAACAACCGGCATCTATTGCCGTCCGTCGTGTCGTGCCCGATTGCCGAAGCGTGAGAATGTTGAGTTTTTTGCGACGGCTGCATTGGCCGAACAGAGCGGGCTTAGAGCGTGTCTGCGATGCGACCCAAAGTCAACCAAAGGTGTTATGGACGCGAAGGTGAAAATGGTCATTCGTTCCTGCGAATTGATCGAGTCAGATGTCACGCTGCAGCTCGACGATCTAGCTCGGGCGGAGGGGCTGAGCCCATCGCATTTTCAACGGGTGTTCAAGGAATTGGTCGGCGTGAGCCCAAAGAAATACGCAGAGATTCGACGAATAGAGAAATTTAAGCGAGACGTCCGCGGCGGCAGCGATCTGACGGCGGCGATGTATGACGCGGGCTTCGGTTCGAGCAGCCGGCTATACGAAAAATCGTCGACGAGCCTTGGCATGACTCCGGCTCAATATCAAAGAGGCGGAAAAGGGATGAAGATAGAATATGCGTCCGCAACGTGCGAACTTGGTAGGATCATGATCGGCCGAACGGCCAAAGGGGTGTGCTTCGCAGCCCTCGGGGATGACGATTTAGTACTTGAGCAAAGTCTTAAGGCAGAGTTTGTAAATGCAGAAATAACAGAAGATAGTGATAGGGTCGGAGAATATCTTGATGTGATACTTGATTATCTTGCTGGTCAAAAAAGGTCGATCGATCTTCCGCTAGACATTCGCGCTACGGCGTTTCAAATGCAGGTATGGGACCTCCTCAGAAAGATACCCTTTGGACAGACCGTTTCATATTCACAGATCGCCGAGATGCTCGGCGACAAGAAGAAGGTCCGGGCAGTCGCGCGTGCCTGCTCCACGAACCGGGTCGCGCTCGCCATACCGTGTCACCGTGTTGTCGCGAGCGACGGCAAACTTAGCGGCTATCGGTGGGGCATCGAGCGGAAAAGGGCCCTTTTGAAATTAGAGACATCGGCATGAGTGCGGATCAAAGGAGTCAAATGACATTTCGCGTAATTTCAATTTCAGAGAAAATAACTGAGAAAGTCCGTAGAAGTATGGTCTCGCCTCAATACCCTAGCCTACCGGCGTTCAGTTCGGTCGCGAATGGATATGGGCCATGCCGGAGTTGTCTAAGGACGTTCGACGAGGGCAACGAGGATCGTACCTCATTTACGTACGATCCGGTCGAGGGGATCCTGGATCTGCCGCAGCCGGGCCCGGTGTTCATCCACTCAGCGAATTGCGAGAGATTTGTCGGGAACGAGTTTCCCGAAGGGCTTAAAGGAATACCGATGTATTTTGAGGCATTTGATAATATCGGGGACCTCCTGCATCGTGTGCGCGTGGAGACGAGCTCGGAGGGCAGCCAGATCAACTCGCTGTTTGCCGACGAACGGGTCAATTTCTTGCACATTCGCAACGCCGAGGCGGGGTGCTTCATCGCCCGCGTTGGGAGAAGCTGAATTCTCGATAAAAACGGTGATATCAAAGTTTCGCGAGGGCTTTTGCCAGAGCGAAACTTTTTCTGTATTCTCTGCGTATCAGCAAATTCAAACAGTTCAAAATTGAGCTAAAAGTTATGAGATCAAAGCTACTTTTGCCGCTCGTGGCGGCATTCTGCCTTTTGCTCACCGCACAGGCTTACGGTCAGAGTTACGCGATCACCAATGCAAGGATCGTGACAGTCTCAGGTGCGACTATTGAAAAGGGTGCCGTCGTGATCCGAAACGGTCTGATCGAGGCGGTCGGGGCGAATGTTGCTCCGCCGGCTGACGCTCAAATTTTTGACGCCGCAGGACTCACTGTCTATCCGGGCTTTATTGACGCCCTGACAAACCTTGGAATGCCGGCCGCCCCGGCAAGGGCGGGTGGCCCGGGCGGGGGGCAGGCGGCGCAGCCTACGGGCACAACTCCGACATCAAACTCGAACTACCCGGCCGGCCTGCGGCCCGAGGATGAAGCCGTCAATGACCTTCGGGCCGGAGAGGCTCAGTTTGAGGCTAATCGGAATGCCGGATTTACGACGGTCCTGACGACCGGACGCAGCGGTATTTTCAACGGACGTTCCGCGGTGATCGATCTTGCGGGTGAAACGGTCTCTGCAATGGTGATCAAGTCGCCGTTTGCTCAGCACATTACGTTTTCGACTATTGGCGGAGGGCAATATCCGGCGTCGCTCCTGGGAACGTTTGCCGCGATCCGTCAGATGTTCTACGACGCTCAGCGACAGCAGGAGATTGAAAAGGCCTATGCGGCCAACCCACGCGGAATGAAACGCCCGGATGCCGACCGTTCGCTAGTGGCTCTTTACCCGGCGATCAATCGAGAGATACCGGCGGTTTTTGCCGCCAATCGCGAGATCGAGATCATCCGTGCACTCGACCTCATCAAGGAATTCAAACTAAATGGAGTGATCGCCGGCGGAACTGAGTCATGGAAAGTGGCTGATCGTCTCAAGGCACAGAACGTCTCGGTGCTTCTATCGCTCAATTTTCCAAAGCGGACGGCTTCATCTTCACCCGACGCTGATCCCGAACCTTTGGAAACTCTTCGTTTCCGTGCTGAGGCCCCAAAGTGTGCGGCAAAGCTCGCGGCGGCGGGTGTGAGATTTGCTTTTCAGTCGGACAACATCCGATCGCTCGGCGATTTCTTCGTCAATGCCGGCAAGGCTGTTGAGAGCGGTTTGAACAAGGAAGCCGCGATCCGGGCAATGACGCTTGGTGCGGCAGAACTTCTAGGCGTTGACAAAACGCTCGGATCGATCGAGGCTGGCAAGATCGCAAATATCGTCGTGGTAAAGGGCGATGTCTTCGGCAAGGACCGGGCCGTTACGCACGTTTTTGTTGACGGTAAATATTTCGAGCAAAAAGAGCCGCCTAAGCGCGATGCAAATCCATCCGGGGCATCCGGCCCGTCAGCATCCGGCCCGAGTGTCACCGGCCGCTATACCGTAACTATCGAAGTGCCCGGACAGCCGCTCGCAGCGACATTGACGTTCAGCCAGTCCGGCCCAACGCTTACCGGGACGATGGTTTCGCAACTCGGCACTTCGCAGATCAAGAACGGTCGAGTCTCAACTGACGGATTCTCGTTCGGTAGCAGTGTGGAGTTTGGTGGTGCCGCGATCGATATTTCGGTCAGCGGAAAGGTCTCGGGTGATCAGATCAGCGGCACGATCGATTCACCGCAGGGGGCTGTACCGTTTTCCGGAACAAAAAATCCGTAGGGCATTAGTAAGAAAGGAAATAATGATGAGAAAGAGTCTCGCTATTTTGATACTGACTTCGTTATCCATCGTCTCGCCGATGTTCGTGTTCGCTCAGGCAAAGAATGACATTCTGATAAAGAACGCGACCGTTATGACGGCAGCGAAAGGGACGCTCGAGAATACCGACATCCTCGTCCAGAACGGCAAGATCGTAAAGATCGGCAAGAATATCGCCGCTCCGGCCGGGGCTCGTGTAATCGACGCGTCGGGCAAATACGTGACGCCCGGCATCATCGATTGCCACTCGCACTCGATGCTTGACGCGATAAACGAGGGCGTATTTTCGGTCACCTCGATGACGCGGACCCGCGACGTGCTCAACCCGACTGATATCACTATCTATCGTGCCCTGGCGGGCGGCGTTACCGCGGCAAACCTGTTGCATGGATCGGCAAACTCGATCGGCGGGCAAAACACGACAGTAAAGTTCAAATGGGGACATCCGGTCGAGGATTACCCGATCGCCGACGCTCCTCCGGGGATCAAGTTCGCGATGGGCGAAAACGTCAAACGGGCAACGTCATTTGCTGCTCCGGGTTCGGCTGTCAGATATCCGCGGACGCGAATGGGCGTCGTCGAAACGATGCGGGACGCGTTTTTACGGGCGAGGGATTACAAGCAGGCGTGGGCAGACTATAAAGCAGGCAAGACCAAGGTCCAGCCGCGTAAAGACCTTGAACTCGAACCGCTGGTCGAGATCCTTGAAGGAAAACGCCTCGTTCACGCTCATGGCTATCGCTCTGACGAACATTTGAATCTGCTGCTTCTGGCCGATGAGTTTGGTTTCAAGGTGGCGACGCTCCAGCACGGACTTGAGGCCTACAAGATCGCGCCCGAGATCGCCAAGCGCGGCACCGGCGTCTCAATTTTTACGGACAGCTGGAGCTACAAACTCGAGGCCTACGACGCGATCCCATACAACGCCTACATTTTATGGAAGAATGGCGTAAACGTCTCGATCAACTCCGATTCGGACGAACGTATGCGTCGCCTCAACCTCGATGCCGCCAAGGTGATGAAATATGGCGGCGTACCTGAGGAAGACGCGTTTAAGATGATCACGATCAATCCGGCCAAGCAGCTTGGTATAGACAAACGCACCGGCTCGATCGAGATCGGCAAGGACGCGGATATCGTTATCTGGAATGCACATCCTTTCAGCGTCTATTCGCGGGTCGAGATGACGATGGTCGAGGGCGAAGTGCTTTTTGACAGGGCAAAGGATGCCGATATGCGGCGGGCGATGGCGGCCGAGCGTGACGCGCTGGAAAAACTCGATGTCAATAAGGCTCCGTCGGGCGGCGGCGGGACCTCGCCCAGAATTCCCAGCGAGATGCGGGTTAAGGACCGTGACGAAGCCGATCAGGCCGATGGAGGCAACCGGTAATGAAGGCACAATCAGCAGATCGAACATCGAAAATGAAAATATTTCTATCAGCGGCACTGCGGCTTTTGGGTTCTGTTGTTGTTTTGAGCGTCGCAGTTTTTGCTCAGAATGACGGATCAGAACAAAATCAGACCGGCCGCGGCGGAACGTTTGCGATCGTCGGTGCGAGGATCGTCACCGTTTCGGGGGCGACGATCGAGAATGGCACGGTCGTTATTCAAAACGGCAAAATCGCCGCTGTCGGAGCCAATGCCGCCATACCTGCCGGAGCGGAAAAGATCGACGGCAAGGGATTGAGCGTCTTTCCGGGTATGATCGACGCGGCGACCAACGTCGGCCTCGCTGAGATCGGCCAGGGCGTCAACGCTTCGGTCGATATTTCGGAGACAGGTACGATGAACGCCAACGCAAAGGCGATCAAGGGCATAAATCCGCATTCATCGCACGTAAATGTGACCCGCGTTAACGGCATCACGACTGTTATGTCGTACCCGACCGGCGGACTGATCGCCGGACAAGCGGCGGTGATCAATCTGAACGGGTCAACTCAGGACGAAATGGCGGTAATTCGCGAATTTGGCCTGGTGATCAATTTTCCGCGTATCTCGACGGGCGGAGGCTTTGGCGGCGGATTTGGAGGTGGTCCGCCGGTTGAATTTAGCGAAGCGGTAAAGCGGCGCGACGCGCAGATCGACGAACTCAAAAAGCTGTTTCGCTCGGCCGAAAACTACCTGCGTGCCAAAGACGCGTTCGCAAAGGACGCGACGCTACCGTACCCCTCATATGATATTCGGCTTGAGGCGATGGCCCCGTTCATTCGCGGCGAAAAGCCCGTGATATTTACCGCCGAACGCGAAAGGGACATTCGGAGCGTCGCCAAATTTGTCGGAGAGATGAAACTCAAGGGGATCATCGTCGGCGGGCAGGAAGCCTGGAAAGCGGCGGATGATTTGAAAAAGAACAACATTGCGGTCGTTTTCACGAATATTTACAATCTGCCGGTCCGCGATGACGACGCATACGACCTTTTGTTCGAAGCCCCGGCAAAAATGCAGGCGGCTGGAATACGCTTCTGTATCTCTACGGGCAATGGCGGGGCAGAGGTTCGAGACCTGCCGTACCACGCCGGGCTCGCATCGGCTTACGGCCTTTCGAAAGAGGACGCACTTAGGGCCGTCACGATCTACCCGGCTCAGATACTCGGCCTGGGGGATAAGTTGGGGACGATCGAGGTCGGCAAGGTGGCGAATATCGTTGTGACCGACGGTGACATTCTCGAACCGCGGACGAACATCAAGCAGATGTTCATCGCCGGTCGATTGATACCGCTGACAAGCCGCCATACACGACTCTTTGACAGTTTCAAGGATCGAAAGTAGCTCGTAGTTTTTGCGCGGGACCGGGAAACGTATTCGCAAAAATCGGGCGAGCCTGGAAATGGCCCGCCCGTTTGTCATTCCAACCTAATTTATCTGCGATCAAGATTTCTGCGGAATATCTTCGCCGTTTTCGAAAAACTCGAGTGAAGCAGAATTCAGACAGTATCTTTGATATGTCGGCGGCGGGCCGTCCGGAAAGACGTGGCCCTGATGGCCGCCGCACCGGGCACAACGGATCTCGATACGCCGCATACCGTAGCTGTTGTCTTCGACGTTGGTGAGGTGTTCTTTGTCGAACGGGGCATAAAACGATGGCCAGCCCGTGCCTGAATTGAACTTTTTAGTCGAATCGAACAGCGGCAGACCGCATAGGCGGCAAGCGTAAATGCCATCCATCTTGTTGTCGAGCAGCGTCCCGCAAAACGGCGGCTCGGTCCCGTGGTCAAGCAAAATGCGGTACTCTTCCTCGTTCAGGTCCCGGGCTAGCCGCTCGATCGCCTCCGCTGTTAGAGGTGTTATGTCGTAGCCTGAATCTGAGCTATTCATTTTCCTACTCCTTGTTCTTTAGTCCAAAGCCTAATTTGAAAGATCGGATCATCCCCACCAAAACGCCGATGCGATGATCGCGTAGAGACCGATCAGGGCCAACCCCTCCAGCCAGATAGATTCGCCGTCGTAGACGATGAAGGCGCTGACGATCACCGCGAGCAGCAGCACCGCAACAAGCATCGGCGACAGCACAAACGTCAGGATAGCACCGCCCAATACATACGACAGCAGCACAAGTACGGGAAACAGCCCGAGTGCGATCTGCAATGAGCTGTTTTGGATGACGCTGATGGCGTAATCGGCCTGGTTTCGCCACGCGAGTTGGATGCCGATCAGGTTCTCGATCGCATTACCGGCGACAGCGACGACGACCAACCCGGCAAATGCCTCTGAAATGCCGAGCGACGCCATCGCCGGCTGCAGAGCCTCAACGAACCAGTCCGAAACAAATGCGGCCCCGACGCCTGCGAGTGCAAGCACAACAATAGTCAGTTTCATCGACCATTCGGCGTGGCCCGCCTCGCCAGATTGGATCGCTACGGCCGGATCGCCTTTTACCGAAAAATAAATATTCGCGGCCAGCAGCACGAGCAGAATGACGGCCAAAAATATGTCCAGGCTCAAAATGTGTGCCTCGGCGGGCGTGTGAAGTTCCTTGGCGAGCGTAGGTATAACGAGCACGGCCGAGGCCAGCAGCATTAGCGTGACGATCATTTTCGGCGGCTCGGAGTTGAAACGCTGAGTGCCGTTCTTGAGTCCGCCCATAAACAACGCAAGGCCGAGCACGAGTACCGAATTGCCTAGGATCGACCCAATGAGGGCGGCCTGAACGACCTGGTCGAGCCCGGCACGCAGGGCGAAGATGCAGACAAAAAGCTCGGGCAGATTCCCGAGTCCGGATTGCAGGACGCCGGTCGCCCCGGGCCCGAGACGGCTGCCGAGTTGCTCCGTCGCGTCGCCGACGATCATGGCCAGCAGGGCAAGTGCCGCGGCCGTCACGACGAACGCCAGTACCGCGTTGGCGTGACTGTAATGCAATGCTCCGGCCGCGATTGTCACGATGACGCAAAGGGCGATGATGATCTTCTCTTTTTTCTGCATGATTTTTTAGACGTTGTCGCCGAAGACCTTCTTCTCCAGTTTTCGAAGCCGCCCGGCCATATCGCC
>CALDGX010000152.1 GCA_937941715.1 uncultured Chloracidobacterium sp. | reverse complement strand
CGATGGAATGAAATGCTCAGGCCTGCGTTCTTGCGATCCTCGAACCGATCAACATCACGATATCGCAGGTCTGACCCCCGTTTTATCCATCTCAATGGGCCGTTGCGAAAGGTTGGCAACTATAGATCGCCGCCGGATATCAAAGCTTCGATCCGGTTTGGTGTACAATGTCCGCAAAAGGACAATCGTATGAAAAATATCATCTTTGCCATCGCGGCGTTTCTTTTGTTTGCATCGGCGGCGTTTGCGCAAGGGTCGATCGAGGGAACGCTCACCGACGCGAAAGACAAAGGCGTGGCCAATGTCACCGTGACCGTTGTCGGGGCGAATGGCAAACCGGTCGCGACCGCCAAGTCGGACGAAAGCGGTGCGTACACGTTCAACGACGTCGCGGCGGGTAAATACAAGGTCGTGGCAACCGGGACATCGGGCTTCAAACCGGAGTTTCGTGATGACGTCGCGGTCGAAGACGCCGCCGCGACGACACTCGACATTACGCTGGTTGCGGCCGTTCAGGCTCCGGTCCCGAAACCGACTGTTACACCCGTGGCTCCGAAAGCTGTCGTCCAAACGCCATCGCAGCCCGGCGTCAACCTACGCGTCGGGCAAAAGTTCTCCGTATTCGCGGAGATAAAGACCACATCGGTGGCGAGCATTATGGATCAGAATATGGAAGACTCATCCGTTGACACCAGGACGACCATTTACGAGGTCGCGGCGGTTGAGGCCGACTCTATAGTGCTAAAGGCTACAGTTTCCGTCTGGAAGGTCGACATTTTGGCGATGGGGCTAGAGAATAGTTTCGACAGCACTCGAAATGATAATTCCGGTCATATGGCGGACAGGTTCGGGAAGGTGGTCGGGAAACCCCGGACCCTGACGATAAGCAGAAGCGGGCGGATCATAAAAGAGGATAGACTCATAGAGGCGGATGACTTAATAGTGGGCAGTGTACGATCAGCGGATATCGATGGAAACGAGCTGTTCGAGCCGGCAGTGACGCTTCCGGATCTTAAGCCGGGAACGATCATCCCATCGACCGTTATCGGGACTGCAAGAACGGAAGGATCCTTTTTGGTCAACTCCGTCCTACGCGGCACCGCGGGCCTTACCTACACCGGGAAAGGCCAGTCGACCACCAAGGTGGAGCAAATGGGAGTGGAAATTGACACAAATGTGGCCTCGACCGAGAACACTGCACTGCAGGTCGACCTAACGACCCATATCGTCCTCTCGAGAAATACGACGCGAGACCAGAAATTCACTCTCGAGGCGGGCGGCATGCAGACTCCCGTTCAGGGAAAGGTGACGATAATACGAAAGGTCACACTGCTAAATTAGAGCATCGCCACGATCGGCACCGCTGACTGACCGCTGGAAGGAATTGTGAATATGAAAAACATTATCTTGATGATCGCAGCGTTTCTATTTTTTGCATCGACGGCATTTTCGCAAGGTTCTGTCGAAGGAACGATCACCGATGCTAAAGGTGCCTTCGTCGGCAGAGCCGTTGTGTCGCTCATCGACGCCAAAGGCGGGACCGTCGCTAAGTACACGACCGACCCCGAAGGCTATTACACGCTCGACGACATCGCTGCGGGAACGTATAAGCTCGTTGTAAATGCCGGCGGATTCAAGCTTGCGACCAAAACTAACGTCCTCGTAGTTGACGATGGTTTGACAGTCATCGATCTCAAGCTCATCGCGAATGCGGCCGGCAGCGTCGTTACGGCGGATCCTTGGCCGCAGCCGAAGTTCCGTTTCGAGGTCGAATACACTGTCAACGGCAAGACGTCGAGGTTAAATGTCCAAGAGGTCGCGGGTCTTGATGCCGATGAGCTCGAATACCGAGCCGACAACAAAGCTACCAAACCGCCGCCAAACATGCCCGCTATTGCGAAATATGGTGAGGTAATGCTAAAAAAGACCATTTTCGGAAGGGATCTTACCTTTTTTGAGTGGAATAGACAGGTCGCCCAAGGAAATACGATCGTGCGAGGCACCGTCGTGATAAACCTTCTCGATGAAAAAGGCAGCCCAACGATGTCCTGGACCCTCACCAACGCCTTTCCCAAAA
>CALDGX010000151.1 GCA_937941715.1 uncultured Chloracidobacterium sp. | reverse complement strand
TTTCCGAGCAATTCTCAAAATTAGGCCCGCCCCAATCGTCGATCGACAGATCGAGCGCCTGCAGGTTACTGCCCATCGCACCGTCAAAAATGACGATCTTCTCTTTAAGTAAATCTAAAAACTCAATGCTCATATAACCACTTTCTATCGCGAACTTATCTGAAACACGTTCCCCTCGGGATCAGCTCCGTCGCAGAGGTCGATATCGCCATACCGAATGATCTCATTCATCCGCAAACCGTTCTCGACCAAATACTTACGGTCACGCTCAACGTCATCTGACCGGAATACGAACTTGACGTAAGTGTCCTCGCGTTTCGGATACTCGCCGCCATCGGACCGGTATTGTTGCGGTAGCGAATGTAAACAGATCTCGCATCCGCCGCCCACAAAACAAACAAATTCGTCGCTTTCACCCGGTGATCTCGTAAGTCCCAAAATCCCGCCGTAGAATGACGACATTCTGTCGATATCATCGACAAACAGGATCAATCTGGATACTTCCACATTCATGACCACGGTATCTCAAACAAAAAACTCTATGCCAAACAAGCACAGAGTTTGATAGTTCATCACTGACACTCTTGCTGTTTAGCGGATTATTTTACGTGGCCGCAAGTTGCAATAACTCACCACAATTTCACTAAATCTTAGCGAAATCCCCAATCGATGTCGAGCAGTCGCCTATTGAATCGGCTTCGAATCGACGTAGAAATTGCTATCTACCAAAAACGATCGCACCGCTTCGGTATAGCTGAGCGTTTGCAAGGTCTCGCTCGGCGTGATAGTGACGGCTTTGCCGTTGACGCTTACGCGAATGGGCATCGCGAAACCGCTGACGACGTTTTCGTACCTGTACGAAACCGAATTTCCTTCGATCTTGTAACTCAAAAGCGGCACTTTTATCGTTCGCAAGTATTGGTCAAATACTTTGCTCAGATCGATCCCTGCGTTCTTCGATATATAACTCTCGATCTGTTGCGTGGTCACAGACTGGCGCCGGAAATCACGGTTGAGGCCCATTAATATCGATCGCCATTTAACGTCGTCATTAATGACGTTGCGGATCGTGTGCAGCATGTTGCCGCCCTTCGGGTACATATCGCCCGAGCCTTCGCGGTTCGCGCCGTATGTGCCGATGATCGGACGATCATTTCTGATGACACGACGGGTTCCGATCACGTATTCTGAGCCCTTTTCCTTGCCCCAATAGTATTCGACAAAAAGGTTCTCCGAGTAATTGGTAAATCCTTCGTGGATCCACATATCGGCCGCATCCCGCATCGAGATATTGTTCCCAAACCACTCGTGACCCGACTCGTGAACGATGATGAAATCGAACATCATCCCCACGTCGGTGCCGGGACTGGGGTTCCGTGCCCTATATCCGTTACGGAAATAGTTGCCGTATGTCACTGAGCTTTGATGCTCCATGCCGGGATACGACACCGTGACGAGTTTGTAACCGTCCTCGTACCACGGATATGGTCCGAACCAATGCTCGAAAGCCTTAAGCATCCGTGGCACTTCCCGGAAGGTCTTAATTGCGGCCTCTTTCTGATGCGGCAGTGCATAATAGCTCAAATCAAGCGTCCCGCCGAGCCCTTCAAATTTCTCAGACCACGTCACGTAGTTCCCGATATTGGCATTGACTCCATAATTGTTTATCGGACTTTTGACCACCCAATGAAAGGTCTTTGTCTTCCCTTGGATATCGCTGTCAACACTCTTGAGGCGGCCGTTTGATACCGCAACGAGGTCTTCGGGCACGGTCATATTGATGTTCATTCCACGGTCCGGTTCGTCGTAGCCAATGTCCTTGTTCGGCCACCAGATACTCGCACCGATGCCCTGGCACGTGGTGTTGATGAACCAATTACCGAGATCATCGCGTCCCCAGGCGACACCGCCTTCCCATGGCGGATTTTTCGCCTCGGTCGGCCGTCCGCCATAAACGATGGTGATCGCGTCCTCGACTCCTGCGGCCAGCTCTTTGTCAAACGTCACCCAAAACACATTCCCTTCACGCTCGAATGTGAGCTCGGCATTTGCATGTGTGATCTTCGTGATGTTGAGCGGTGTCTGCAGATCGATCTGCATTCTCTTTCCGGCTTTCAGAGTTTTGAACGTGATCACGTTCGAGCCCTTTATCGACCTCATCTCGGGAAAGAATTGAACCGACAGATCGTAATGCATGACATCCCACCATTCACGTTCGGGTGTGACTGAACCGCGCAATGTTTCCTGGCGGGTAACCGGTTTGGGTTGGGCCGCCGCTTGGGCCGCGGCCGAAGCCAATACAATGAGACTCGCAAATGCCGCAAAATAAGCGCGGAAACTTCGCTTTGTGTGATCAAAAAAATCTTTCATATCATCGTCCACCGATCGCATACGAACGCCCG
>CALDGX010000150.1 GCA_937941715.1 uncultured Chloracidobacterium sp. | reverse complement strand
GACTTTACAGCGAAGCAAATATACAACGAAACGGCCGAAACTGAAAATCGGCCGCGGATGGCGTTGGCCGCCCGCTGCAGCCGCGTCAGCAGGTCATATCGCCTGACAAGCCTCGGTCATACGGTAACATTCTCGTGATATTCGCCCCAGATGCCGCGTAGGCGGCCGCTGATCTCGCCGACAGTTACTTGGGCCTCGACCGCTTCGAGAATGTGCGGCAGCAGATTGGCGTCGCCGGCGGCCGCCTCGGCGATCCGGTTGAGGCAGGCGTCGGCCTTTTCGGCATCGCGTGACTCGCGTACGGCACGGAGGCGTTCGGCTTGATCGCGGCCGATCTGCTCGTCGACCCTGAGGATCGGGATCGGAGTTTCTTCGTCGGTCTGAAAGCGGTTTACGCCGACGACGACCGCGTCGCCCGACTCGACCGATCTCTGATAATCATATGCCGCGTCCTGGATCTCGCTCTGAACGTATCCAAGTTCGATCGCCCGCAGCATTCCGCCCATCGCGTCGATCTTTTCGATATAGTCGACTGCCGCTTCTTCAAGCTTAGTTGTCAGTTCCTCAATAGCGTAACTGCCGGCCAGCGGATCGACCGTATCGGCGACGCCGGATTCGTGGGCGATGACCTGCTGGGTGCGCAGGGCGATGCGGGCGGCGTGTTCCGTGGGCAGGCTGAGTGCCTCGTCCATCGAGTTGGTATGCAGGCTCTGGGTGCCGCCGAGCACCGCCGCCAATGCCTGGATCGTCGTGCGGGCGACATTGACCTCGGGCTGTTGGGCGGTGAGCGTCGAACCGGCCGTCTGCGTGTGAAAGCGCAGCATCATCGACTTGGGGTCTTTTGCCCCAAAGCGGTCCCGCATTATGCGTGCCCACAGGCGCCGGGCGGCACGGTATTTGGCCACTTCCTCGAGCAGGTTGTTATGGGCGTTGAAAAAGAAAGACAGCCGCGGCCCGAAATCGTCGACGCCCAGGCCCACATCGATCGCCGCCTGAACATACGCGATGCCGTCGGCAAGGGTGAACGCGATCTCCTGGGCGGCGGTCGAGCCGGCCTCGCGGATGTGATAGCCCGAGATCGAGATCGTGTTCCAGTTCGGCACCTCGGCCGCGCAGTAGGCAAATGTGTCGGTGATCAGCCGCAGGCTCGGTTTGGGCGGATAAATGTACGTTCCGCGGGCGATGTACTCCTTTAGGATGTCGTTTTGGATCGTGCCGCTCACCTTGTCGAACGATACGTTCTGCTTACGGGCGACGGCCAGATACAGGCACAGGAGCGTTGACGCCGTCGCATTGATGGTCATCGACGTCGAGACCTGATCGAGCGGGATGCCGTCAAACAGCGTCAGCATGTCGTCGAGGCTGTCGATCGCCACGCCGACCTTGCCGACCTCGCCGGCGGCGAGCGGGTCGTCGCTGTCGAGCCCGATCTGCGTCGGCAGGTCAAACGCCACGCTTAGGCCGGTCGTGCCTTGCGAAAGCAGGTATTTGTAGCGTGCGTTCGACTC
The DNA here is from genome assembly GCA_937941715.1 of uncultured Chloracidobacterium sp. Lineage (GTDB taxonomy): Bacteria > Acidobacteriota > Blastocatellia > Pyrinomonadales > Pyrinomonadaceae > OLB17. Next base: position 4,648 of record CALDGX010000150.1, on the reverse strand, counting down.
TTCGGCGGTCGCGAAACCGGCGTACTGCCGCATCGTCCAAAATCGCCCGCGGTACAGGTTCTTTCGGACACCGCGGGTGTATGGAAACTGACCCGGTTCGCCGAGGTCAGTGCCGTAGTCGACCGGCGTGGTGTTTTCGGGGTTAAAATCGTTGGGAAGTTCGATCCCAGACGAGGTCTCAAATCGTTCGCGACGTTCTGCCATATTTGCTCTAGCTTATCATAATAAATGCCGTTTTTGACTTACCTGGGCGGCTTGCGTAGCATTTCAGGTGACGCCTCAGGACCGTTTCGTCAAATTGATCGGCGATGACGGCAGAGTGCCGAATATAACCGCCGCGGCGACTGCAAACACTTGAATTACTTCAATTATTTTACCGAGATCGAAGACACGTTCATCCGGCGGCGGGCCCGGAATCTGTTTCTGAGTCCGCTCGACTGGGCGTTGATCGAGGCGTGGCAGGAACGCGGCATTCCGCTGCATATCGTGATCAGGTCGATCGAGTCGGTCTTTGACGTTTTTGACAAACAGCCGGCCGGTACCCGCTCGATCAAGAGCCTGTTCTATTGCCGCGAGGAGGTCGAGGCACAGTTTGCCGAGTGGTCGCGTTCGCAGGCCGGCAAGTCCGCCAAAACATCCGACGGCGGTGCCGAGGCGATGTTCACTGTCGATCAGATCGAGGGCCATATTTCGGCTGCGATCGAGGCTCTCAGGGCCTGCCGGACGCCCGGAATGGCCGAGGACATCGAGCGGTCGATCAACCGGCTCGAGGAACTGAAGGGCGGCTTGACCGATCAGTTCGAGGCGATCGACGGCACGCTTTTGGACATCGAGAAGTTACTTGAGCGTTCGATGGTGACAAATTGGGATCCTGAGCATCTAAGCAGTTTGAAGAAGGAGATCGCCGCTCAGCTCAGGGACTATAAAAAGAGCATGGAGCCGGACGCGTACGCGAATATGTTTGACCTGATGCTCTTGAAACGCCTTCGCGAGGAGGCGGGTATCCCGAGGTTCGGCCTGTTTTATATATGAAAAGATCACTGTTGATTTTCCTGCTGATCCTGGTGTCTGCATCGGCCGGCCTCGCTCAAGCCAAGCCGCGGCCGACGCCGCGAAAGCCCGCGACGCCGGTACCCGTCGCCGAGAAACCCGCTCCGGACGCCGACAAAGGTGTCGTCTCGGGCCGAACTTACACTAACGCGGCGTACCGCTTTGAGATCGAATTTCCGATGACGTGGCTGATACCGGGCGACGATTTCGAGGACGTGATGCGTTCGCAGGGGTTTGACCTCAGTCTGAAGGCACCGTCGACGCTCACGCCGATGGGTCAGGCCAAGGTAAATAAGGCTCTCAAAGGCGTCAAAATACTGCTCACCGCGTATCGATCGATGCCCGGTACCGCCGATAATGCGATCGTGCGGATATCGGCCGAGGACCTGACGCCGAATCCGCAGATAAAGGACGCCGTCGATTATATCGATGCGGTCCGGGCGACCTATCGAGCGATGAAACTGCCGCAGGACTTTCAATATTCCGAGACCGACGCCGAGCAGCTCGGGGCCGCGCAGTTCGCTTTCATCGACACATCGTCGAACGAGGGCAAAAAGCGTATGTACGCGATGGTCCGAAACGGCCACGCGATCTGTTTTGTCCTCTCGTACAAGGCCGACGAAGACCTTCACGCGTTTCGGCGTATTCTGGAAGAAGGAAATTTTGATCTGAAGAGTAAATAAGGCGATTTTCGGCAGTTTCGTGTGATAATCAGAACGAGTTTTTAATATCACAACAGGAGACTTCGAGAATGAGCACACTTCGGATCAAAAAGCTGGGCGTCCTTTCGGTGGCGAAAATGTATGCGGCGATGGCGTTTGTCATCAGTTTGCTGATCGCCATTCCGTACGGGCTGTTTATCATCATCTTTTCGCTGGTCGGCGCGGCCGGGGCCAAGGGTGATGCCGGACTGTTGGTCGGCGGCGGCGGTATCGTCATGGGGATCGTCGTAATGATCGCTTTGCCGGTGATGTACACGCTGATGGCTTTTATCGGCGGTGCCATCGGGGCACTGATCTATAACCTCTTTGCCGGATTTGTCGGCGGCATCGAGATCGAGGTTGAAAACGTAGCTTGAGCCAAAAATATAACCCCGGCGATGAACTCGACGTTAGGATCGAGAAGATCGTCCCGCGAGGATTGGGCCTCGCGTTTGCCCAGGATCTGACAATATTCGTCCCGCTCGCCGCCGCCGGCGACCGTGTTCGTGTGCGTATCAGCCGTATCAAGCGGCGGACGTCGTTCGCCGATATCGTCGCTGTTCTCGAACCGGGCCCAGAGCGTATCGAACCGCCGTGCAAATATTTCGGCGTCTGCGGAGGATGCGATTTTCAGCAATTGAACTATCAGGCCCAGCTTGCCGCCAAAGCGGACATTATCCGCGATTGCCTGCTCCGGATCGGCAAGATCGAGGTCGGGCGGATCGAGGTGATCGCCAGCCCGCAGGAGTTTGGTTACCGGTCGCGGGCGAAATGGCACCTCGACCGGATCGAACAGGCTGTGGGTTATTTCAAACGCGACTCGCACGACGTCGTAAATGTCGATAAATGTCCGATCCTGACGCCGGAACTGCAGTCGGTTTTTGACGAAATGGCCGATAAGACCGACTGGGCGATGCTCTGGGACGACACGGCCGAGGTCGAGGCGGTTTGCGGCGACGGCGGCGGGACGTCGGTATTTTCGGGTTCGATGGCCGAGCCGACCGCCGAAGTGACTGTAAACGTTGCCGGCGAAGAGTTTACATTCTCGGCACGGAGCTTCTTTCAGGCCAATCGGTTTATGGCGGACCGCCTCGTCGAAACGGCGCTGGGCGGAGCCGCCGGCACGACCGCTCTGGATCTCTACTGCGGCGTCGGCCTGTTTGCGATACCGCTTGCCCGCAAGTTTACGAGCGTGATCGGCGTCGAAGACAATCCCGCGGCGGTCGGTTTTGCCAAAAAGAACGCCGCTCGTGCCGGGCTCAAGAATATCGAATTTCGGCGCTCCGGTGTCCGCGATTTTTTACGGTCGAGCGAACTTGCCGCGACCGATCTGATATTGATCGACCCGCCGCGGTCCGGTGCCGAAAAGGGCGTGATCGAGAATATCGCCGCTCTCGGGCCGCGGGCCATATCGTACGTGTCGTGCGAACCGTCGATCCTCGCCCGCGACCTGCGGGTGCTGCTCGATGGCGGCTACCGGATCGACTCGATCGTCGGCCTCGACCTTTTCCCGCAGACGCATCACGTCGAGACCGTCGTTCGATTGACGAAGGCGTGATCCGGTCGTCTCGAACATTTTACTCGTCTATTTCGTTATAGATACCGCAACCATTTGCCGGAGGGCGGCGAAATATTAAGATAGAGAGCAATTATGGCAAGAAAGAAACCTGATCAGCCGGACGCGCCGGAGTCGATCGTCAAGGCACTGTCCGTTCGGTGCCGGTACTGCGGGCAGAAGAACGCGGTGAAAGCCGGCTACAAAAATGGCGACGCCGTCTGCGGCAAGTGCAAGCTGCCGCTGTCGAATGAGCCGCACAAGAAGTTTGCGGACCTCAACAAACACGACTATATCCATCCGGCCGACAGCAAGGCTCTGGCGGCGCTGAGGGCCATTCCGGGCATCGATACGGCCCTTAAAAAGCTCCTCGCCGTGACCGGCGAATCGGCGATCCGCGTCTCATTTATGGCGTCGGCGATCAAGGTCACGCCGAAGCAGTGTCCCGATCTTTACGCCAAACTGCAGATCGCGTGTACCACGCTCGGGGTCGATATGCCGGATATGTTCATCCAGCAAAACCCGATGGTCAACGCGTTTACCGGCGGCGTCGAGCGTCCGGTGATCGTGCTCCACTCGGCCCTCATCGAACGCCTGACCGATGAGGAAACGCTGGCCGTCATTGCTCACGAGGTCGGCCATATTCACGCCGAACACGTCCTGTACCTGACCGCGGCCCGCCTGATGGAGGCGCTTGCCAACCTGTCGGTCGCACGGCTCATCCCGGGCAGCGAGATCATCAAGTTTATCGTCTCGGCGGGCATCTCGAGCGCGTTGCTCGCGTGGTCGCGGCGTGCCGAACTTTCCTGCGACCGTGCCGCGTTGCTCGTCACTCAGGACCCGCACGTTATCGGCCGGACGATGATGAAACTCGGCGGCGGAACGCTCGCCTCCAAGGTCGATTACGAACAATTTCTCGAACAGGCACGCGAGTTTCAGGTCAATTACGACGAGAACAAACTCGACAAATTCTGGGCCGACATCATCAACGCCGGCCTCTCGCATCCGTTCCCGGTCTGGCGCGTCTCCGAGATACTCTCGTGGGTCGACAGCGGCCAGTATGCCGGCCTGATGGCGAAGGAGTAGGGCGTCGGATGCTGATCGTCCTGGTGACAACCCCCAATGAGGCCGAGGCCGAATCTCTCGCCGCGCGGATCGTTGAAGCAAGGCTCGCGGCGTGCGTGCAGATATTGCCGCGGATGACGTCGGTCTACGTGTGGGAAGGCAAGCTGCAAAAGGATGCCGAGCATTTATTGCTCATCAAAACATTGCCCGACAAATACGACGAGGTCGAGACTTTCATCATCGCGAATCACAGTTACGACGTCCCCGAGATCGTCGC
>CALDGX010000149.1 GCA_937941715.1 uncultured Chloracidobacterium sp. | reverse complement strand
CTTCCGGTGCTTTGGGTCATTTCGATATACGCTCGGCGAAAAGCGGTCCGTGCGGCCGTCACTCTCGCGTCGGTGATCGGTTGGCTCGGTGTAATGCTTTCATTGAGCCGTGGGGCATTTATTGCGGGGTTTTTTGGTTTTGCTTTGACCTTCGGAGCGATAATTTTGATCGGTCCGCCCGCGTTTCGAAAACGGACTGTTCTCACCGCCGCGATCTGGGCGGTGATGACCATTTCGGTCCAATTCGGTTTTTCATTTCTATCGCCGTTACCGTCGACCACTGATTATATAAGCGGGACGGCCGGACAAGGGCGGGAATCGTCGCTTGCCCGTGTTTTTATCTGGAAGGTTGGCGGGCAAATGGCCCGCGATCACATGTTTATGGGTGTCGGTGCCGACAATTTTGGCATCGCATTTAACCATTCACGGGCCTCATACCGTCTAAACCGGCCAGACGATCCGCCGGACGAACGCGTTGCCGACAAGACCATCGAAAGGTCGCACAATGAGTATCTGCAGATCCTTGCCGAACTGGGCATTATTGGCCTTTTAATTTTCGGGGCCGCAATTATCGTCCTCGGGATCTGGGTCGCATCGGCATATCGGCAACGATCGGTGCCGTTCTCGCCTTTACTTCTGGGGTCGCTGAGTGGAATGGCGGCGTTTTTGGTTAGCTCCGGGATCAGCTCATTTTCGTTTCGCCTCGCACAGAATGGGATGGTGTTTTTTGCCGTTTTTGCCATCGCGGCCGTTGAACTCGCCAAATCGGGCAGGAATCGCAGGGTTCCCGTTCGGCCAATTGGAACAAGGCGGCCGGCGCTTATCTTCGGCATTGTTTCCGCATATTTGCTATTTGCCGCGTCAACATTGGCCCTGAAAGGCCTTGCCGAATACTACGTGCTGGCCGCAAATCGCGAAACGGACACCGGAAAGGCGATCAGTCTTTACCGCAAGGCGTACAGATCCGACCCGGACTACTCAGCGACTTATCTTTTCAGTTCAGCTCGCAGATACGCGGACAAGGACATGGCTGCCGCTGCGGCGGACATTCGGTTCGCGGTCGATCGCGGCTTTGGTGTCGTTTTGACTTACTGTGTGCTGGCGGACTCCTATCAGCGGGCCAATGACCCCGTGTCGGCTGAAGGCGCTTTGACCGAAGCCCTCAGCATCTTTCCGCGTTCGCCGCTTCTAAGGGTCAAATACGCGATATTCCTGGCGGACGGCGGTCGAATAAATGAGTCAACCGTACAATTTGCGGTTGCCCGGAATATTGACTCGAAACAAGCGAACGGCTGGGAATATTTACTGAAAAAGGGCAGTGTCGCGGCGTTTCTGGCAGCCCGAAACGACCAATCGATCGCACTTCCCGCCGAACTTATTCCCGACGCCGCCGCCCGGCATTACGTTGACGAGTTGCCCGAAAGCGCAAAATAAATTAGTGTGAGTACGGCTCCGAAAAACCCGGGCCGAACTCATGAATGCAACTGTAGGTTTGTGCTAAAATTCCGCAGGGGCTTTCGTACAGCCCGCAATCAAAATCAAAACACCTATGCCTAACGAAGGAACAGGATTCCTGCCCCGGATCTTGACCATCGCGAAGAACGCTTTTCGTGAGGCCGTCCGCGATCGGATCCTATACAATCTGATACTTTTTGTCTTGCTAATAACCGCGAGCGCGATATTTCTTGGAGAGTTGACGGCCGGCCAGGAATCGCGTGTGATCGTAAATCTCGGCCTAAGTTCCATACTGCTTTTTGGTGCGTTCATATCGATATTTGTCGGTGTCAGCCTGGTTTGGAAGGAGATCGAAAAGCGTACCGTGTATTCGATCTTTTCGAAACCGATCGGCCGCGGCGAGTTCATTGTGGGTAAATACATCGGATTGTGCTCGACCCTGCTCGTTAATATCCTCGTCATGGGGGCCGGGGTATCATTCGCGTTGCTTTACGTCGGCGGCGGCCCACTTGTCTGGAAGATCTGGGGGGCAGTCACTCTCATATTTTTTGAACTGACAATAATCACCGCTGTTGCGATCATGTTTTCTTCTTTTTCAACTCCGGCGTTATCGGCACTTTTGACGTTCTTTGTCTTTCTGATCGGACATTTCAGTTCCTCATTGCTTGATCTCGCGACCAGTCTCGGGTCGAAGGGAGCGATCTGGTTTTTCTCGGCGATATATTACCTTCTGCCGAATCTTTCAAATTTCAGTTTTATCGCGAATACTGCAAATGGCGACACTCCTCCGCTTGCAATGGTTGGTGGAGCGATCATGTACGCGGTCGTATTCGACATCGTCCTTATGGCAATAACCGTGATGATCTTCAGTCGGCGAAATTTCAAATAGATGAGATCTTCCCTTTTCAAAAACACGATACTGCCACTGGCGATTATCATCGTCGGATTTTCGGGTGTCATCGGCTTGAGCGGATATCTCGACCGTATCCGGCCTGAACTCCCCGCCGATTATGACGACAGCGACCTGACGATGAACGGCTCGCGGCTTAAGGGGTTTGCGCTTGGGTTCGAGGGGCTAATGGCTGATTGGTACTGGATGCGTTCTCTGCAGTATGTTGGCGGCAAATTGATCAAGTCTAATTCGGAATTTGTAAATATTGACGACCTCAGCAATCTCAACCCGCGTCTGCTTTACCCGATGCTGCAGAATGCTACGGACCTCGATCCGCATTTTATTGCCGCTTACAGCTATGGTGCCGTCGTGATGCCGGCGATCGACAAGGAAAAGGCCATCGAGATCGCTCAGAAAGGGATCGCGAACAATCCGTCCGAATGGCGGCTGTATCAATATCTGGGTTACATATACTGGAAGATCGGGCGCTACGATCTGGCAGCTGATACTTATGAACGCGGATCTGAGATCCCAAGTGCACCGCCGTTCATGCGGCTTATGGCTGCCTCAATGAAAACAGAAGGCGGCAGCCGCTCGACCGCTCGCGAGATCTTTCGCCAGATGCTGGCCGACTCGGACGACCCGATGGTCAAACTCACAGCCGAACGCCGGTTGAATGAACTGGATTCACTCGATGAACGTGACGCGATCGATAAGGCTCTTGCAAATTTCCGCGAACGGACCGGCCGCTGTGCGGGCAGCCTTGCCGAGATCGCCCCCAGCCTGCTGCAGGTAAAATTGCCCGCAGGCAATGAGTTTATGGTCGATCGGGCCGGCAACCTGATCGACCCCACCGATGCCCCATATGTGCTTGATAAGGACAATTGCCGTGTCAAACTCGACGCTGCTCGAACCGGCTTACCGGTAAAGTAAATTATGGAATACGCTGTTGAGATCCAAAATCTAACCAAGGACTACGAGACCGGATTTTTGCGCAAAAAGCGTGTCCGTGCCCTCGACGACCTTTCGCTGAATGTTGAGCCCGGACAGATATTCGGTTTTCTTGGCGGTAACGGTGCAGGCAAAACGACGACCATCAAGACCCTGATGCGGCTCCAGTTCCCGACCTCAGGGACGGCAAAGATCCTCGGCCGCGATATCAACGATGTCCAGATGCACCGACGTATCGGTTATTGCCCGGAGAATCCCTACTTTTACGATTATTTGACGGCGAGCGAACTAATGGACTACTTTGGTCAGCTTTTCGGCCAGGATATGGCAACTCGGCGCCGAAAGTGCGAAGAGCTATTGACCGCCGTCGGGCTGCAGGAAAAGGACTGGCGGCGGCAGCTCCGCAAATATTCCAAGGGGATGCTGCAGCGTGTCGGACTTGCACAATCGCTGATAAACGATCCGGAGATCGTTTTTATGGACGAACCTATGAGCGGCCTCGATCCGGTCGGCCGCAGAGAGATCCGCGAACTCATTGCCGGCCTCCGCGAAAAAGGCACGACCGTATTCATGTCGACGCACATTCTTTCCGATATTGAGGCACTTTGCGACCGGGTGGCGATATTGCGGTCTGGGCGATTGGCAGCTACCGGCGATCTCAACGAATTGCTTTCAAACACGGACGGCTCCAAGGCTCTTGAGATCAGCGTTCAAGGTGTTTCGGCCGAATCTATTCGCGATGAGATCGAATTTATTGCCGGAGCGACCATGAACGCAAAGCCGAACGGCGCTAATATCCAGGTCCTGGACGAGAACGACATCGATGCCGTTCTCAACATTACCCGCAAATACGGAGGTCGCCTCGCGTCGATCAACCCAGTCAAGCAATCACTCGAAGAACTTTTCGTAAAGGAATCGGCTGACTAATTGTCGGCCTTGATTGCGGTTACTTTCCAGCGAATGTTCGCACGGTCGTCTTTGCGATCAAAGCCGTCCAATGTCAGGGTGATCGGTATCGTTTGATCCGGCGCCAATATAGGCTGCTGGATCGGAACTACGAGGATCCGCTTTTCACGAAGCACTTCGTTCTTCTGAGTAACGACCGCCACGTTCACCTCGAGCGTCGAGATGTTGCGTGTGCCCTTGTTTCGAACCTTCCCCTTGATGAACATCGAGACCGTTCCAAGCCCCATCGGCGATTCGACCGTATTGTCATCGGTCGCGATGATAATGTCCTTATTCAAGGCGGCAAATTCGGGCGAACCTTCGCGATAGGCGCCTTCGAGCAATTTTGCGGTCTGCTCAGCCATTGGCGGCTTGAACGACAAAAGGTATATCGCACCGCCGATCGCCAAGACCCCGACTATCACACCGATAAGAAATATCGGGTTTACGCCGCGCTTTTTCCCTTCAGGCTTAAAGATGTCGTCCATATTTTTATTTTAACGCAGACCGGCCGCATCGCCGAAAAAGACAATGATATATTTGCCGAAAATGTCGGCCGGACATTCGTCATAGCTGAGAATCCACACGACTTAGACACCGGTTTTCGGCAAAATGTTCCGATAGGTTATCATTTTGGTCACAGGCGAAATAATGCCCGATTCCAAACAAAAAGATTTACGACTGCCCGCGTACGTCGAGGCGGTGCTTCCCGTACCGCTGCGGCGTTCGTTCACATACCGGATCCCGGAGGAAATGCGCGGCTCGATCGATCTTGGAGCTCGGCTCAAAGTTCCATTCGGCAAACGTTCAATGACCGGCTATGCGGTCGAACTGCACGCGCACCTGCCGGCGGACATTGAATTTGATGAATCAAAGATCAAGAACATAATCGATGTATCGGATAACGAACCCCTGATCACGCCTGAGATCCTCAAGCTGACAAAATGGACCGCCGAGTACTATGCCAGTTTTTGGGGCGAGATGCTAAAGGCGAGTCTGCCCGCAGGCATCAACACCGAAAAGGTTAGGCCGAAGCGCCGAAAAGCGGTCCGACTCCTTCCGAGTGCCAACGAGCCTGTCAGCATGAGTATCGAGCACGGCGGCAGCGGATCCGGAAAGTCAATATCAGCACCACAGGAACGCATTATCGAACTGCTCAAAGCAAACGGCGGCGAGATGCTGTTTACGGACATAATTGAAAAGGCAGATGTCGGGGCCTCACCGATCAACACACTGGCGAAACGCGGCGTCATTGAGATATACGTCGAGGACGTCTTACGCGACCCGCTGGCAGGAGAGGCATTCCCATCCCGTAAAGAACTTACGCTGACTGCAGAACAACAGGCGGCACTCGATCAGATCACGGGTGCAATAGCTGACGATAGTAAATTCAAGGCCTTCTTGCTTCACGGCGTGACGGGCAGCGGCAAGACCGAGGTATATATTCGTGCAATGCGTTACGCGCTCGACGCGGGCCGCTCGGCGATGATGCTGGTGCCGGAGATCGCGTTGACACCAGTTTTCTCAAGACGTCTGCGTGCGGTTTTCGGCTCGGATGTGGCGATACTTCATTCGAACTTGAGCCAGGGCGAGCGTTATGACGAATGGCGGAGGATACGCCGCGGCGACGCACGCATTGCGATTGGCACTCGTTCGGCAGTGTTCGCCCCGCTCGAAGATATCGGCCTCGTGATCGTCGATGAGGAACACGACCCATCTTATCGCCAGCACGAATCGCCGTTTTACAACGCCCGTGATGTCGGCGTTATGCGTGCACATCTGGCCGGAGCGGTCGCCGTACTGGGCTCGGCAACACCCGCGATGGAATCGTTTCACAACGCACAGACCGGAAAATATACTTATCTACCGCTGCCCGACCGCATCGGCGGCCGCGGCCTGGCCACGGCGGAGCTCGTCGATATGCGAAGTGTTTTCAAGCGTTTCGGCAAGGACGTAGCTCTGTCGCCCGAGTTGCTGGATGCGGTAGCCAAAACTCACTCTCGCGGCGAACAGGTCATTATTCTCCTGAATCGACGCGGATTTTCGCAATTCGTGTTGTGCCGAACGTGCGGCGAGACGCTCAAGTGTAAGAATTGCGACATCACGCTTACGTTTCATCGCGGCGACGGAAAGCTGCTCTGTCATTATTGCAACTACCGCGAAAAAGCCCCACACACGTGCCCTCACTGCAGCAGCGAATATCTTTATTTCGTCGGCGAAGGCACCGAGAATATCGCTGAACAGCTGACCAGAAAGTTTCCGGGTATGCGTATCGCACGCGTGGACCGCGACACCATGGCACATAAGGGTGAGATGGAAGACGTACTGCTCAAATTTGCCAATGGCGGCCTCGACATGCTCGTCGGGACGCAGATGATAGCCAAGGGCCATGATTTTCCAAACGTAACGCTGGTCGGCGTGATCTCGGTCGATATCGGCTTGGGGTTGCCGGACATGCGTTCCGCGGAGCGGACGTTTCAGCTCATCACACAGGTCGCCGGCCGTGCGGGCCGAGGCGAGCGGTCGGGAAAGGTGTTGATCCAAACCTATTACCCCGAGCATTATGCCCTGAAACATGCCAAAGAACAGGATTACGAAGGATTTTACGCCGAGGAGATCAAGTTTAGAAAGCGTCTCGGTTATCCGCCGTTTTTCGTGCTTGCCTTGATCTTGATCAAGCACCGGGACCATTCGTACGCGTCAAAGAACGCAAATATGCTGCGCCGGTCGCTGGACGCCGCCAATACGGAGCGCCAAGCCCGTGTTCTCGGACCGGCACCCGCTTCCCTTTCGCGTCTGAAAAATGAATTTCGGCTGCAGATAATCCTCAAGGGCGTCAGCCGGCGAGCACTGAGAGAAACCCTCGACATCGCCCTTGCCGACGCCGAGTCCCGCGGTTGCGATCTGCGGACCATCAACGTCGAGATCGACCCGGTAAATCTAATGTAGGCCTGAGAGAACTGTCTGAACAAAGATCTCATAATGTTCGTTAAACTGGCATGAGCCAGCGAACTCAACAAAAGACGCCTCTCTACGGCCGATTGCTCGTCAGATTGGCTAAACCCTTTCCTAATTTCGATTTTTACTTTATCAAACCGATCCGCCGTCGTGCGATCGAATCGATGTTACTTACAATCGGCTGCAAAGTGCTGGATGTCGGGTGCGGCCCCGGCGGAAGTTTTCCGTTTCTCGTGGACGCGGTCGGACCCGCCGGGAAAGTGGTCGGGATAGAGATCAGCCCGCTCCATGCTGAGATGGCAAATGACAGGATCCGGGCTAACGACTGGACAAATGTTGAAGTGGTCAACGAGTCAGCAAAAGACGCCGAGTTGAATGATCGGTTTGACGGGCTCTTGATGTTTGCCGCACCTGACGTCTATGGTTCGCCGGCGGAACTGGCGAACCTGATCCCGCATCTGACCGATGATGCTCGCTTCGCCGCCTTTGGAGCCAAGCTCGCCTCGGTCGGATTTGGCAGGATGCTGAACCCGATCATAAAAACACTCTACAAACTTTCGTTCGACACGACTCCCGCACCAAGTATCGAACCCTGGCAACCGTTGACCGCTGATTTTGAGATATTAGAGATACACGAGTACTTTTTCGGATTGATGTTTCTTGTTACCGGAAAACGATCGATATGGCCGACGCCGGTACCGAGTCACGATGCCGCGACCTCCGGAACATCAATGTCGAGATCGATCAGGTCAGACTGATGTAAAATTACCGCGAATACGTGAAAGAAATACTTTTATAGTCAAAAGCCCGCCGGTAAGATTGAGTCGTACTGCTCCATGCCCGATAATTCCAAAATTCAGAACTAACCGAACCCGACAGATTCACATCATTATCAATCGCAACGACACCGCCCTGATCGAGTATCTCGATCTTACCTATTATTGTGGTTTGACCGCGCAGGGTGACCGGATTCTTTTTTTGACTGAGGCGTGGATTTAGGACCAGGTCCGACGATGTTCCGATCAAAGTAAATCGGACCCGGGTATTTCCAGTAGTACCACTAGGATAAAATCCCGACACAAATTGTGACGTACCCGTTTCCGAACCAAAACTTGTGCTAAAGGTACCCCCGATCCTCCCGGCGGTACATTCTTCTAACTGGTAAAAAAGAGCTTCACCCCGACCGGTTAGCGGCGAAGAAAATGGTGCCGGCAGTCCTGTTGCCTCCATGCTAAAAAAAGCACCGGGCTGGCTATCACGACTAAGGGAGAATGTTAATGAAGTAACATCAATCTGAACTGGCGTCTGCGTAAAAACAGTTACGGAAGCGAAAACAAAGAAACAGAAAGCAAACAACGTGGACTTTGTCATAACTCATACTCTCGGCAGGTAGATTTTAATTCAAATCATACGAAAAACATAGATCTTAATAGGCTCATTGTCAATAGCCTTACATCCACGAAAAGGTACGATTGATCTTCAACTGCAACGCCTGACCACGAACTCAGAATTTGCTTCAAAAGCCGAAGAACTTTCAGTATCCGCACCTAATTTTGAATCTACTTCTATTTTTTATCAGCCGAACGTCGAGCTAATTTTGCCAAATTGTGCGAGACGGCCGCTACAAAATTGACCTTGCATATAAGCAGGAATATGATTTTAATGGCGCAAGATCTCGCATTATTTCGGGAGACGATATGCGATCGGCCCTGGCGGCAACAGACCTTAGTTTTCATACCGCTTTTAAAGACCTCAGCAGGCCGAGTTATTTCTGCGTCGCGATTCTCTTGTATCAATACCGCAATTCACTCTTGATCAGCCTCGGCGAAACTACATCGAGTTTCCGTCGATGCTGAATATTGGGGACTAACGCTATGCGACAATGCCCACTCTGCAAGACTACCTACTCTGACGACAATCTGATCTATTGCCTTGCGGACGGCACAGGCCTCATACCGCTCGTTGACGAACAGGCGACATTTGTTCGCCGCAGCAGCGAACCGATCCGGGTTCAAGTGCAGCCTGACACCCAAGACATCCTGTACATGCCGATGAGTCAGCCACAGCAGTTTGTGCCGATGGCCCAGCCGGCCGCGTCATCAAGCGGCATCCTCAAGGTCTTGGTGGCGATCCTTGTACTGGGGTTCGTGTTCCTGCTGGTGATCGGCGGTGTCGGAGCTTGGCTTTATTTTAGTTACGGAAAGCAAACGGTCGCTGTCGCCAACACATCGCCGACGGCAAATGCGCCGTTATTTGCAAATAGTAATATCAACGGAAAGTTACCGACGCCATCACCGGCGATAACGACGCCGACATCGACGCCTGAGCCTGAACAAACTCCGACGCCAATAGCCGAACCGACGGTGGACAAGGCAGCGGTCACATCCGAATTGACCGATATCGGAAAGCGGATAATCCGGTCAGCGATCAAAGGCGACACGTCGACGCTCGCAGATCTGACCACCGACGATTTCACACAGACCGATCCGTCGGGAAAGGTCCGCGGTAAAAAAGCCGTGATCGCCGAATCAAAAAATTCGACCGAGACGCGCGACTGGACGTTTACCTTCGGAAAAGTTGAATTGGTAAGTGCCGACCAGGACACGGCTGTGATCAGGTACAGGCTGACCCTATCGCCGCCATATTCGGAGCCGGACACGGCAAAGATGACCGAAACCTATGTCAGGGTCAACGGCCGTTGGCTGCTGCGTTCGCAGAAGATCAGCAACTAGCCGCAGCTTAAACCAAAAAAGACGCCCTGACCGCATTTGGCCGGGGCGTCTCTTTTTTTCATTGCTTCGTGAGTTTAGTTGACCGCCTTTGAGCTCAACTCCGATTCTTTGAGTTTGACCTGCGCATAGACCTCGGCGAGCGAGAGTTTACAGTTGATCGAGTCTAGCGAGATGACATCCTCGCGTTCGTTATATATCCGATAGATCCACTGCTTGGCGTTTTGCCGCGCATAGTGCTCGATCCGCATTTCGTTCTCATTGACGAGCAAACATTCCTTTATTTTGGGGATCGCGAGAAAGCCTTCGAGCTTTTGCGTCCGGTCAGTCGATTTGGAAACTCCTGAAAATATCTCGACGATCACCGTTGGGTTCAATAGCAGTTCCCCATTGTCGTCGCCAAAAGCCGGACCGCCGTTGACCACGACAACATCGGGATAGCAGATCGAGTTTTTGCCGATGCGAACGAGCATGTCGTTTGCGTAAAGCTCGCAGGTGCTGCGATGTATCCGACTACCGATAGCGATCGCAAAATTGGTCGTGATCATATTGTGCCAGCGGTTTGCTGCCGGTTTGGGAATTATCTTGCCGTCTAGCATCTCGGTCTTACCGATCTCACGACGGTCCTGATTGGCCATATTCTTAAAGTGTTTATTGCTCGATGTGTCGACTGCGGGGTGATCCATACTACTATTTACTCCTTGATTAAACTACAAAATGACCAGGGGGATAGGTCGCGATATATGCGGACTTTGCGTGGACAGATTTGTTTGCTAAAACTAGTGTGACACATCGGTTATCTATCTTTCAAGGAATTTTTCATGAAACTTGTCCAACTGGCCGAACTGACCGGCTCCGTTATCGAACTTGGCTCACCCGACCTCGAGATCACATCGACCGCGGGGCTCGACCTGGCGGGAGCGTCAGACGTTACATTTCTGGCGAACCCCAAATACACGCCGCAGATCGCCGACACGCGGGCCGGAGCGATATTTTTGAACGAAAATGTCGCGATCGACCGGACCGACATTGCGGTCATGCGGGCGAAAGACGCGTATGTCGCCTATACGCTGGCGATGCGTCTGTTTTTCCCTGAGCCGGAATTGCGGCCGTTCGTTCACGCATCCGCGGTGGTCGACCCGACCGCGACGGTGGCAAACGATGTCGAAATTCACGCAAATGCCGTGGTAGGAGCAAATTGCGTGATCGCGAGCGGCGTCCGGCTGATGCCGAATGTGACGATCTATGACGGCGTAACCATCGGCGAAGGATCGACAGTACACTCAAACAGCTCAGTTCGCGAAAACTGTGAGATCGGGCGAAACTGTATCGTTCACAACAACACGACGATCGGCTCGGACGGCTTTGGGTACGCACGAACCCCCGAAAAGCAGTGGCTCAAGATACCGCAGACCGGACGCGTCGTCCTCGAAGATGACGTCGAGATCGGTGCAAATTCGGCCATCGACTGTGCCTCGGTCGGCGAAACGCGGATCAAACGCGGTGCCAAGATCGACAACCTGGTGCAGATCGGCCATTCCTGTACGGTGGACGAGGACGCCTTGATCTGTTCGCAAACCGGCCTCGCCGGCTCGTCGCATATCGGCAAACGCGTCATCCTGACCGGCCAGGTCGGCATTGCCGGCCATCTAAAGATAGGCGATGACGCCGTCTTTACAGCAAAATCCGGCATTTCGCACGACGTCGAGCCCGGCAAAGT
>CALDGX010000148.1 GCA_937941715.1 uncultured Chloracidobacterium sp. | reverse complement strand
GAAATGGCAAATCATGTGCCTAGAAGTCAGCCAACCAACTATGGTTTGGCTTTCTGTACATTTAGATATCAAGTCCGTTCGATTCCGGTCCTAAAACCTCGACCAGTCGTCACATCTTCCCTCTCGGAGAATCCTCCTTTTTCATGTGCAATCGAATCTCGTTCTTCGCCAGACCCTGCTTTTGTTTTGAGTTCGACGACCGATACGAGAAGCTCCCTGAAGTTCGTCCCATCAATTCCGGCTGAGTGGTTGAGTATCGAGTTCAGTCGCTTCGCTTCCCGGCTGCTCGATGTCACTGTGATGCGTTTCTCGATCTCAGTGATCTCGCTTGTTGTGAAGATAGGCTGGTAAGTGAGATCCGCAGCACTACCCAACAGGGACAGTTGCTTAAACTCCGAAGCCTCTTTGGCCGCATTCAGCGACAGTTCTTTGGCGGCCGCCACGTCCGCTTTGAGACATCTCTCGCGATCCTTTGCGCGGCCTTCGATCTCGCGTCTCAAGGTTCTGTGATCTTTGCCCTCTAACAGTAGATTCAGTGCTTGGTCAAGAATCGAGTTCTTTCGTGGTAGATCGACATCGTTGAGACTCAGATAACTCATCGAACCGTTCGATTTGTCCTCGATCGCAAATCTGTGAAAACGCTTCGAGCTTCGGTAGAAAGCTAGGTCTTCTTTTGTCTTATTCAGTCCGATATTGCAAAGAATTTCTCTTGCCAATGCGCGGCCCACGATCTCGTGAGAAAGATTCCCGACTTCGTCGGGGCCGATCTTTCCTTTAGCTCCGTGTTGGCTGGGCACCGCCCCTTGAATCGACGTCCTTTGAAGATTCCAAATGGATGCGTGTTCTTTGGGAAATTTGAGTTTTCTTGAGAGTGTGTCAAGTTCGATGATCTGATCGGCAGAAAAAACTGGCTTCACTGTATCGAAGGTGCTGCTTCGATTAAGGACTTCACTCAGAACCCCAACAATCTTTTGCTCCTGCCGCATCGATTTGTGCATTTGCAAGGATTGTTCACTCAGAGAACTGTTGACCGAATCAAATAGAAAAACTTCCCTTGACTTGGAATTTCGGCTTGAGGGCTTGTTGGTCAGATATTCGATTGCCGAGCGAATGCTATGGAGAACAGAGCGACCGTTGTTTTTGACATCATTTTGACGAGCTATCATCGCCAAAGAGACTCGATCCTTTCCAACCTCCACCTTTCGGTAATACGCGTTGTCTTTGAAGTCCGAGAGCTGCCGCTGATGTAGCTGCATCCTCATTTCAGAAACCGCTTTTTGTCCAGCGAGAAGTCCAAGATCAGAAACAGTTCTAGGTGCAATTTCTTTCTTGTTCTCAAGGTCGGTTCTAACCTGCTCAAGATAGCGAAATTCTCGCATTTTCGTGTTCGCTAGACATTCGCTCTGAAGTTCATCGAGTTCTTGTTTATTGAATGCCGGCGGTGGTACTTTTACTCCTCTTTTTTTATAGTCGGTTCGGATACTATTTGCTTCGCCACGAATAGACGCAGTTTCCTCGTTTAGCTTGAAGAATTCCGATTCTTCACGGGCGAGTATGCTGTTGGTTATCGCTATGATCTGGCGTGATTGCGGTGTTTTGCTCCAGTCTTCGGAGTTGCTCGCTAATTGCCTTAGCTCCAAGAGCGAGACTCTTTGCGTTATTGCTTTCTCCGGATCCCTGATCGGAAACTTGAGGCTCTCACGATTTTCGATAAGAAAGGCAATTTTTTCTTCCTTAAATTTGAGTTGATATTCGGCAAGAATACCCCGGCGTAGAATCTCTCGTTCGTGAATATTTCCGTCGCCCTTTTGAAACTTAATGGCGTCATGTTTTTGTAGAGCATTTCGATTGTGCTGCTTGTCAATGGCATGTTCCCGTGAAGGTGTCCGTTCCGCAACGAGCTCCTGAAGTTTTTTCTTCGCGGAGTCGATCAGAATACCGTCGATAATCCGCTTTTCTCCATCGACAATCTCAAAGTGCGGAAGCACCTCTCGGGGAATTTTGTTCAGCGATCTACCCTGTAGATCTTTGGTCAGATATTGCTTTTGAATTGCGATATGAACGTGCGGGTTTGCTGTGTTGAGATGAACGGCGCCTGCCCACGCAAGTCGCTCGCTTTGGAGACTCTTTTCAAGCTGTCCGATGGCAAATCTTGTGACGATTTTTACTTGCCGCTGGCGTTCCTCATCAGTCGAACCAAGTTGTTGAAAATCTTCCCGCCGAAATGAAAGTACAAGGTGGTGAAGTTCGTTGTTTGAGGGACGGCCTTTGCCGCAATCGGATTTAAGAAAGTTGTTTGCGCTTCTTACGGTAAGGTGTTCGGTAAACTCGTTAAAAAGTTCACGACCTCTTTCGGGCTCTGCATTCCGGTCAATCTTACTGTGCGCTAGATAATGAATGAGACCGCGAGAACTGCCTCTTTTTGATTGGACGCTGGCAATAATTCTCATGATTCGCTCGCTATTTGATTCGCGGGCTTAGGCAAGGAATCGATTCGCTGTTTTAGTATTCGTACCTTGGTTGCAAGGTAGCTGTTGTGAAGGGATTCGTTTCCTGCGACATGCTCGTGGAACAGGAGACATTTCTTAAGATCGGACACGGCGTGTTCGATCAGCTCAGCCATTGCGGTAGAGGCGATAACAACACTCTGTTTGCGGTCGCTGGTCTCCGGCGAAGTATATTCGATGAGCTTTGTGAAAACGAGATTTAGTGACGAAATCGACATACTCGACATCGAGTAGATTTCGGTAGTCAGTGAGCTTGCTTGACGAAGCAGTTCTAGTGCATTTTCGAGCTCCAATTCCATTCGATAAATGCTTTCTCGAATCTCGCCGATGTTGTCGCTTACAGCAAGATCAACGGTCTCGTTCTGGCGGCCGGTTCGCACAAGCCAATCGAGCTTTTCCTGACAGCGACCCGAAGCAAAATGCTGGTGTCTATCGGTCAAGGCGAAATGGATCATTCGACGGACAATCGCGGACTTGTTCTCACCGGTTTCGGCTGCGATCTCCTCAAGTTTTTTGTGGTCCTCATCGTAGGGCCTGACGCTGATCGGCCGTCCCTGCTTTGACTCGATACCCAACTCGATGTTTTTTATTATTTTCTCTCTGTCTCGCTTTCTCATGTCTCGACTTTTGTGGCGGCGTTTTGTCACCAATTCGTCGGTTTGTAATTTCTCCGACCATTTGGACATGAGCAAAATACGTGCCTTTTGCGAGAAATATGGCGAGAACTGCGGTTTGTAATTTTGATGACACCGCGTAACTTAGTGACAGTACGAGGCTTATGTGAATTACAAGGGTTGGTTCTTGGTCTATCCTGTCATACACCCGCCGCTGTAATTTTTGATTTTTTAGGAGCCCCCTTGATCCGCTTCTTTTTCTACGCCAAAAGCGGTTCGTTTATTCGCCGCCCGTTGCCACAAATACCGCAGTTCTCTGCTACGGCACGCCGATTGATTTACCAACCAAGCCAGTAAATTCGCCAACGTAAGGAGACCAAATACTAATGAACGATCAGAACAATATCACCCCCTCTACAAAGCAGAATTTCGAGCGTCCGCTGCTGCAGATCAACCGCTTGAACTTCGTAAAATTGAACACACGTGTACTCGAAGCGACCGACCGCAAACTGAAACAATATCTTCAGTTCGCGTCCATCAGCATGAGTACCGATATCACCAATGACGATGTTGTCGAGTACGCGCTAAACCACCTTTTTGAGCGCGATCCGGCATTCAAAAGCTGGCTTAAAACTAGCGGTTAAAAGAATATGAGCTAGGCGGAAAAAGCAGAAGGAAGTGTTCCAATCCCATCGAAATTCGCAGCGGGAACGAACGGCCGATGAGATGACTCGTATTGGGCTAGTATCATTTCAAGCTTCATCTCGAATTCGCGGATATCCAACCGGTCTGAGCCGTGACACAGAAGCCCGCCCAGTTGCTCCATATCATCAGCTGAAACGTCACAGCATAATCTTGCCGCAGCACGGGCTAGACGGTCGGCAACTTCCTGAAACTGCACTCCCGAATGTCCTTTTACCCACCGCCAGGAGACATGATGCCCGTAGCATGCTTTGACCAGACGCGACCAAAACGAGCGGTTTGCACGCATGTGATTTCGGCCCATCATAGTATCAATCACATACTTTGAGTCTGACACTATCTCTATACGACAATATCTGCGAAGCTGCTCCAACGCATACGTGCATCCAAGGATCTCGGCCTGCTGATTGGTGATCTGTCCCAAATATTTTGAAACCAGTTTTACTTCCAGCCGGTTGTGATCCAGCATAACCGCACCGCAGCCCGCCGACGAGTCGATTGCTCCATTCCGAATGCAGGATGCATCCGCGTAGATCGTTACAAGAGGCGCATATTCCGCCGTACTCTCTATCCCGCTTTTACCCTCAACTAACTTGGTAACGCTCATTGTCCACCTCTCGTTTTTCTCTATAGGAAACTGGGGCACGGCACCGACGCTATGCCCCAACTCGCAGAAACAACCTACCTCAGAACTGATCGATGAACGGCTCATTGACGGGTGCCTCTGGAACAGCCGCGCCCGTGAACTCGGGAACGTCCGGCTCGGGGCTGTCGGCAGTAGGTTCCTGGTCCGTTTGGCCGCCCGAACGGTTCGATCCGACAAACTCGAATGAGAAGAGCGAGATCTCGGCACCTGATCTGGGCTCGCCCCTATCTGTGCTCCACGGGCTGAACGAGAGCCTGCCGTGAACAAGCAGATGCGTTCCCTTTTTTACATGCTCGGCGAGCGTCTCCGCAGTCTTGCCAAAGGCGACCACGTTGAACCAATGTGTGACCTGCACACGCCCTTCCGGGCTGTTCTTGAACGAGTTTGAAGCGATCGGAAAGCTCGCGACGGGTGTGCCCTTTTCCGAATATTTCAGGCTCGCATCGCGGCCTGCATTTCCAAGTATCGAGATATTTGCTGACATGGTTTTTTCTTGCTCCTTTTGTGGTTTATTTGTTCTCCGAACGGAACGGCTTTTCGCCATCTGCGAGAGTTTTTCCAGGCGTTGTGCCTAAAATACTGGCCGCCGCTCCTTTCGTTGAATATTGCTCTTCAATTTTCAGGCCGCATGCACGACCTTAACCTGTGTTCGCTGTACAGTGGGCTGCGTGAAGAGGCTCGCCTGGATCGTGCGATTCGCGCGAACGGCCTCGTTTAGTTCCGCGTCTCGTGCCCTCACCGCGTCCCACAATTTCTGTTTCTCCTGCCGCTTAAATGCCTTCGCGGCCGGGTCGTTATAGAGACCGAATTTCAGAAAACGTAGCTGTCCAAGAGTCGCCATTTCGATCTTTCGGAGCCATCGTTTCGCGTCGATTGAAAGTTGATTCTTCAACCTAACTTCCTGAGATTTTGCGACGGTGTTAAGAGCCGTGAACTCCTTAAGGGAAAGGCTTTTGTGTTCCTTAAAATCTGCATACGCTTTTTTCTTTAGTTCGGCTAAATCAGCCGTGTCCGACGTTCCGCGAATCGCAAGGTAGGTTTCTTGATACGAATCGTGACGAAGGCTTCGCAGATGGAAGTCTGAGTATTGACGCTGCCACAAAAGGCGCAGGACAGAAGCGGCGTATTGCATCTCTTCAAAGTCAGGGTTAATTTCCTGATCTACAAGGATCTCGAAACTACCTTGCTTAAATGAGTAGATACGGCGTACCGAACGGATGACTTTGCTGTCGTAGATCTGATCAAGGGAAAGTGCCAGCCATTCCTCGAATTCCTGATCCGAGAACGGATGTCTCGAAGGCATTGCCCAGCCAGCACAGCTGATCATTCGGCGTCCTTCCTGAACGGTGTTGCCGCCTAAAGAATGGCCTACAAAGAGCTTAGGAAGCTGTGACGAAAGCTCTCTTGATTCATATGGAAGACAGTTTGCATCGATCTCACAATCGAGATCAAAGACCACCACCGAACGCTGGCTTGAACTCATTGTTATGCCGATAAGACCATTCTCATCAAACTGCTCAAGTTGATCGAAAGTCGTGAAGTCTCTGTCGAGTTCTTCGACAGATTTATCACCGTCTTCCAGATAGAATTCAGCAAAGTCGTCGATCATCATACGGCTGACTTTATGACGTCCGACACGCCGGAGAACCGCCTGCATTTCATCATCGAAGTTCGGGCATTTTGGCGGTAGCGAATTGCGATTCTTGGCAGCTTCCTGAACTCGCCTTTGGTCTGCGACACAAAGCTTTTGCTCGGTCATTCGCGACTCTTCAAAGCTGATCTCGCGATCTGGCGTAGTCGCCGTAACAGCTTCTAACTGCATGCCGAGCAGTCCCATTTCGTGGAGAACC
>CALDGX010000147.1 GCA_937941715.1 uncultured Chloracidobacterium sp. | reverse complement strand
CCGAGCAGTAACTCTCGGCATCTCATCGCGGGCGGGGCTTTCTGAGCTCCGCCCGTCTTTTCAAATCGTCAAGGAGGTTTGATGTCATTAGTTCAGCCTTGCAACTCTTCGCCGGGATCGACGCACTTCGACATTCCCGTGCCAGCTGCCAAATATGATATTTTGCGTCGGCGATCGGCCATTCTGGTCGCTCTTTTGCTGTTTCTGTCCACAACCTCAAATATGTTCGCGGTGTTCGCCCATGATCGCGATAATTTAACGTCCGGATCGTTGGCGTCGTCGGCCCCTCCATGCCCTGTTGTTTCGATGCCGGCATTATCAGCCGTGCAAAACACGGTCGTGACAGTTCCGATCAACACGACGGATACAACCGGCCTCAATATAATTTCCTTTGATACAAGTATTTCATACGACCCATCCGTAATTACAGGAGTATCAATCATTACGACCGGAACGCTAAGCAGTTCAATGACGGTGACGGTCAACTCTCTGACCCCCGGAACGATCCTAATATCAGCTTACACTCCAAATCCTCTGGTCGGGGCCGGAACGCTATTAAAGCTAAATTTCACGGTGATCGGGCCTATCGGTTCGAGCAGCCCTATTACCTTCAATTCATTTACCTACAATGAAGGAGCCCCGTGTTCGTCGCCGACAAACGGCAGCGTAACGATCGTCGATTGCATCGGAGTCTCATTCCAAATCGG
This sequence comes from uncultured Chloracidobacterium sp., assembly GCA_937941715.1. GTDB lineage: Bacteria > Acidobacteriota > Blastocatellia > Pyrinomonadales > Pyrinomonadaceae > OLB17. The sequence goes on along the minus strand of CALDGX010000147.1, from coordinate 6,045 downwards.
GCAGACCGCGGTAAAGAATGCTTCGGTGACGATACCGATCATTACGACCGAGCTTCTCGGCCGTAATGCCATATCGTTCGACGCTGTTGTGAACTATGACCCATCGGTCATCAGTGAAATTTCTGTAACCAACGCCGGCACGCTAAGCAGTGCGAAGATAATCACGGTTAATGATCTGACCCCAGGCACGCTAATAATCTCGGCGTATGGTCCCGATCCGTTGGCCGGCTCCGGGGCCTTGCTGAACATTAATTTCAGTGCTATTGGCCCGATCGGCTCCACCAGCCAACTTTCTATTGCCAGTTTCACTTACAATGAGGGCACTCCTTGTGCTGTGACCAATAACGGGGACGTAACGATCATTTCCGGAGCAGTTAGCGGAGTGGTATCGTACGCCAACTCGGTAGCGTTCAAACCCGTTCCAAATACAAGCCTGAACGCGGTTGGATCCGTTAATGTCTCGACCAATTCCGCATTTCTGACCGGCGCATACAATTTTGGCGGATTCGGGCCCGGCTCTTACGTTGTAACGCCCACAAAGTCGACAGATGTTTACGCGATAACGGGTTTTGATTCGGCACTGATCGCACAGCACGTCGTTTCTTTGATCACGCTGAATTCGATACAACTGCAGGCGGCCGATGTGAGCGGCAACAATATTGTCACGGGATTTGATGCGGCATTGATCGCTCAATGGGTGGTGCTTATACCGAATATCGGCAGTACCGGCACCTGGAAGTTCATTCCGCCAAACCGCAATTACGTCGAAATGGCACCGGATCAAACGGCCGAGGATTATGCTGCGATCTTAATGGGCGAAGTCTCGGGAAACTGGATTCCACCGACTTCGTTCTCCCCGCTTGCACCTTCGGAGTTCAAAAATGAAGCTCCGAATGTCACCATAAATGTTACAGCCCCGGCCGTGAACAAGATGGTAGGTTCAAGCTTCGCGGTTCCCGTAACCGTTTCCGACACTACCGGAGCGGGGATCATTTCGTGGCAGTTTGATCTTTTGTACAACCCGGCAATTATCACACCTCAGGTTTCGCCGATCGACACAGCCGGCACATTGGGCAGCGGATTTGCCGTCACCGTGAACGCGTTGACTCCAGGCCTATTAAAGGTTGTGCTGTTTGGCTCAACACCAATATCGGGCTCAGGGACACTTTTCAATTTTAAGTTCACGGCTGTCGGCTCCAATGGTCAGACTTCTCCGTTAACCTGGCAGAACTTCATGTTTAACGAGGGCAACCCTTCCAATGTGGCTGCAAACGGTTCGGTAAGACTGATCGCGGGCCCAACCGCCGCAGGCGTTTCGATCGACGGTCGAGTTATTGACACGTCGGGCAGGCCGGTTCGAAATGCACTTGTAACGCTCGCCGGGGATCTTTCATTTCAGCGCGTCGTACGTACCAATCAGTTTGGCTATTTTGGCTTCACAGATATTCCGGTGGGTGCGGCCTACGTCATATCGGCAGACTCAAAGCAATTTACCGTTCCGCCGAGGATACTTAGCGTGAGCGACAATATTTCGGGCATTGAGTTGATCGCGGAAAGTAATTAACTATGAATATGGCAAGCAAATCTATGCAGCACGTTCTTCGGCCGGCGATTATTGCCGCTCTTCTTTTCTTATCGCTATCGACCATTGAAAACGTTTTTGCAGTTGATAATGATCGATCGGGATCATCGCCGTTGCAACATAGGATCCCCTATCGGTCTAAGCGATCGCCAGGCAATTCTGCAATAGTGACGGTTGCGGCGCCAGCCGTGAACCAACATGTCGGCACTAGTTTTTTGGTTCCGGTTGCCGTCACCGACACCACTGGTGAAGGCATCATATCCTGGCAGTTTGACCTGTTATTCAACCCGGCGATCATAACGCCGCAAGCGGTTCCTGTGAGCACGTTAGGAACACTTGGGAGCGGACTAGTTGTGACATACAATTCGCCGTCACCCGGCCTGCTCAAGGTTGTCCTGTTCGGCACGATCCCGATTTCCGGGTCCGGCACTCTTTTCAATTTCCAATTCACCGCGGTTGGGGCAGCCGGCGAGACTTCCCCATTGACCTGGCAGAATTTCATGTTTAATGAGGGATTACCTGGAAGTGTTGCGACGGACGGATCAGTCACGCTTGTTTCACCGACGGCCGCCGGTGTCTCGGTCGAAGGCAGAATTACTGATCCTTCGGGGCGGCCTGTTCGGAATGCCGTGGTTGTGTTGAGCGGCGATTCCGAGTTTCAAATAACTGCACTGACAAATGCATTTGGATACTTCAATTTCTTTGACGTTCCGACCGGCGCAACATATCTAATTTCTGCAGAGACCAAAAATCTTCAAGTCCGGCCTTTCGTCCTAAGCGTCAACGATAGCGTCACCGGAATCGAACTCGTCGCGGAACCGACTACGTTCTGAACGATTTATAGCCGATACAGTCCGCGTTACCCGTGGACAACACCAACCCACTTCATTGCGCACCTGTTCGCAACCGACTAAATCGAACACTCATCGATAAGGGGCTTGGAACTGGTCGTGGCCGTGAGGCCCGGGGATCCGGACTACCGGAACGATCGCTTATGTGCGGCCAATTATACACTTAAGGAGCTCTTCGATCTCTGCAGTCTGTTTCTTTTCCAGTCGTCGATTACCAAACCGCACCTCATTGTAGGTCTCAGTTATCACAGATACTTCCGGCGAGCCAGTAACCTGGGCAAATTCCATCGGTGTTTGATCCGGCTGTCGGACGATCCCCTGGGCCGCAAGGATCTCGAGCATCTTGTCATAAAAATCAACGATCGACCTGTCGCGTTTTACCGACAATCGATTCCACAAATGCGCCCATACCCGATGGCGTGCGATCCGGAGAATCAGCCATATGCCCGTCACTATCAGCACGATCGCTCCGATCGCATATGCCAAGGCAGTTCCGATCGCGGCGGCACTGGACGATGCCCCTTTGTCACCTCGTACCTCCGCCCACCACTCGGCGATCATTTGCTGGGCACGCAAAAATCCCTCCGATGCCGTCGATTGATAGTCTGAGAATCCACGACGCACCGATCTTGCGATCGAAGCCTGTTCTTGATTGTCGTAGGCCACAAAATACTGGATCCAGAACATCTCAACCGCTTCGATGTATTTGCTTAAACCGCTCATCATTCCCGACGACGATCCCGCCTGCGGCTGGCCGGCGAACGGCGTTGGATCAAAAGTGACCCAAGCAGACTCTCTAGGGAAATAAACTTCGACCCATGCATGGGCATTCCGCTGCCTGACGATCGTCACATCAGCGGTGTCATTATATTCACCGCCGCTAAAACCGTTCACAACGCGAGCAGCGATACCTTGAGTTCTCAGCATCACGGCCATCGCCGTTGCGAAATACTCACAATGTCCCTCTTTTACGTTAAATAGAAAGTCCGATAGTGGCTGATCGCCACCCGCCTTTTGTTCGAGAGTGTAGCCAAATGACGATTGAAGAAATCGCTCGATGGCGACGGCCTTGTCATAACGATTCGACTTATTGGCAATCACCGAAGCTGCCATGGCAGATAGACGCCCATCCAGATCCGGAGGCAATTGAAGATAGTTTGAATCGTCCGTCCGATATGCACCGTTGTCAGTCCTGAGAATATCCCGGGATGGTTGGCTCACATCAGAAAAGACCTTGTAACTGACACGGTCGTCACTGCGTTGAAACGTGATCGCCCCATATCCATCACGATTAAGTACCGGAAAATTGCCCTGAACCGCGACGACCCGCGGCATGCCGAAAAGCACCGGGGAATCCAATGGTTCTAGATAGATCGTTTGTGCGATCAAAGTGTCACGACCCGTTGCGAAATCAAATTGGATAACGTCACGATCGCCGCGAACATATGGTTCGGACGAGAAACGTTTCGATTTGCTCCACGTGTTATTGCTGAATGTATCGAGCGCAACGCCCCGCAAGTACATCCCTTCCGCCGAACGAATATTGCCATCCGATCGAACACGCATAACTACTGCATCGTTCTGCTGAATCTTGCCGATCCCCCCGAGCTTGACTATGTCCGAAAAACCGGAGCTGGTCGCAAGATTTGATTGCCCACCACCGAGCCCCGCACTACCGACTCGCGGAAGCACGAAGAAAAGTGGTAATGCCAAAACAAATGTCAAAACGATAATGGTGAACGCCGCGGCAGGTAATCGTTTAACCGCGATCGCTCCGGGTTTCGATCGGTCTGTGTCGCCATCACCACGGCACAAGACGGCATTTGATGTTTTGCGGATCTCAAAAGCAATGATCGCGCAGACCGTCACCAATAAAAAGAGAATGAACGATGCGAGATAAACCGCACTGATACTGAGCCCCGCGGCTAGAAGCACTTGAAAAAAGGCCATCAAATACAGGAATATCCAGTCACGGCCACTCTTCTTCTGCAGCAGCTTTATTGCTGTCAATGACAGTATCATTCGAGCAAGAATACCCGCGATCGCGGCTTCGGCCCCGGAAAACATAAAGATCCCGGATCTCCACCCCAAATAAAACGCCGGGAGTGCGAGAACTATCAATACCGTACCGGCCCTTTCGGATACCTGCCATTTCGAGCCTTCCGTCAATCCCGCTAAGACGAAGACGCTTAAGAACAGGAGCGTGCTCACGACCCCGAACGTACCTGAAACCCACAGCGATAGAAAGCCGCAAAAGACTACGGTATAAGAGATCCCATTAAAGAAACGCTCAAGGTTCATAGCAAACTTGGGCCATCATTGAGTATAACGCCTTGTAAGCAAATAGTTGCAAAAAGTTGGGGACCACATCACGAAAAAAGCCCGCTCGTAATGAGCGGGCTTTTTTCGAATTAAATCCGGCGACTTCCTACTTTCCCACACCTGAAAGGTGCAGTATCATCGGCTCCAGTAGGCTTAACTTCCGTGTTCGGGATGGGAACGGGTGTGACCCTACCGACAATATCACCGGAAAACTGTTTGACATCGATCGATCATGAACGAAGTCAGAATTTTCAAAACCTGATATCTGATAACTGAATACATTGTATCATTCCACAAATTGCTCGATTAAAAATTTGCTAGTCAACAAATTTTATGGTCAAGCCTTGGGACAATTAGTACTGGTCAACTTAATACATTACTGCACTTACATCTCCAGCCTATTACGTGGTGGTCTTCCACGAGTCTCACTGGCAAAATTAATCTTAGGTCTGGCTTCACGCTTAGATGCATTCAGCGTTTATCCATGCTCGACATAGCTACCGTGCGATACCACTGGCGTGATAACACGTACACTAGAGGTCAACCCAACCCGGTCCTCTCGTACTAAGGTCAGATTCCTTCAATTTTGCTGCGCCCACACCAGATAGGGACCGAACTGTCTCGCGACGTTCTGAACCCAGCTCACGTACCATTTTAATCGGCGAACAGCCGAACCCTTGGGACCTTCTTCAGCCCCAGGATATGATGAGCCGACATCGAGGTGCCAAACCCTGCCGTCGATGTGAACTCTTGGGCAGGATCAGCCTGTTATCCCCGGCGTACCTTTTATCCGTTGAGCGACGGCACTTCCATAAGCGACCGCCGGATCACTAACTCCTACTTTCGTACCTGCTCGACGTGTATGTCTCGCAGTTAAGCTGGCTTATGCGTTTACACTCTGCGGCTGATTTCCAAACAGCCTGAGCCAACCTTCGAGCGCCTCCGTTACTCTTTAGGAGGCGACCGCCCCAGTCAAACTACCCGCCTGATAATGTCCCTGATCCGGATTACGGAACGAGGTTAGAGTCCAAACAAACGAAGGGTGGTATCTCACCTGTGGCTCCGCCAAGCCCAAAAGCCTGACATCAAAGCCTCCCACCTATGCTGCGCATCGTTTGCCCGAAATCACTATCAAGTTGTAGTCAAGGTGCACGGGGTCTTTCCGTCTTGATGCGGGAAACCGGCATCTTCACCGGTACTACAAGTTCGCTGTGTCCCTCGTTAAGACAGCTTTCAGATCGTTACGCCATTCGTGCAGGTCGGAACTTACCCGACAAGGAATTTCGCTAC
>CALDGX010000146.1 GCA_937941715.1 uncultured Chloracidobacterium sp. | reverse complement strand
TCGATCTGATGACACTTTGCTTATAAGCTTCGTCATCGAAAACCGGCCTGACCATAGCGGTCTCGATCCAGCCCGGAGCAACTGCGTTGACCCGTATCTTTGGGCAAAGTTCGCTGGCCAGTGCCTTGGTAAATGATATCTGTCCTCCCTTTGACGCCGCGTAATTTGAGTAATTTGCTTCGCCGCGTTGGCCGGCCGTTGACGAGACCATGACGATCGCGGCAGAATCACGCTTTTTCATCGCCGGCACGCATGCCTTTGTCATCGCCCATGCCGATTTGAGGTTGGTATTGATGACCTTGTTCCAGAGTTCCTCGGACATTTCCTCGATCGGGGCACCGTCCCAGACACCCGCGTTGCAGACCAAAAGGTCGATCCGGCCAAATCTCTCGATCGCCTCGGAAGCGACTTTATGGGCACCTTCATACTCGGACACATCGGCTCTGACGGCGATCGCCTCGACACCCTTTTTGATACAAAGATCGACGGTCTCAAGCGCGTCGTCATCGCTGATGATGTAATTGACGACGACATTCGCCCCGCCCTCAGCCAAACGTAATGCTGTGGCCCTGCCGACGCCGCGTGAAGCCCCTGTGACGATTGCCGTCTTGCCTGCAAATAGACTGTTTGGAAGCTGAATTGATGATGAGTTTTCGCTCATAGAACTATGAAATCAAACCACAGATGGACACAGATTAACACAGATAAATCAAGATAGTTAAAATGCCGCGTGTCCGAATTCGGCATACGACCACCCGCGTTTAGATGGGATCGGCGATTCACAAGCCGTCCTGAAAATCTGTGCCCATCTGTGTTAATCTGTGGCTAAATTTTCTTATGAACGACCAAAACCTCCTCGAAGATCAGCCTGTCGCCTGGACGCCCACGCCCGACGTCGTCGAACGTGCGCAGCTCACAAAGTTCATGCGTCAGGTCGGCGTCGCAACATGGGATGAGTTGTACGCGTATTCGATAAATGATGTCGAAAAGTTCACCGAGGAAGTTTTGAAATTTCTCGATATCCGCTTCGACCCACCTTACGAAAAGCTGCTCGACACGACGGATGGAATTGAGTTTCCGGAGTGGTTCAAGCGGAGCGCGAACCTCTACGATCGGAGCGCGGACACTCCTGTCCGCATGAATGCCGCTTCGGCGTTCAAAGATAACGCGGAGACTGAGCAACTATCGATTGACGAAGATACCGAATCCGCTGCATCCGTTCTCGCCGGAGGAACCGGCGATGCGGACAAGAGTTTCCGCTCTCCATCGGCCGGGCTCAACATCACCGAAATGTGCCTCGACCGATGGCAGACGGACGAGATGAAAGATCAGCCGGCGGTGTTCTGGGAGGGTGAGGAAGGAAAGGAACTCGAATGGACGTACGGCGAACTTTTCGAAGCGGTTGAGTCTCTCGCGGGGGCTTTAAGGTGGAAAGGATTTGTAAAGGGCGATGCAATCGGCATACATCTCCCAATGATGGCCGAGACCGTCGCAGTCTTATTAGCAATCGGACGAATCGGTGCCATAGCCGTGCCGGTCTTTTCAGGCTATGGTGTCGACGCGATCGCATCGAGATTGAACGCGGTAGATGCCAAAGCCTTGTTTACTTGTGACGGCTTTCCACGAAGGGGAAAACCTTTCGATGCATTCTCCGTCGCAGATCAGGCCTCAGCTCTTTGCCCAAACCTGGACTACCTTTTCACAATCGGGCGAATCGATGAAGATTTTTGGGGTGAATCCAAACACTGCATATCAACGCTTCCTATCGTTCAACTCGCGGTAAAAGGCGAGTGGGTTCACGATAGCCTTCTAGATCCTGAACCAACTTCCGCCGAAGACCCGCTAATAATCCTCTACACCTCCGGCACGACCGGCAAGCCTAAAGGCATTGCGCATACGCACGCGAGTTTTCCGATCAAGGCGGCGCAGGATATGGCATTTGGGACGGATGTCGGCAAAGGTACGCGTATCTCGTGGTACACCGACATCGGCTGGATGATGGGCCCGTGGCTGATCTACGGAGCATTGATAAACGGTGCGACGATCTGCATCTACGACGGAGCCCCTGACTACCCGACGCCTGACCGCATGTGGGAGTTTTGTGCAAAGCACAAAGTCGAGGTGCTGGGCATCTCGCCGACGTTGATCCGATCGCTCGCGGCGGCGGAAGAACGGAGCGCGGACACTCCTGTCCGCATGAGTGCGAAGCACGAACAAAGATCGCCGCGACGCGGATGGTATCGGCACGGCGGACTGCCGCATTTTGACGGCACCGTAACTCAGTTCATCACCTTTAGGCTCGCCGATTCCCTGCCGGCCCCAGTGCTTGAGAGCCTAAAACTCCAATTGCAGCACGATAAACTCGAAGAAGACTCGGAAGAATATCGTACGAGAGTCGAGGACTACCTCGACAAGGGTGCCGGCGAATGTATACTCCATGACCCGGCAGTTGCCGCTATTGTTCAAGAGACGCTTCTCAATGAAAACGGCAATAGCTGCGATCTAAGATCTTGGGTGATAATGCCAAACCACGTCCACATCCTGGTGCGATTGAGGGAAGGACACGATCTCGCAGCGTTCATTAAGCGAATTAAGAGCGTTTCGGCCAGGAAGATCAATCAATATTTGGGTCAGACCGGCTCGGTTTGGCAGGAGAACTCCTTTGATCGCTACATTCGGGACGAAGAGCATTTTGTCAGGGTGGCCCATTATATACAACAAAATCCGGTAGTGGCGGGACTCGTAAGTTCACCTGAAGAATGGAAATTTGGCGGTTCTGTCGCCGCAAGCGGCGATGCGGACAAGAGTGTCCGCGCTCCTTTCGAACGCCACGATCTCAGTTCCCTGCGCGCATTTGCCTCGACCGGTGAGCCGTGGAATCCGGCACCGTGGTGGTGGTTGTTTGAAAAGGTCGGCAATTCGAAACTGCCGATCATCAACTACAGCGGCGGTACCGAGATCGCGGGCGGCATCCTGATGGGCAATCCGCTGCTTCCGATCAAGCCGTGCTCGTTCCCTGCTCCGTGTCCGGGAATGGACGTTGACATTCTCGATGAAGACGGCAAGCCGGTTCCGGCGGGCAAGGTTGGCGAGCTTGTCATAAAACAGCCTTGGATCGGTATGGCGCGCGGATTTTGGCAGGAAAAGGAACGTTATCTAGATGCTTACTGGCGGCGGTTCGCGGGCATTTGGGTCCACGGGGATTTTGCCATGCGTGATAAGGACAATCACTGGTTTATCCTCGGCCGCTCAGACGACACGCTAAAGGTCGCGGGCAAACGCGTCGGCCCGGCCGAGGTCGAGAGCCTTCTCGTCGCCCACCCGCTCGTTACCGAAGCCGCGGTAATCGGCGTCCCCGACGAAGTTAAAGGCACGGCAATGGTCGCATTTGTAGTATTGAGCGGTGAGGGGTTACCGGCGGTTGACGAATCGGAGTCTGACAACTCATCACTCATAACTCATCACTCATCACTGCAACAGGATTTGAAGGCTCTTGTCGCCAAAGACATGGGCAAGCCGCTTGCGCCGTCGAAAATTCACTTTGTCCCGGCTCTGCCAAAGACGCGAAACGCAAAAGTGATGCGCCGCGTCATCCGGGCGGCGTATCTGGGCGAAGACGCGGGCGACCTCTCAGCCCTCGAACATCCCGAAACTGTCGATGCAATAAGGAGTTCCAACCCTGATCTCAATTGAATTTGATATAATTACGGTGGATGGAAAACGAACCCAGAGCCGCAATGGTTCTGAACGCGAACGATCCGGCGGATTGGTTCGAGCGTGGTTTGCGCTCGCTTTTCGATGCGGTGTTTGCTCAGCTTCCAAATGCCATCGAGCCTTTCCAGACCGACGGAATACATGATATGCGTGTGGCCGTACGCCGGCTCCGCAGTGCTCTTAGTGATCTCGACACGGTGGTCGGCGGCCGGCCGGCAAAACCCGCGTTAAAGGCCCTCAAGGAACTCGC
>CALDGX010000145.1 GCA_937941715.1 uncultured Chloracidobacterium sp. | reverse complement strand
GTTCGGGTTGGCGACGCGATCCTCGACCGCGACGAAGGACGTGAATTTGGTCATAATGCCAAACTCGAGCCCGATGCCCGTTATCTGTTTGTCGAGGTCTTCGCCATTCTTGGCGCCGGCATTGAGGCGGCCCATCGAGAGTTCATCAACGCGAGTGCGTGCCCAGAGCGTCGCAAGCGCGTCGTTCGCGGCGGCCGACTCGGGCAGGTCGATATTGATCGAACGTTCGTACGGCTGGCCGGCGACCTTACCCTTGAGTTTGATGACGCCGCTCGCCGCTTTTGTGTAGCGGCCGTAGATCGTGACCGGCCGTGCGGTAAAGAGGTCAGTGAGTCGGCCCGGATAGACGTCCGCGACGGGCATACCGTTCCATTCGATCGAAAGATCGGTCAGCAGCGGCGAGCGGACACGCTCGTAGAATTTTCGTGCCGCCTTTGAACCGTCGTCCTCGAGCGCGACATATGCCGCCTCGCCCCTACCCTCGGCCGCGATCTTATCAAGCAGCAGGCGGTTGACCGAACTGCCGATGCCAAAGCTGAAAACCCGGGCATTCGGGTGACGCTGGACCTCGGCGATGATCTCGTCCTCGTTGCCGACCATGCCGTCGGTCATAAAGCAGACGATGCGCAGATGATCGGACGCGTCTGACGGCTCGAGCGACGCCTTGATGGCCTTCATCATTTCGGTGCCGCCGTAGCCGCGTCGTTCGGCCAGGAATGCCTGAGCGGCGTCGAGATTGGCTCGCGTTGCGGCAACCGGCTTTTCGAAAAGTATCGCCGTATCGCCCGCAAACGTGATGATATTGAACGTATCCTCCGGATAGAGGCCATCGAGCGATAGTTTCATCGCCTCTTTGGCCTTTTCGATCGGAAAGCCCTCCATCGACCCGCTTGTGTCGAGCACGAAAACGATCTCTTTCGGCGTCCGGTCCTCGGCGGCCGGCATATCCGGCGGCTGCAAAATGAGCGTGAAAAATCCGCCGCGTTCGTCGCGGTGCGTGAGCAGAGCGTCCTCGATCCGCTTGCCGGTCACATCGTAACGCAGAATGAAATCCTTGTTCGGTATCGTCTTTTCACCACGGAGCGTCACCCTTGACGAACCCGGCGAAAGGTCAGCCCGATCGATGTCGTGCGACGTCGAACGGATATCCTCGACCGGCACGCCGGCGTTCAGGTTGACCTCAATCGAAATGTCGCTGCCGTTTCGCGTTTGGGCGATGGGCGGCGAGATCTTTGCCGCGTCCTTGACGCCGCCGGGTATGTACCTCGGGCCGATCGTCATCGGGAAAACAAATTCGTATGCGCCGTCCTCGTATTTGAGCGTTTCGATATAGCTGATCTCGACCACAACGGTCTCGCCCGGCATGATGTTGGCAACGGACTGGGTAAAGATGTTGACGCGTTCCTGATCGAGCAGACTCGCCGCCCGGCCCTCGCTCCTGGCGGCCTCGTAGGTCTTCCGGGCCTCTTCACGCTTCATTATCCGGCCGCGAATGACGCGCGATCCGACCGTCATCGTCATTCGGTCAACGGCCCCGTTCTGCGACAGCGGAAAAACATAAACGGCCTCGATCGGCTCGGCAAACGAGTTTTGAAACTCCTGCCGCACGTTCACACGGGCCAGAAAACCGCTGACGTCGGTCCTGACCGCCGTCGTTTTCAGCGGGCAGGCCCCGAGGTCATTTCCCTTTTCTCCGACGGCAAAAAGGCTGCCTTCGGACGCCTGTTGCCCGAAAGCCGCGGCCGCAGAACACACCAATACCACAAGCAAATATAAAACTTTGCGCATAACAACTCCTCAAAATTGGTCAGTTTTTTAATTCAGGAAAGGACCGCGGCCTTTTGTCTGGTTTGATACCCGAAACCCGGAAAAGGTTTCTTTTGCCGCAAATTTTTTATTCGGCGGCGTCCAGTTCTTCCTCGAGCAGCTGCCGCTCATAGAGGTCCGCGTATTCGCCGCCGAGGGCGAGGAGTTCGTCGTGGGTGCCGCGTTCGATGATGCGGCCGTGATCGAGAACACAGATCAGGTCCGCGTCGCGAATGGTCGAAACGCGATGCGAAACGATCAGCGTCGTCCGGCCCGAGCGGACGTCGCGCAGGTTGTGCAGTATCTTTTCTTCGGTGTAGGTGTCGACCGCCGACAGCGAATCGTCGAGTATCAGGATCCGCGGCTCGCGCATTACGGCACGGGCGATGGCGGTCCGCTGTTTTTGCCCGCCCGAGAGCGTGATCCCGCGTTCGCCGACGAGCTGCTCGTAGCCGCCCGGGAAACCCGCAATGTCGTCGGCAAGCCCCGCGATGGCCGCAGCTCTTTCAACGGTCATTTCACCGCCGATCTCGTTTTCGCCGCCACTGACGGTCTCGGCAGCGTTGCGTATCCGGGGTTCAGATTCTTCAACACCGAATGCGATGTTCGCCGCTAAAGTGTCGGAGAACAGAAACGTCTCCTGCGGGACAAAGCCGATCGAGCGGCGCAGTTGTTCGAGCGGATATTCGCGGACAGGGACGCCATCAACCAACACGGTGCCATCCGGTGCGTCGAGTAGCCGCGGGATGAGGCTGACGAGCGTCGATTTGCCGCTGCCTGTGCGGCCGACAAAAGCGACCGTCGATCCCGGCGTGATCGCGAGATCGATGTCCTGCAGAACCGCTTTGCCGTTATAGGCGAAGTTTAGGCCGCGAAACTCGACCGCGCCGCGTATCGGGGGCTTTTCGCTGACGCCGGGATCATCCTTGATCGACGGTTCGGCCTCGAGTATCTCGTTGAATCGCTTGAGGCTGGCGGTCCCGCGTTGATATAGATTTACCACGTACCCGAGTGCGATCAGATACCAGATCATCCGCTGCAGATAGAGCATGAACGCCGTAAAATCACCGGCCGAGATCTCGCCCCTGACGGCCATCGGCACGCCGACCGCGACGATGATGACAAAGCCGAGCCCGATGAAAAAGTACAGTAGCGGCCTCATCGCCGCCGAATATTTGACCAGCTGCAGGTTACGCTGTGCGTACTCGCGGTTGAGTTCCTGAAACTTTTCGATCTCGGCGTCCTCCTGGGCATACGCCCGGATCACACGGACGCCGGTCAGGTTCTCTTGAGCACGGGCCGTGATGTCCGAGAAAAAGCCCTGGATCTTTTCGAACCGTCGGTGGATCTGGTCGCCAAGATACTTGACCGTCAGGCTGACAAGCGGCATCGGGATCAGCAACAAAAGCGTCAGCTTTACCGAAATGTTGAGCATTATCGGCAGCGATATCGCCAGGGCGAAAATAGCCTGAAAGCTGTAAAGTATCATCGGACCGACGATCTGCCTGACGGCCGCGAGGTCGTTGGTCGCTCGCGCCATCAGGTCGCCGACACGATTGTTTTGAAAATACTCGAGCGACTGTCCGACCAGTGCGCCGTAAAAATCCTGCCGCATATCAAACTCGATATGCCGCGAGGTGTTGATCAGCACTCGCCGCTGCAGGAACAGAAAGACACCGCTCGCGATGTTGATACCGAGTATGACCAGCGGATAAAAGATGATCTTTTCGCGGGTCACGCCCGCCCGCAGATCGTCGATCGCCTGGCCGACCATGTAAGGAACGAACAGCCCGAACGACATCGAGCACAAAATGAAAAAGATCCCTGCCAGGATCATCCATTTATACGGCTTAAAATATCGTCCGAATTTGCGTAGCTGTTCCATGGCAGCGAAGACCCGATAGACCCGTCAAACTCGCGTGTATGTCGAGAGGCCGGTCGCGATGAGCTTTCCTTCCTCATTGTGCACCTCGGCGGATACGGTGAAGATCCGCTTGCCCGCCCGGACGACCTTCGCCGTGCAGGTAAAAGTGCCGCTCAGGTGCGGCCGCAGATAATGGACCGTGAGGTCGATGGTCGCCGTCGCCTCGTCAATACCGAGCCGCGTCCGCACCGCAAACGCCATCGCCGTATCGATCAAGGTCGCCGTCACGCCGCCGTGCAGCACACCGCTCGGCTGCCGCAGGTCGTCGCGCATCTCGATGCTTATCACCGCGACGTCCGGCTGCAGATCGACCAGCCGCATCCCGATGAGCTTCGAGAACGAAAGTTCATGCAGCGAGTGCTCGGCAAAGGCACGCTGTTCGGGCGTGATCTCGGTTCGCTTTGAGTGTTCGCTCATACTCTAGGGTGCGGCGACGAGGACCTTTTTCATATCCTCGATCGGGACCTCTTTGAAATCTTTCGGGATCGTTAGCAGTGCCTCGTCAGGTTCGGCCTTAAAGTTCACGAGCTGGACGGTGACGTCGGCCGGGCCGGTGCCGGGCGTGCTCTTAAAGATCTCCATCTTGACCGGAACGCCCGCCTTTTCGTCAAAGCTGACGATCGATACGAGGTCCTTACCTGACTCGCCCCATCTGCGGTATTTTGTCACGCCGCCCTCGGTGCCAAGCTTTTCAAAAACGGCGTTCGTGCGGCTGTTTATCATCCCGCGGGTGATGTCCTCGACCATCCTGGCCCGTTCGTCGTAACCATGTCCGGACTGGTAATTGGCATAGGACTTGGCCGCGATCGACAACACGTAATCCTTGTCAGTACGGAGCGACGTGACCTGTTTCGGGTCGCCGTAAGCCGTATCGACACGCCATTTACCGCCGCTGCGAACGGCCATGAACTTCTCGACCAGGCTGCCCGTCGTCACGACGATCTCGGTCTGATATTTTTCCGGTTCGGCATTGGCGTACGGCGGTTCTGTCCGCTGAGCGTCAGCCGGCGGGCCCGCGGCCTTGTCGGCGTTCTTTGTTCCGCCGCAGCCCTGAAAAACGGCGGCCGAGAGTGCAAGAATAAGCAGTATTTTGGGTAGATTTGACAATTGCATTAGAGTATTTAAATTCTAACATAACGATATCAATGGACAAGGACGAGACCAACCTAAAGCGTCTGCAGGCGAGGTTTATGATCGGAGCGGCTGTGATCGCGCCGATCGCTCCGTTCCTGTTCCTGCAGGGTTCGATCGCTCGTTGGAAGGTCGGAGTGCTGCCCGACGCGGCCGGCCCTAAAACAGGTGTCGCCGGCGAGGGCGATGACCCCGCCAAACTTTTCGTCCTCGGCGAATCGACGGTCGCCGGCCTCGGTGCCCGCAACCACGAACTGGCTCTGGCGGGACGGTTTGCCGCGCATCTGAGCGGCCGCATCGGGCGGCCGGTCGAGTGGGACGTACTCGGCAAAAACGGCGTGACCGCCCGCCGTACGATAGACGAGCTCGTCCCGCACATGCCGGACAAACCTTTCGACTATATCCTGCTCGGCATCGGCGGCAACGACGTGATGAAGCTCTCGAGCCCGCGGAAATGGCGCACAGATATGACCGAACTGATCGGGATAATGCGTACGCGGCACCCGGACGCGGTGATCTTTATCTCAAACTGCCCGATGATCAAGTACACCAATGCGATCCCGCCGCCCTCCAAGCAACTCCTTTGGCAACTCTCGCAGATGCACGACGCAAATATCAAGGAGTTTACCCGCGACATGGAGCGCGTCTTTTATTACCCGCAGCCGGTCGAGGTACGGATCGAGGGCTTTTTTGCCGACGGCATCCACCCGTCCGAACAGGGTTACGACGACTGGTCAGCGGCAATGATCAAATATTTTTCTGAAAATCATCAATGGTAGATGCCGACGAATTACGCTCGCTGATCGACGGCCATTTCGAATGGCTTTTGGTCCGCGAGGGTGGGCGTTCGTTTCCGTTGAACTGCGGCGAGCTGGACATCGAGGTGCTCGACGGCAAGACGCTTTTCGGGTTTCCGGACGACTCGGGGTTTCACACGTGGCGGCTGAACGGGTTTGTCATCGAGGGCAGTGAGATCGAACTTGACGTGGCCGGAGCATTCGGCCGGGATCGCCAGGCCATAAGGCTGATCCCGAGAACGCCGGCGGCCGAGCTTTCGGCCGAGATCGAGCTCGCCCGGCTTCAAAAGGCCAATGAGATCGGCCGGATGATCGCCGAGAGCTATTACGGCACCCGGCTCGAGCGGGTCGCCCTCAATGCCGACAATGGCCGCCTCGCCCAGATCACCTTTGCTCGTGACGGAAAGTACTTTGCGGCGATCGCCGACGTGACCGGTAAACTCAACGCCGAGACGATGGCCGCGGCCGCCATACTATGGTTCGAAAAGCTCAGTACGCGAAAAAAGAAGCCGATCCTCGACATCTGGATCATCGCCGAACGCCGTCCCGCCCGAAACCTGCAAAAACTGCTCGCGCTTTTTACCCCTCGCTGGAAAAGCGTGATCACGGTCGTCGAGGTGTCGCGTAAGGCTGATCCGCCGCGGCTGGTCGAACTACCGACGAGCACCATCCGCGAACTCTGGCGTGAACGGCCGAGAAAATTGGTCCTGCCGGTTGATCCGCGTCCGGGCGAGACAGCCGCGTCGATCATCGCTCTGTCACCCCGCAATATCGACATCGTTTATTCAAAGCAGGGCGAAACGCTGAGGTTCAACGGGCTGCCCTTCGCCCGTGTTCGAACCGTGCTCGGGCGCGAGCGGGCCTGGTTCGGCATCGGGCCAAACCGCCCGCTATTGTCCGCCGAGAATACCGATAAGCTCGCATCGCTCGTTACCGAACTCGAACTCCACCGCTCGGCCTCGCCGCCCAACCGCCGCCACCGGCTTTACCGAGCAGCTCCTGAGGCGTGGCTCGAATCGATACTTCGCCGCAACGTCAAGCTCCTCGATGACAACCTGATCCTTGCCCCGATCTATAATCAGTTTCGCTCGTCCAACGACAAGATCGACCTGCTCGCCCTTCGCCGGGACGGCCGTCTCGTCATCATCGAACTCAAGACCAAACCCGACCGCGAGATGATCTTTCAGGCAGCCGACTATTGGCGCAAGATCGAGCTTCAGCGGCGGCGCGGCATCCTCGCTGCCGCTGACCTTTTCGGCGGCCGCGAGATCATCGACCGACCGTCGCTCGTCTATCTGGCGGCACCGGCGTTGAGCTTTCACCGCGACCTCGAGCTTTTTGCCGCGGCCATCGACCCCGAGATCGAGATATGGCGGTTTGAACTGCACGAAAAATGGCGCGGCGCCGTCAAGGTCGTCGGCCG
>CALDGX010000144.1 GCA_937941715.1 uncultured Chloracidobacterium sp. | reverse complement strand
TCGAGCGTGGCACCGCCGCCGGTCGAAATGTGGCTGATCCGCGAATCGAGCCCGGCCTGATTGACGGCCGCGACCGAATCGCCGCCACCGACGATCGAGATCGCGCCGTGATCCGTTGCATCGGCGACGGCCTTGGCGACGGCGAGCGTGCCTTCGTCAAAGGGTTTTTCCTCGAACATTCCCATCGGGCCGTTCCAAACGATGGTCTTGGCTCCTTCGAGCGCCTTGGTGAACAGGGCGGCCGTGTCAACGCCGATATCAAGGCCGACGAGGCCGGTGTTGGTGAAGGCGATCGGGATCGTCCGGCGTGAATGGAGCGGGTCGTAGCTGTCGACGACCTGATGATCGGTCGGCAGGAGCAGTTCGACGCCCGCGTCGGCCGCCATCTGTTCGATCTCGCGGGCCTTGGGCATCATATCGTCCTCGACGAGCGATTTGCCGACCGTGTAGCCGGCCGCCTTAAAGAACGTGTATGCCATCGCCCCGCCGATGAGCAGCTTATCGACCTTGCGGGCGATCAGCGATTCGATGACCGGGATCTTGTCCGACACCTTGGCGCCGCCGAGAATGGCGACGAACGGGCGCTCGGGCGAATTGAGCGCCCGGCCGAGATATTCGAGCTCCTTTTCCATCAGCAGGCCGGCAACGCTGTCGCCGACGTAATGCGTGATGCCCTCGGTCGAGGCGTGGGCACGATGCGCCGTGCCGAAAGCGTCATTGACGTAAACGTCGCAGAGCGTCGCGAGCTGACGGGCGAAGTCCGGATCGTTCTTTTCTTCGCCGGCGTGGAGCCTGAGGTTTTCGAGTAAAAGCACGTCGCCCGCCGCCATCGAAGCGGCCTGGGCGGCAACAGCGTCGCCGACACAATCCTCAGCAAACGCAACATTTAGCCCGTCCACCTTCGACAAATACTCAAACACGGGCCGGAGGCTGTATTTCGCGGCGTCGTACGGCAGGCCCTTTTCCTCGGCCTTCTTTTTATCCTTGAGCGGGCGGCCGAGATGCGACGCGAGAATGACCTTTGCGCCCTGTTCGACAGCATACCGGATGGTCGGCATCGCCCCGCGAATGCGTGTGTCGTCGGTAATGACGCCGTCCTTGACCGGAACGTTAAAATCAACGCGGATAAAGACGCGTTTACCGTGAATATCAATATCTTTGATCGTTTTTTTGAACATAACTAACCTGCGCGTCGAAAACCGACAGACGCGCGTCGAATAAAGAAGAAATAATACTATTTATCGAGCCCGACCTGCGATTTGGACATGATCTTGTCGGCCTTGAACGAAAGAATGATGGCCTTGTAGTCATCGCCCTGCCATTTATTGACCGAAAAGCTCACGCCGCCGCCCTTCGAACTGCTGATCTCGGTTCCCTTGCCTCCAAGGATCTCTTCGACCTTGGAACGCGGCATACCGATCGACAGTTGGTTGTACTTTGCCATGCTGAGGTCGTATTCGCCCTTTTTGACGGTCGGACTTGAAGTTGTCGGCAGCCCCGGCGACGACGTGTTGCTCGAAGGGGCAGGCGTCGATGAAGCGGGCTTTTTCGTGAATTCGCTCAGTTTCTGCGGGCACGAACAGCCGAGTACCACAAGGACAAGCGTCGCGAGGGCAAAATTAAGGGAATTGCGGCCAAATATGATGTTGTTCATAGAGTCTTTTCCGGTGCCTGGGCCGGCCGGTCATAGCAATTTTCTTTTCGTTTGAAGATGTCGTCGCCGAGCGTCTGATCGAGCACGATCGAGTCAAATTCGAGTTCCTTGGCACCTCCGACGCCGACCTTGAACGGCATCATAAGACGCCCGACCTTACGGTAGTCGCCATAGGACGTGAGCGTAAAACGGCCGGCCACGCTGACGAGCATCTTGTTCTCGACATCAAACGCCATCGCGTAAGTCACACCGTTCTTTAAGGTTGCCTCAATAATGTGACATTTTCGCCCATCGCGGTCAAATGTGCCGGTAAAGGTGACCGAACGCATCGTTTCGGCGTCAAGCGCGTCAAAGATCGATTCAAAAAGGTCGACATTGACCGTCTCGGGCAGCGTCACGGAGTTATAAACGCCGTAATCGGCCTGTGTGATCATCTGGCGGCCGTTAACGATGGTGCGGACCTCGCCGACGGCAGGCGACGAAAGGACGATCGCGTATTCGGACGGGTAACGCTTGTAGGACTTTAATGCAAACGTCGTCTGCGAGCCGCGGTAACCGATCTGCTGACGGCCGGTGACGGTGTAGGTCTTGACGGCACGCCAATCGGCGAGCGAACCTGCGGCGGCAGCGAACGCGGCGATCACGTCGAGTGCTTTCCGGTCTTTGACCTCAGCGGCGGGTTTTGGGGCGGCGGCCGAGGGCGGCGGCGGCAATGCGGTGGTGCTGATCCCGGTGCCCGTGCCTCTGCCGATTCCGCTGCCTGATCCACTGCCGGTCCCGCTGACCGCTTTCGGCGGCGGAGGAAGAGCCATCGGCGGCGGTGGTGCCTCCGGATCGCCCATCGCGGCATCGGCCTTCGGAAACAGCTTGTCCTGTTTGATCTCGGCGATCGCTCTGGCCAGCTGCGGATCAGTGCCGTCGAGCAGCGTTTTGCGGTCGACCTCGACCGTCACATCCGGAATAACGCCGACGCCCTCGAGCAGGCGTCCCGTGTTGGTCTTAAAATTGGCGATCGGATAGAGCATCACGCCGCCGGTCGGCAACGGGACCGAGATCGCCGGAAGGGCCTCGCCGGCTGTTTTTTCGCCGATGATCAGCGCCCGTTTGTTGTCCTGAACGGCACCGGCGAATATTTCGGCGGCCGAGATAGTGTACCGATCGACCAGAAAAACGAGTTTGCCGGTGAAATTGTTCTTCAACGACCGGGCGATCATCGGTTCGCGGCCGACCTTGTAGATCATCGTTCCGATGTCGATCTTGTCGTCGGTCAGCATACCCGAAAGTGCGTAGAGCGGCCCGAGAAGGCCGCCGGTATTGCCCCGCAGGTCGATAATGAGCGCCTTTTTTCCGGAATTTCGGCGAATGGCGTCGCAAAACGCGTCGATCACGGGCCCGGCGAAAACGTTGAACCGCAGGTAGCCGACGTCTCCGTCGATATCACGCGTGACGAACTTGAGATACTGATCGGGCAGATTTTCGCCAAGCGCCACCGTGCGGCCGCGGAGCGGTTCGCGGCGAATACGGAATTCGACCGATTTATTGTCGCCGTCGAGGCACGTGATCGAGACGAACGAGTCCTTTTCACCATTGAGGAACCACGGTCCGATCTGCAGCGGCAGGTACTTGAGAAATTTTTCGGTACCGGTCGACGAATAATAGACGGTGATGCGTTTGACCATCTCCGAGAGCGAAACGCCGTTTATCTTGTCGAGGATATAGCCGGGCTTGACGCCGGCGTACTCGGCCGCCGAATTTTCGTCGGTGCCGACGACGACGAATTTGCCGTCAAGCAGCCGAAGTTCGACGCCGATCCCGAAGTGGGTCTCAGATTCGTCAAAATGCGGCTTGTCGTCCTCATCAGTGTCGTCACCCGCCTCGGTGCGGGCGGCGGCACGTTCCTTTTCACGCTTTTTCGCCTCTGATTTGGCGGTCTCGATCTCGCGGTAAACCTCGGGCGGTACAATGGCGAAATGCGAGCGTTCGAGCCGCCCGATCATTTCCTGCATCTGTGTATGAAACTCGAGGTCGGTCTTGGCGGCGACGACACGCGGCCGGTATTCGGCCTTGACGGCGTTCCAGTCGAGCCCGTTGAATGTCTGGTCAAAATAATTGTCGCGGAGCGTTTCCCAGATCTTAATAAAGGAATCCCAACGTATCTTCTGGGCCGCCGTGAGGTTTGGCGGCGTATCGCCGCCGAAGACATCGACGCTGCCGAGTTTGGTCAGTCGAACCGTCTTGACGGGTTCAGGACGCGTTTTCGGAGCGGGTTTTCGCTGGGCAAGGACGGCTTCGGGCAAGCCGCAGAGGATCAACAAAGCAAGGGAGACGCAAAAAACGCGGATGTGCTTCATAAATTTTGAAAAGCGGCGGGAACCGCGCTACCTGCACGGCGGTTCCCGCACGGAACGATGTGCTACATTCCCTTTTCGGCAATGTACTTGACAAGGTCGCGAACGCGGCACGAATAGCCCCATTCGTTGTCATACCACGACAAGATCTTGATGCAGGTGCCGTCGATAACCTTCGTATTTTCAGCATCTACGATCGATGAGTTTGAGTTGCCCTTAAAGTCGATCGAGACGAGCGGCTCCTCCGAAAACGCCAGGATGCCCTTGAGCGGGCCGTTGGCGGCGGCCTTGAGAACGGCGTTCACTTCCTCGGTCGAGGTCGGCTTTTCGACGTTCATGACGACATCGACGAGCGAGACGTTGGGCGTCGGTACGCGGACCGAGATGCCGTCAAATTTGCCCTTAAGTTCGGGGATAACGAGTGCGACGGCCTTGGCGGCACCGGTCGAGGTCGGGATCATCGACAGTGCGGCGGCACGGGCACGGCGAAGGTCCTTGTGCGGCAGATCGAGCAGCTGCTGGTCATTGGTGTAGCTGTGGATCGTATTCATCAGGGCGTTCTTGATGCCGAACGTCTCGTGGATGACCTTGGCGACCGGGGCCAGGCAGTTGGTCGTGCAGGACGCGTTCGAGATGATGTGATGGTTGGCCGCGTCATACATTCCCTCGTTGACGCCGAGCACGATGGTCACGTCCTCGCCCTTTGCCGGGGCCGAGATGACCACCTTCTTGACGCTGCCGCCGAGGTGCTTTGAGGCGTCCTCAGCCTTGGTAAAGCGGCCGGTCGATTCGATAACGATATCGGCCCCGACCGAATTCCAGTCGATCGCCGCCGGGTCCTTTTCGGAAAAGACGCGGAACGAATCGCCCTCGACATTGATCACACCGTCGCCGGCCGTGATGTCGTGGTCGAGATTGCCCATTATCGAGTCATATTTTAAGAGATGAGCGAGTGTTTTGGTGTCGGTGAGGTCATTGACCGCGACGAAATCGAAATCAGGATTGCCGAGGCACGTGCGCAGGACCGCTCGTCCGATGCGGCCGAAACCGTTGATACCAACTTTAATAGCCATTATGTTTAGATTCCTCCGTGAAAAGTGCGTATATTAAAAGCTTGAAGATAACTCATATCGGGCAAAAATTCAAAGATTCGGCATTTGTTGCCGGCGAAGATAGTTGAAACAATGGCGTCCGGCGTGACGTAGTAAGCGATTGAGTTTCTAAGCATTAATACAATCCAAGCGGTGAAATACCGGAGCGTTCTCATAATGGCCTATAAAGGATCAAAATCGTTATTTATCAGTCTGATGCTGTCGTCGGCAATGGCGGCGGCCGCCCAAGCCGTGCCGCAGGACGAACAGCAGGTGGCGCAGAATAAATTGCCCGCACCCGCCGTCCGACGAGCCCCGATGCCGTCGCCGGCACCGGCTAATCCGTTTTCCAACGCGATGACGCGCCTCGGCGTGCAGACGTCGCAGCCGCTGCCGCTGTCGCTCGAAGAGGCGATCAAGCGGGCTCTCGAGAGCAACAACGATATCGAGGTGTCGCGGACGACCGTTCGTATCCAGGAAACGGGCATTCGGTCGCAGTTAGGCATATACGACCCGGTATTTACGATCTCGCCCAACTATTCGCGCAATTCGACCACCGGATCGTCGGCGACCAACGATTTTCGCATCAACTCGAGTATGAACAAGTTCATACGGCCGGGCGGCGGAAACTATCAGGTATTTTTCAACAACCAGCGGACCGAGAACGCCTTTGCCCAGGCACAGGTCAGCTCGGGTCAGGTGTCGGGTTCGAGCAGCAGTGCGATCTATTCGTCCAGCCTCGGCATGACCTATACCCAGCCGCTGCTGCGCAACTTTAACATCGACAGCAAGCGTCAGCAGATCAAGATCGCCAAGAAACGGCTCGAACAGAACGATTCTGACTTTCGCCTGCAGGCGGTGAGGACCATCTCGTCGGTCCAGTCGGCCTACTGGGACCTCGTTTTTGCCCTGAGAAATCAGCAGAACGTCGTCCAGAACCTCAATCTGGCAAAGGAGAACCTGCGGCAGATCGAGGCCAAGATCGAGGCCGGTGCGGCAGCCCCGCTCGAAAAAGCGTCGGTCGAGACCGAGCTTGCAAATCGTGAGGGTGACCTGCTTTCGGCGACACAGCAGGTCTCATTGGCGGAAAATTCGCTAAAGCAGCTTATCCTGCGCGAACCGACCGCTCCGGAGTGGTCGCAGACGCTGGTACCGACGGACAAGCCGGTTTTCAGCATCGATCCGGCAAATCTCGACGCGGCGATGAAAGACGCGATGGAGAACCGCTTTGAGCTCAAGCGGCTCAAACTGCAGAGCGAGATCAATGATATCGACGTCAAGTATTTTCGGAACCAGACCCGGCCGCAGATCGACCTGAACACGACATTCTCGCTCGACGGCCTGTCGCGGGGCGGTACCAACGCGGCGACGACGACCAATCTTTTCACCTCGACCGGCGATCTGCGGCTGTTTAACGCGATCAATCAGATCCGGGCCCTGCCGTCGGTGAACCTGCCGATGATCGTCAATGATTCGATCGTAATTCCGGCGTCGGCGTCGTATCTTTACGGCGGATTTAACCGCTCGCTGGCAAATATTTTCCGCAGCGACGCACCCAACTTTTCGCTCGGCGTGACGATCTCGTTCCCGCTGAGAAACCGGACGGCAAAGGCCAATCTCGAAGGAGCCAGGATCACCGGTGAGCAGATCGCCGCCCAGACCCGAGCTCAGGAACAGGCCGTGATCGTCGAGGTTCGCAATTCGGTCCAGGCGGTCGAAACGACCCGTCAACGCGTGCTGACGGCCCGTCGGGCCCGTGAGAGTGCCGAAACGCTGCTCGAGGGCGAACGAAAGCTCTATGACGCCGGCCGGTCAACCACGTTCCTTTTGTTTCAGCGTGAAAACACTCTGGCTAACGCCCGCAACGCCGAGATCCGTGCCGAGACCGACTATAACAAGGCTCTGAGCGACCTCCAGCGTGTGACGGCGACGTCATTCCGGGCAAACAACATCACGCTCGCTTCGCCGGTCGAGATCAAGTAAGTTCCCACATATCCGAGGTTTAAGGGTGCCGCAGCGATGCGGCACTTTTAGTTTTGGGGCAAACCTGCGAAAATCCTAGGCGTGAAGATCTCGGCCGTCATAATAGCGTTCAACGAGGAAGCGAAGATCGCCGACGCCATTCGCTCGGTCGAATGGGCGGACGAGGTCGTGCTCGTCGATTCGGGCAGCACTGACCGGACGATCGAGATCGCCGTGAGTCTCGGTGCACGGGTGATAGTGAACGAATGGGCGGGCTTTGCCGCTCAGAAGCAGTTTGCCGTCGATGCGGCCGCAAATGACGTGATCTTTAGCCTCGATGCCGACGAGACAGTGTCGGACGAGCTCAGGGCCGAGATCGAGGAGATCAGACGCGGCGGCGAACTTCCCTTCGACGGAATGACCGTGCCGCGGGCGTCCGTTTATATGGGACGCGAGATCAGGCACGGCAGCTGGTATCCGGACCGGCAGCTGCGGCTGTTTGACCGGCGAAAAGGCAAATGGAAACAGGTCGTGATACACGAGTCGGTCGAAATGCAGCCCGGAGCGACCGTCGGAAAACTCACCGGCGACCTGATCCACCGCAGCGTTGACAGTGTCGGCCATCACGCGGCGATGATCGCCGAACGATACGCTCCACTAGGCGCCCGCAGTGCCTACGAACGCGGCCGCCGCACATCGCCGCTCAGGATACTCGCCGCGGGGCCGGCGGCATTCATACGCGACTATGTGCTCAAGGCAGGCTTTCTGGACGGTATTCCCGGACTGTTTATCGCCGTGTTTTCGGCGTATCACGCCGCTCTCAAGCATATGATGCTGTACGAACTTGAGCGTACGGGCGAAATGGGCGCGGATCGACAACCAAATCTTGATTGATCACATCAAATCTTTCAAATACCGGCTAATTGGACTATATTTATTAGTTGGGAACACTTTCACGCTCGGCGCCGCACATATGAGATCTATAACCGGTCATTTTTTACTGATCCTGCTGTCTGTCACCTTTGCCTACGGGCAGAAAGGTATAGACACGCAGACCCAAAAGATAAAGGACGAGGGCAACAAGGTCACGACCCGTTCGACCGACGTTTCACGTTCGTTCGACTGGGGCAAGGGCAAGACCCGCGTCCGCGAAAGGCTCGAAAATCCTTACAAGCTGAACTCACGCCGCGACGTGCTGCTCGAGACGATCTCAGAGGTGCTGCGCGAAAAGCGTATCGTCATCGACGAGGCGGCTTCACGGCCGAAGGACGGCATCATCGTCACGCAGCCCTTTGTTTTCGTTAAAGGCCCGGTCACCACGGTCAGCGAACTCGGGCGCTATGGCGTGCTCGGTTATGACGACGCGGCATGGTCGCGGGCGCAATACAGCCTGACGATCGAGGTCCAATCGATCGACGGCATCCAGAACAAGGTTTCGGTCATCGCAAAGGTCGAGGGCCGTGCCGGCAACGGACTGAGCAGCGAATGGCGGACCGTGCCGAGTTCGGGCCTAGCCGAGGACGAATTTTTGGCAAAGCTGGTCGAAATGGTCACCGGCACTTCGCCCGACCCGACACAGGACCAGCCGGATAACTAGTTTCTGATCACGGGGTCAACGCTATGCAATTCAAAGCGTTCAGAATATTGATCATCACGGCGATCGCGGCCTTTGGCTCGATGATCGTCTGCGCACAGGGAGCCGAAGCCCAGATGCCGAGTTACGGGCCGCCGAAGGAAGAACCGCCGAAAGGCGTCCGGGAGATAATGGCCAAACTCCGTATCGATCAGGAAAAAAAGGAATATCAGGAAATGCTTGACCGCGGCGAGAGTGCCCTCAAGCTTTCGGACGAGCTCGAAGAATCGCTCGAAAAGAACCAGCGTCTGACCGACGCCGACCGCGCCAAGCTCGCTTCGCTTGAAAAGATCGTCAAGAAGATCCGCGGCGACCTCGGCGGTGACGACGATGAGGTGATCGATGAGACCGCCAAGGATGAAAAGCCGGCATCGCTGATCGAGGGATTCAAGAGCCTGAAAAGCGCGACCGAAAAGCTCGTCGACGAGCTTAAAAAGACCACGCGGTTCAGCATCTCGGCCTCGGCGATCTACACTTCAAACGCCGTTCTGCGGATGACGCGGCTGCTTAAATTCTGGAGATAAACCGCCCCACGATGCACCGACGACTGGCCCTCACGCTGACGATCCTCATCGCCCTCGGTGCGGTGTCCCTGCTCAACGCTCAGGATAAGGACGACGACGTGATCACTGTCGATTCGTCGATAGTGCTGCTCAACGCCGCCGTGCTCGACGCGGCCGGAAAGACCGTCGGCGGGCTCACGAAACAGCAGTTTACGGTGCTTGAAGACGGTGTCGAGCAGACGATACTCTCGTTCGAGAACGAATCGACACCATTTGCGGCCGTCATACTGCTCGATACTTCGGGCAGCATGGAACAACGCGTCAGCATTGCACGTTCGGCGGCGATCGAGTTTCTCTACGGACTCCGGCGCGACGACAGTGCGGCGATCTACAGGTTTGATTCGCAGGTCAAGCTGGTGCAGGATTTTTCGAACAGCCGCGATATCGTCGAGTCGATCTTTGACCTCAAGGCCGACGGCATGACGTCGCTCAACGACGCGATCTTCAAGGCCGCGGCTCTCCTGAGCGTCCGGCCGGAAAAGCGGCGGGCGATCATCGTCCTGTCCGACGGCGCCGATACCAAAAGCGGCAAGTCAGCCGATACCGCCCTCAAGGCCGCGATCGCCGCGAACGCGACCATTTACACGATCGATATGTCGTCGCCCGACGACCGCGGCACCGAAAGGGTCCAGAATCAGGGCGTACTAAAGAATTTCGCCGCGAAGTCCGGTGGAACGTTCGTAGCGACGCCCGGCGGCCCCGCGATGCGGTCCGCCTTCAAGTCGATCGTCGAGGAACTCGGCAGCCAGTATACGCTCACCTATCAACCGGCAAACCTCAAAAAGGACGGTAAATTCCGGGCGATCGAGATCCGTGTAAAACGCCCGAACCTGACCATCCGCACCCGCAAAGGCTACAACGCCCCGAAAAAGTAGCCATAAGTGAAATAGCGGGCTACCATAATCCCCGATAATGGCATCAAACCCGCGTTGCAAAACTGACGGCTGAACAGATCACGGCCGATCCGGCAATAAAGCTCTACCAATTTTTATCTCGGGAGAATGTAAATGAACAAATATCTTAAATTTGCGGGCCTTGGGCTTGCGGCTATAACGGTCATCACCATCGCGGCCGGTGCCGCCTCGGCCCAAGAGGACACGACGCCGAAAAAACGTCTGAACGGCCCGGTGACGGTGTCGGGCGAGATCGGCGGCGAGGCTCATGACAGCTACGTCATCCGTGCCCGCAAAGGCCAGCGGTTGACCGTCCAGATCACCTGGACCAAAGAGGACAACAACAAGGCCGAGTTTACGGTAAGCCGGTCGGCCAACTTCTACGGCGCCGAAATGGTGCGATTCGGCCAGACAACCTACCTCGAAGACAAATGGACGGCCCGCATCCCGTCGACCGGCGACCTCTACATCTACGTCGTCGCTCACCCGAGTGCCAAATACAAACTCCGCATCAGCTATAGGTAGTGCGATCAACAAAGACAATGGGCCGGTTCAGCCGGCCCATTTGTCGTTTTGGCGGAGATATTTCCGAGATTTAAGCTCGGCAGGCGGCTGCGTGCATTCTACGCAGCGACGTCCGAGCCGAGTAAGCACGACCGGCCGCGATCGCAGCGAACGCGAGGAGCGATAAAAGAGCGGCGGCGGCGAATGCCGCACGCATTCCCACCGACGCAGCCGTCGTCGGTTCGTACGTCCTGCCGGCCGTCGCTGATACAGAAGCGAATATGGCCCCCATCAAAGCGGCTCCGTTCATTAACCCGAGGTTGCGCGAGAGACTCAGTAAGCCCGAGATAACACCTTTTTCATTTTCGGCGGCGGACCGCATCATCGAGGTGTTATTCGCGGCCTGAAACAGAGCGTAACTCGACGTCATGACGACCACCGGCAGAATGTATCCTGCCAGTCCCGCCGCGGCAGGCAGGAACGCGATCGCGAAGGCCCCGAGAGCGATCCCCGTGAGGCCAAAACCGACCATCCGCCGCGAGCCATAGCGGTCAACGAGCTTTCCCGAAGGAACGCCGGCGAGTGCCGCAAAGATCGGTCCGGCAGACAGGGCCGCACCGGCGGCAAGCGTCCCGAGACCGAGTCCGCGAACCAGATAAAACGGGCCGACGACGAGCGACGCCATCATT
The DNA here is from genome assembly GCA_937941715.1 of uncultured Chloracidobacterium sp. Classification (GTDB taxonomy): domain Bacteria; phylum Acidobacteriota; class Blastocatellia; order Pyrinomonadales; family Pyrinomonadaceae; genus OLB17. The sequence continues at coordinate 13,387 of CALDGX010000144.1, read as the reverse complement.
ACGGTCGAGACGAGCGAACTGGCGGCAAGGCCCGAGGCGAGTTCACCGCGGCGGAAGATCGACGGATCCAACAGCGGCGAGGCGACGCGGGATTCGATGAACAAAAAAGACGCACCTCCGGCCAACCCGGCGGCTAACAAAAACAAATTCAACGTGCCGAATGCTCCGTTTCCCGACGTCAGAGCGAGAGCGTACGCCGCGAGCGTTACGGCGAGAACGGCCGTACCCGCGAGGTCGAAGCGTGCAGCCGGTCTTTCGCTATGGCGGTCCACCGGGAGGAAATGCCGTGCGAGCAGAAAATTGACGATGCCGATGGGCACGTTGACCAAAAAGATCGACCGCCATCCCAGCCCCGCTATCAGAACACCGCCAAGCGACGGCCCGAGGCTCGTACCGATCGCCGACATCGTTCCGAGCAGGCCGATCGAACTGCCGAGCCGTTCGGACGGAACCGCCTGCCTGACGATGGCGATGGTCAGCGACAGCATTATCGCGGCCCCTATGCCCTGGAGCCCGCGGGCGGCGACCAGGAGCCAGAGCGACGGTGCAACTCCGCAGAGCAAGGACGCCGCCGTAAAGAGCCCGATGCCGAAAAGCAGCAGCCGACGCGTCCCCAAAAGGTCGCCGAGACGGCCGACGCTGACGATGAGTGTCGTTATCGCCAGCAAATAGGCGAGTATGATCCACTGTGCCGAGCCGAACGGAGCGTTGAGCGATGCCGCCATATGCGGCAGTCCCGCATTGGCGATGCTCGTATCGAGCGAAGGCATCAGCATCGAGAGGCAAAGGGCGACAACGGCCCAGCGGGCGGCGGGTGAAGTAATTGTCTTGGTATTAGTTTGATCCATACCGCAATTATCGGACAAATAGTGACATAGCGGAAGACGCACAACCTGCACTGCATACGTGCATATGACGCTATGTGCTAAGATCGGTGAATATGAATAAGCCCGACCTGAACCTACTTTTCACGCTCGACGCCGTACTAGCCGAAGGCAGTGTCGCCGGTGCGGCACGCAGATTGGGGTTGAGCCCGTCGGCGATGAGCCGATCGGTCGCCAGGCTTCGGCGGGTGACCGGTGACCCTCTGCTGGTCAGGGCCGGCCGCGGGCTCGTCCCAACGCCGAGGGCGATCGAACTGAGCGAAACCATTCCATCACTGGTCCAACGGGCCGCCGCGGCATTGCAGCCGGCGGTGATCCCGGATCTCAAGCAGGTCGAACGCAAATTTACGATCCGCACAAGCGAGGGCTTTGTCGAAAATTTCGGGGCGGAACTGATAGTCCACGTCGAGGCCGAGGCTCCGGGCGTGCTGCTCTATTTCGTCCAGAGGGCCGAAAAGGAAAGCGATCTGATGCGTGAAGCGGCGGTCGATCTTGAAACCGGCGTTGTCGGGCGGTCAGTGCGGCCCGAGGTGCGTGCGCAGCTATTGTTCAGGGATCGGCTGGCCGGCGTCGTCCGTCGGGGCCACGATCTGAGCCGAGGTGAGGTCACGCCGGAGCGGTTTGCCGCCGGCAGACATATTCTTGTTTCGCGGAGAGGCGCGACGCGCGGGCCGGTTGATGACGCCCTGGCGGCGATCGGCTTGGAACGAAGGATATCTGCGGCCGTCGGGGGTTATTCGGCGGCGATCGCCCTGGCGGGCCGGTCAGACCTGATCGCGACGGTTCCCCGCCGTCACACCGGGAGCCTCAGGGCCGGGCTGTTCACGTTTGAACTGCCGATCGAAACGTCCGAAATACCGATTTCAATGTTGTGGCATCCGCGGCTCGACGCCGATCCGGTACACCGCTGGCTGCGGAGCGTGGTCCGTGAAGTGTGCGGCTCCGCTGGCGGGACGGATCGGGTTTAGGCTCTATTTACTGGTTTTGTTGCGGTTTTTGTCGCGGTGGCGTTCGACGGCGAGACCGATCAACTCGTCGAGGACCTGCGGGAACGGTTTTCCGCTCCCGGCCCACATCTTCGGGTAGCCCGAGGCGTCGGTCAGCCCCGGCAGGGTGTTGATCTCGTTGACGAGCAGCATACCGTTGTCATTTCGCAGGAAAAAATCGACGCGGGCGAGGCCCGAGCCGTCGATCGCCCGAAACGCCGCGACGGCAAAGGCCCGGATCTTTTTGACCAGTTCGTCAGACACCGGCGACGGCACGATAAACTCATTATTGCCCGTTCCGGCGTATTTTTCGGTGTAATCGAGAAACTTTTTCGACGCGTCGCGGATGATGTATTCGCCGGGCAGGCTCGCCTCCGGGTTGTCGTTGCCGAGCACGGCACACTCGATCTCGCGCATATCCAGGCCTTCTTCGACGATGATCTTGCGGTCATATTCGGCCGCGAGCGAAATGGCATCGCGGAGGCTCGCGTCGTCGTCGGCACGCGAAACCCCGACCGATGAGCCGAGATTGGCGGGCTTTACGAAACACGGATAACCGATCTTCGATTCGACCAGCCTGACGACCGTATCGGCCGCCGTTTCCCACTCACCGCGGAGAAACCAGACGTAGTTGCACATTGGCAGGCCGGCGTCGCGAAAGAGCGTCTTCATGAATACCTTGTCCATGCCGGTCGAACTGGCAAGCACGCCGCACCCGACGTACGGGATATCGGCCATCTCGAAAAGCCCCTGAATGGTGCCGTCCTCGCCGAACGTGCCGTGAAGAACGGGAAAAATGACATCGAGCGGGATCGTGCCGCCCGGTATCTCCATCGTCGTCAGACCATGCTGTGAGGTGTCGCCGCCGAGCGAGATCGGCAGGTCTGACGGTTCGCCAAAGCGCTCACGATACTTGGCCTGTGTGATCGCCGGGAAAAGCGCGAGCGACTCGGTGCCGCTGAGCCATTTCCCTTCGTGCGTGATGGCGATCGGCACGACGTGGTAACGCGAACTGTCGATCTGCTCGATAACGGTCCTGGCCGAGCGGATCGAAACCTCGTGTTCACCCGAACGCCCGCCAAAAATAACACCGATGGTCTGTTTCATAACGATCAACTAAAAACGTAAATTGTATTACCGCCCGGGCGGCCGACGCAAAAGCTACAGGATCGTCTTGCCGAGTGCCGAGAGTATCAGTTCGCAGGCTAGTTCGACCGTGATATTGCTCTGATCGAGCAGCGGATTGACCTCGACGATCTCAAATGAACGCATACCGCCGGCGGCGGCGATCATTTCGAGGGCGAGATGCGATTCGCGGTAGGTCGCACCGCCGCGGACCAGCGTGCCGCTGCCGGGAGCGAACCGAGGGTCGATCATATCGACGTCGAACGTGACGGCGTAACCGCCGGGTGCCCCCGAGGCGATAGCGAGGGCGTCCTCGACGCAGGCGGCCATGCCGCGTTTGTCGATATCGCTCATGGTAAAGAAATGATCACGAAGGCCGAGTTTTTCGATCTGCGAACGCTCGCCGGGGTCGATGTCGCGGGCTCCGATATGGGCAAAATACCGCGGGTCGAGTTTCGGCGAATAGCCGCAAAGACCGGTCAGTTCCTCGTTGCCGTGGCCCAGCAGTGCCGCGAGCGGCATGCCGTGAATATTACCGGACGGTGACGTTTCGGGTGTATTGATGTCGGCGTGAGCGTCAAACCAGATGAGCCCGATCTCGGTGCCGCGGCGGCGATAGTGGGCCGCAATGGCCGAAAACGTCGGGATCGCGATGGCGTGGTCGCCGCCGAGGATCAGCGGCAGTTCACCGGCGTCGAGGATCGCATCGAGGCTGGCGATGATGTTGAGGCTCGACTCGACCATTTCAGCGAGATGCTTCGGGTTTTCGGGTGCGGCCTCGTCGTGCGGGCGGGCGATGACCGCGTCGCCATGGTCGCGGACCGCGATCCCGAGCATGCGGATATGCTCGGCGAGGCTGCTGCCGCGGATCTTTGAGAGCCGCATCGCGTTGACGCCAAGCTCACTTCCCGTCTGACCGGCGCCGAAACCGAGCGGAACACCGAGAATACCTACCTTTTCGATCGACATAAATGATCTCTAAATTTCTCCAAAACCCGACAAGAACAGTACCGAAAGCTCTTTCATCACGTCTTCCTCGTCGCTGCCGTCGACAACGACGGTGACGACGGTGCCGAAACCCGCCGCGAGGGCAAGGATGCTGAGGATCGACTTAGCGTCAGCGGACGCCTCGCCGCGGCGAAGCGTGACGCTGCTCTCGAACCGCACCGAACAGCGTACTACCTTGGCGGCGGCCCTGGCGTGCAGCCCGAGCGGATTGATGATCCTGATCTCGCGTTCAAGCATCCTTTTTCAGCTTTGGCGGCATAAGCAGCTCGCCGGCCCGGCAGATCGCCGATTTTCCTTCGTCCTCGACCTCGGCGGCCATTTGTCTGAGGCCGATCGGGCGTGTTTCTGTCGCGAGCTTGATGACCATCGGCAGATTGACGCCGGTGACGATCTCGACCTCGCCTTCCTTGAGGAACATTGCCGAGATATTGGTCGGCGTGCCGCCGAACATATCGGTCAGCAGCAGCACACCCGAGCCGAACGACATGTTTTTGATCGCCCGGGCGATCTCGTCGCGGGCCGTTTCGACATCGTCATGCCAGCCGATCGAGACGGCCGTAATATTGCTGAGGTCGCCGACGACGGCCTCGGCCGCCGCTAAAAGCTCATTTGCCACCTGCCCGTGCGACACGATCACGCCGCCTACTTTTCCGGTATTTTCCATAGATCAAACTCCGGCTGAACGTGAGAGAAACCTCTATTTCTGGATGTCCCGGTGCGTGACCGAAACCTCGAATTCACCGCTCTTTTTGAGGGCCTTGCCGATCGCGTTGGCGACCATCACCGAACGGTGCCGCCCTCCGGTACAGCCGACGCCAATGGTCAGGTACGATTTGCCCTCGCGTTTGTATTTGGGCAATAGGTAGCTGAGCAGATCAGTCAGGCGCCTGACGGTCTCGTCCGCCTCGGGGTGCTTGGCAAAGAACGCGAGCACCTCGGGCGTATCGCCGGGCAATTCCCTGAGGCCCTTCTGAAAATACGGGTTCGGCAGATGGCGCACGTCAAAAAGCAGGTCGAGCGTGCGCGGATTGCCGAACTTATGGCCAAAACTGACGATCTCGACATTCAGCGCCTTGCCGTCAGGATGCGGGCTGAATTTTTGCACCACCAGCTGCCGCAGTGTATGCACCGTGTGTTCGGAGGTGTCAATGATCAGGTCGGCCAGCCGCCGGACGTCGGTCATCGCCCGTTTTTCGGCACGTATGGCTCCGAGCAGCCCTTTGCCCTGATCGGCCGGATGCGGTCGCCGCGTTTCGGAAAATCGCCGCTGCAGCACCTCGTCCGACGCCTCAAAGAACACGACGAAAGGCACGAGCCGCTTGCGGGCAAGCTTTTTCAACTCGGCCGAAAATTCCGACAGGAAGTGACGCTCGCGGATATTTATCACCAGAACGGCCTTTTCGATCGCCGGCGGCCGCCCATCTGACGACACGAGCAGGCGCCCAAAGGTCGAGAGCATCGTGAGCGGCAGATTGTCGACGCAGAAATATCCGAGATCCTCGAACGCGTTCGTCGCCGAGCTCATCCCGGAACCGCTGAGTCCTGTGATGATGATCAGCGAAGGCAGACCCGGGTCTGCCTTCGTGCCGTTTGCCATATTGGGTTTATTGCTGGTCCGCCGTCGGGACCTTGCCGATCTTTTCGGCCTTGCGTGACTTTTCTACGATCTTGTCCTTAAGTTTCCGGGCTTGCTTTTCGATCTTATCGACGGTCATCGATATCGAATTGTACATATCGGCGTCGCTGGTGGCCGCCGTGAGAACGTCATTGCGATAATTGACGACGATCTCGGAATTGTGGCGGCCGCGTTCGACCTCAATGATGACGTGTGCGTTGGCCGGTTTCCCATCGAAGAGGCTGTCGATCTTCGCCAATTGCGAGTCGACGTGCGCCCTGATCGCGGGTGTAACGTCAATGTGCCTGCCGGTAATATCAAATTTCATAGTAGTTTACGCCTTATACCCTAAAGTTTGTAATTAAATTATCGTCTTGCGTTCGCGTGATCCGGCGATCTGCATCTGATCGCGATACTTGGCCACCGTCCGACGCGAAAGCTTGACGCCCTCTTTGCTCAGGATCTTTGCCAGATCATCATCCGTGAGCGGTTTTTTAGAATCTTCTTCTTCGATCAGCTTTTTGATCCGAAGTTTGAGGATACGGGTCGAAACCTCTTCGCCCTCCTCGTTCATCATTCCCTCGCTAAAGAACCTGCGGAGCTCGATGACGCCCTGCGGCGTATGAGCGTATTTACGGTTGACCACCCGCGAAATGGTCGAAAGGTGCATCCCGATGTCCTCGGCGATGTCCTTGAGCATCATCGGCTTGATATGCTCGACGCCGTACTCGAGAAAATCTCGCTGCCGCTCGACTATGCACTCGACAACGCGGTAGATCGTCTGCCGGCGATGCTCGATATTGCGGAGCAGATCAACGGCGGAACGGACCTTTTCCTTGATAAAATCGCGCGTTTCCTTGGTCGTATCGCTCTGATCGGCAAGTTTGTGATACGTCGGGCTGATGCGGAGCCGCGGGCTGCCGTCATCGGCGAAATATACGACGAACTCGTCATCGACCTTCTCGATATAGACCTCGGGGGCGACGTAGATCGCCTCTTCGGACGAATAACGGCGGCCGGGATACGGGTCGAGCGTGCGAATGCGGCGGATCTCTTCGTCAAGGCGATGGATCTCGATGCCCGTCTTTTTGGACAGGTGCTGCAATCGGTGCGGCTGGAGGTCCTCGAGATGGTCGCGAACCAGACTGACGGACAAGCTCTCGCCGTCGCCGCGGGCGACAAGCTGGGCGATGAGGCACTCTTTGACGTCGCGGGCACCACAGCCGACGGGGTCGAGCTGCATTACCGCCTGCCGGGCCTCTTCGACAAGTTCCTCGGTCGTGCGGGCCATATCGGCGATCTCGTCATTGGCCGCGGTCAGGCGGCCGTCCTCATCGAGATTGCCGATGATGAGCGAAGCGGCGTAATCGTGATCCTCGTCGAGCGAGAGCATATTAAGCTGCCACTCGAGGTGCTCGCTGAGGTTTGGCGAATGGGTCAGAAACTGTTCGAAGCTCGGCCCGTCATCTTTGTATTCGATCTCCTGCGTGCGGTAACCGGGGTCGAGATAGTCCTGAAACTCGCGGCCGTAATCGATCTCGTCAAAGGAATCGGACGTTTCCGTATGAAAGTCGTCGTCGGCAGCCGTTTCGAGGCCGGCCGGGTCGTCGCCGTTTGTCGTCGGCGTGTCGGGCATGTACGGTTCAGCGTCGGCGTAATCGACGAGATGGTCCTGAGTTGCGTCGGAACCAGGGTCATTTCCGGCCTGAAAATCGGCGTCGTGGCCGTCGGAATTTTGGTCGAGGATATTGTCCGAGATCTCCTGGACCTCGTCACCGGGCTGGATCTCTTCGAGGATCGGGTTGGTGACCATCTCCTGCTCGATGAGCTCGGCGAGTTCGAGCGAGGTCATCTGCAGCATTTCGATCCGCTGCCGCAGCTGCGGCGTCAGGATCATCTTTTGCTGGAGTTGGTGTGTGAGCCTGAGCGACGACATAGACGGTTCTATCGGACGTTTTCGGACGATCTTGAACCGGCAACTGCAATTACCGTTCCTAAGTTAAATTATAGCTACTTTAGAAACGAAAAGTAAACGGAATTGGCTACAAAGTGAATCTTTCGCCCAAATAAAGCCGCCGGACGTCGGCGTCGTTGACAAGCTCGGCAGGCGCGCCCGAACGAAGGATCTTGCCGTCGGCCAGGATGTATGCCCGGTCGGTGATGCCGAGCGTTTCGCGGACGTTGTGGTCGGTGATGAGGATGCCTATTCCCTGGCCCTTGAGATAAAGGATTATCTCACGGATATCGTCGATCGCGAGCGGGTCGATGCCGGCAAAGGGTTCGTCGAGGAGGATAAACTCGGGGTCGGTCGCGAGACAGCGGGCGATCTCGACACGCCGGCGTTCGCCGCCGGAAAGAGCGTCGCCGCGGACGCGCCGGACGTGTGTCACGCCAAACTCCTCAAGCAGTTCCTCGAGCCGTGCAAAACGGGCCTCGCGTGACATCTTCATCGTTTCGAGAACGGCGAGGATGTTCTGTTCGGCGGTCAGTTTACGGAAGATCGACGCCTCCTGCGGCAGATACCCCAGCCCGAGCCTCGCCCGAAGGTACATCGGCAGGCCGGTGACGTCGCGGCCGTTGAGCGAAACATCGCCCTTCTCGGGGCGTTCGAGGCCGACGATCATATAGAACGTCGTCGTTTTGCCCGCACCGTTGGCGCCGAGCAGTCCGACGACCTCGCCCTTGTGGACGTTGACCGAAACGTCATCGACCACACGGCGGCCGCCGTATGATTTCTGCAGGTTAAAGCCCGCGAGCATGCCCGCCTCGAGGTGGCTGGAGTTACCGTTGTTGTTGGATGTATCTGACATCAGGATCAATTGGTCTTTACGTTATAGACCGAACGGATGCGGCCGTTGCCGCCGGTCCTGGGCTTGCCCTCGCCGGTGACGCGGTTGTCACGCATCATAAAAGTAAGTTCGGCGGCCTGTGACGAGCCGTTGACCGCGTCTGAGACGGTCGCGGGCGTGCCGCGAAGTACGGCGGTCTCGTCGGCCGACGTATATTGTACCCAATTACCCGTCGCCTTGCGTCCCGGCTGGGTGACGACGACGGAGGTTTCGGCGACGGTCCGCGAAAGTTCGTTCTGTTCGTTCAGGTAAATATCGGCGGAACCCGCGGTAATGCGGTCCGTTCCCTGCCGGATATCGACGTTTTCGCGATACTGCACGAGGCGGGTGCGGCGGTCGTAATTAAGTTTGTTTGACGACGCGTAGACCGGCTGATCGACCTCGCGGCCCTTTTGTTTTTGCTTGACGTCGAACATCGCGCTCTGGACGTTGCCGTCGGCCTGCACCTGGCCCTCAGTTTGGCGAATGAAAATGCGATCTGCCCTTACAAAATTGTTATCCTGCCACCCGCGGGCGTTGCCGGCAAAGGCGGCGGTCTCGGCGGCGTGGTCAAACTCGGCCGTATCTGACGTGACAAAGATCGGTTTGTCCGATGAGCCGAACGGCAGAGCCTCGCCCATGCTGCGGCCCGAATAATATGTCGTACTCACCGCACCGCGAAAATACGAGCGTTTGGCCGACGTATTCCAGTCGATCTCGCGTGCCTTGACCCTCGATCGCGAATCCCACGCCATCGGGTCGGCCCCGCGAAGCCGGACCGTCGTGTCCGCCGAGGTGTAGGTCATCTGCGACGCGGTCGCGGTACGATCTAATTCGGTAAAACGGGCTCCGCCGACGGCCTCAAACCGCTCGATGTCCTTGCTCTTTTCGCTGAACGAGGCATTGAGCGTCTCGGCGGTCAGCGTCTGTTCGCCGCGGCTTTCGGACGGAACGGTCGGGACACGCACGGCACGGGCCTTTTTGCCGCCGACGCAGTTGCGGGCATTATTGCCGGGATAGAAATCACAGTCGAATCGCGGTGCGGTGACCGTGCTGCGGTAATTTTCCGGAGCGGAACGCAGCGGTTCGACATACAGTTCGGCGTTGCCGACGGCCTCGGCCCGCTTAAGGTCCTTGCCGCTGTCGTCGAAAACGGTCTTGACCGCGTCGGCGGTAATGCGTTTGCTGGCGGAATCGGCGGCGTTATTAAGGGCGTTCGCCTGTATGGTCGTACGGCCCTCGGTGACCATCTGCCGCAGCAGGCCGGCACCGATAAATGTGACACGGATCGCCCGCGGTGCGGACATCGTGACGCGCGAATATTCGGGATCGCGGTTCGGCACGATCTCGGCGGTGCTTGCTCCGACGGCGTTTGCGGCCTGTAATTGCCGATCGTCGCCGTAAACGGCGTTAAGTTCGGGCCCGGTGACGCTGGTCGTGCGGGCGTCGGTCACCTGCCGGACGAGAGCGTCGCCGCGAAGCAGCGCGTACCGGAGCTTTTTCTCGGGGAAAAGGTCGGCGGTGATCGAGTTGGCCTTGAGGTAGTCAGTCGCCTGAGTGATCTCGGCCGAGCCGTTTATCGCGACCTTGAGGGCCGAAGGTTCATAAACGGCGCTTTCGCCGCGAATGTCAGTCGGCTTGTCTGAAGCAACGGTGACAATATGGACCGCGGTCTTGAGTTCGTATCGGTCGGCCGCCTTGTCATACAGGGCATAACCCGCGTCGATATTGGTCGGCGCGGCGGCGCCGTCGGCCGATGTGATATGAACGCTGTCGAAAAGCTCGAACTTTTTAAGCTGCGCCGAGCCCGGTGTCAGAGCGGCACGCGGATCGGTCGAGATGTCGGCCGGCCGTTCGCCCGGTTTGTCTTCGCCGGTAAAATAGACGACCGCCTTTTGCGCGGCCACGTCAGTGCGGACCATGCCGCCGGACGTTGCTGACTTGGAATCGACGTGGATCTTGACGTCGTCGTTGAGCGTTATCTGCTCGTTCAGTTGGTCGAACGACGCCGAGACCGAGTTGATCTTGGCGTAACGGACGCCCGAGGCGGCAAGTTCGGCCGACTCGAACGTCTCGATCTCGACATCGCGAAGAAGGTCGACACGCTTTTGGCCCATATTGACCGTCGCCCCGAACGAACGGCCGCGAACGTTGTCGCGTTCAAACTCGATCAGTTGATCTGCCTCGGCGGTCTCGTTGGCCTTGGTATAGACGATGTTGGGCGTTTTGACCTTGAGGCGGTCGCGGCTCTCGATCTTGACGTCGCCCTTCATATAGGCGGTAAAATTCTTGTCCGCTTCGGGCACGTAAAGTACCTCCTGAGCGGTCATAACGTCGGCCTTTTCGCCCTTTTCGTCGTAGGTTTCGAGATAAACGTCGCGAAGTTCCTGGTGATTGTCCGAAAACGTGCGGGCAAAGGCGGCCTTGATGAAGTATTTGGGCAGCGTGCCGTCAGACTCGAGCCGTTCGTACCCGTTGATCTCGGCGATGACGTCCGACGAGAGCTGCGTATGCTCGCTTTTGAGGCGAAAGCCGGCCTTGTTGCGTTCGCGGTAAAACCCGACCAGCACCGCGCCGATGGTGATCACGATGACCGCCAGGGCCGCATAGCGGACCATCTGCGGCAACTTGGCACGCAGGTGAAATTCGCGTAGATCGTGTTGTTTTCTCTCCGGCACTTCGGTCAATTATCCGCTCTCAGGTCCTGTACGACAAGTTGCAGCCGCGTGTTTCCCTGCCACGAATTGGCATCAGCGACGTAAGCTACTTCGATGCCCGTGCCGGCGGCGAGGGTTTGCCCCTTTGAACGCTCAACGCCGTCCCACCAGACCGCTTCAAACGTCTGGCCGCCGCCGTCCGCGAGTTTGAGCTTGAGGTGCTTTTCCTTCATTACAAAGGGCTCGGCGGCAAGATAAAGGCCGCGGGTCACGAAGACCGGCTTCGGGTTGCCGGCGCCGAAGGGTTCGAACATCGCGAGGTCCTCAACGAGGCCGAGGCTCAGCGTCTGGGGCGTGACGACCGCGTCGATCTTAAGTTCGGGCAGGCGTGCGTCGCCGGTGATCATCTCGGCCGCATAGGCGTCGAGCCTTTCGCGCAAGGCGTCGATATTCGCTGCTTTCGCCTTCATTCCGGCCGCCGCGACGTGCCCGCCAAAAGTTTCAAGCAGGTCCTCAGCCGATTGGAGGGCCTGAAAAAGGTCAAATCCGGCGATGCTGCGGGCACTTCCGGTGGCGATGCCGTCCTCGACCGAAAAAACGATCGCAGGGCGGTGAAACCTCTCAGCGACACGCGACGCGGCGAGGCCGACGACGCCCTTGTGCCAGCCTTCGCCGGCGACAACGACAAAATTCGGGTCCGGAAAGGACGAAGCCTCGAGGATCGCACTCTCGGTCACCTCACGCTGCAGCTTTTGGCGTTCGCGGTTGCGTGTATCGAGCAGGCCGGCAAGGCCGCGGGCCTTGGCAAAATCGTCAGCCTCGAGCAGTTCGACAACGTGCGTCCCGACGTCGATCCGCCCGGCGGCGTTGATACGCGGCCCGATGCGGAAACCGATATCGTAGCTCGTCATATCGGCATTACAGTCCGCGACCTCCATCAACGCCTTGAGTCCCCAATTATCCGTCCGCCGAAGGTCCTGCAGGCCGAGGGCGACGATCGCACGATTTTCACCCGTAAGGTTGACGACATCGGCGACGGTGCCGAGTGCGGCGATCTTCAAAAGCGGCGGGATCTCCCGTTCGAGCCCGTATTCACGCAGAACGGCGTGCGCGAGCTTAAAGGCGACGCCGACACCGGCGAGATTGTTGTCAGGGTACTCACAGCCGGCCTGAAACGGATTGATCAGTGCCGCGGCGGGCGGCAGAACGGCGTCCTCGCTGACCTCGTGATGGTCGCAAATGATGAAATCAAGTCCGATCGATCGGGCGTAAGCAACCTCGTCGACATTTGACGTTCCGGTATCGACGCTGACGGCTAGCGTGAATCCGGCGTCGCGGGCGGCCTTGAGCGGTTCGATATTAAGGCCGCGTGATTCGGTAAAGCGGTTGGTGATGTGAAAATCGGTCTCGATGCCGAGTAGTGCGAACGTGCGGCGCAGCAGCACCGTTCCGGTCGTACCGTCAACATCGAGGTCCCCCCAGATAAAGACCTTTTCCCTTGCCTCGACCGCCCTTCGGATGCGGTCGACCGCCTCGCGCATGCCTTTGAGCAAAAACGGTTCGTGAAGATGTTCAGGCGAAGGATCCAGGAAGCTTGCAGCCGCCTCGGCGGTGTCGTGGCCGCGGGCGATCAGCAAAGCAGCGATCAGCGGGCGGACCGCCAGTTCAGCGGCGAGCTTATTGACGGCATCAGCGTCGTGCTTGCGAATATTCCAACGCTTTTGCATAGGTGCCGGGGCGACAGAGTATTGGGGCCGCCCTTTTAGTTGACGACCGGGCTGAGCACGCCCTGCCAGAGCAAAATGAGCAGGACCGTGCCGAGGATCAGGCGGTAAATGACAAAAACGGCAGTCGTATTCTTGCGCAGAAAGGCAAGCAGGCCCCAGATCGCAAGATAACCGACGATGCCCGACACGATGGTGCCGACGAGTAGCGGTACGAGGCTGTCGGGCGGCAGTATCTTCAACGCTTTGCGCAATTCGAGCAGGCCGCTCGCCGTGATCGCGGGTATTGACAGCAGGAACGAAAATCGGGCGGCTGTCTCGCGCTTTTCGCCGATGAAAAGACCGCCCATGATGGTCGAACCCGAACGGCTGGCACCGGGCATCAGTGCCAGGACCTGGCAAAATCCCTGCACGATCGCGTCGCTGAGGCCGAGATGGCGGATATCCTTGCGCTGTTTGCCGACTATTTCGGCCGCCGTCAGCAAAAGTGCGATGACGATCAGCATTATCGAGATCACCCAGAGGTTTTTGGTGGCCGGGCCCTCGATAAAGTCCTTGAA
>CALDGX010000143.1 GCA_937941715.1 uncultured Chloracidobacterium sp. | reverse complement strand
TGACCGTGGCTGCCGAACTCGTTGAACGGGGCGGCGTGCTGCCGAACGCTCAGGCTGTTACCGGCATTTCAAAAAGGACAAGAAAACAGGGACTGAAACAGGGGCTCTTCATATTCTTGCTGACGTTCCTCGTCGTCCCGGTCATGTCGATAATTACCGCCGGACTAAACATCGACCGGTTTGTGGTGGCACTGGCCGCTGTAACGCTCTTTATGGGCGGATTGCTGCGGATGGTCTATGCTTTGTTGTTCGAGCCGCCGGAGTCAGAGGTTACAGGCCGCGAGCGTACGTATGCGGGGCCGGGAGCCATTTCGGCCGGTGCTCCAGGCGGCGAATTACCGCCGCAGTCGTCGATTCCCGCACAAGCGTTTGTGCAGCCAGTGCCGGGAAATTGGCGTGACACGACCGAACTCGCACCCGCCAGCGTGACCGAAAATACGACCAAACTTCTCGACAACGATCAATAACCCACGGCCAAGCCGTCGCTTCTCGAATCGATCGCCCCGAGCCTAACCCCTTCAGTGTCGATCATAATACCGGTCGCGGTCGCCACGTAGCCGGGCCTCGCAGTGTATTTATGGCCGTATGACGTCAACACCGCCAGCGTATCCGGCGACATTCCGAAAGGCTCGTACATTAGCTCGTCCGGAAACCATTGGTGATGGATCCGCGGAGCGTCGATCGCGGCCTGGATGTTCATGTCATGATCGATCACATTGATAACGCTCTGTGTCACGGCCGAGATGATCCGCGGGCCGCCGCGAGCTCCCAGTGCAAACCAGAGCGAACCGTCCTTGCGCAAAACGATCGTCGGGGTCATCGACGAGAGAGGACGTTTTCCGGGCTGGACCGAGTTGCGTTCGCCCTGGATCAGGCCAAACATATTTGGTTTGCCGGGCCGGGCGGCAAAATCGTCCATCTCATCATTGAGCAGGACGCCGGTACCCTTAGCAGTGACCGCCGAACCATACAGGTCGTTTATGGTGTACGTACTGGTGACGACCGTTCCCTGTGGATCGACAACGGTGTAATGCGTGGTCTCCATCGGTTCGCCGCCGATGACGGTGCCGTGGCCGATATCCTTGCTGTTTGATGCTCGTTTGAGGTCAATTGTCGCCGCTCGGCTCTTGCCGTAATCTTTGTCGATCAGCGAGGCGGTCGGAACATTGGCAAAATCCGGATCGCCCATAAATTCGGCCCGGTCGGCAAATGCCCGCCTCATCGCCTCGGCGACAAGGTGATAACGAGCCGCTGAATTGTACTGCATCGAGCGAATATCAAACCCCTCGAGCATATTTAACACCTGAAGCATCACGATCCCACCGGAACTCGGCGGCGGCATGGTGACGATCGGATAACCGCGATACGTGCCGGTGAGCGGTTTACGTTCTTTTGCCTTGTAGTTCTTGAGGTCGTCGAGGGTGATCAGTCCGTTGTTCGCCTTCATATCGGCAGCGATGAGCTGCGCAGTCTTTCCGGTATAAAATTCGCGTGCTCCGAGTGTCTGGACCCGGGCCAGAGTCTCGGCGAGATCCGGCTGACGAAACACCTCACCCTCGCCGTAATATTTGCCGTCACGCAGGAATATCCGGTTGCTGTCGGCGTATTTGCTCAGATTGCCTTTATAGGCCTTCAACAATTCGGCGAGACGATGCGACAGCACGTACCCATTTTGGGCAAGCGCCCGGGCAGGTTCGACGAGGTCACGCCAACGGATCTTACCGGAACCGTACTTTTTGAACGCCAGGTCAAAGCCGGCAAGCGTTCCCGGCACGCCGGACGCCCGATAGCCGATGGTCGACGAGCCTTCGCCATTGATGAGTTTGCCGTCCTTGTCCACAAAAATGTCGCGGTTGGCCGCAGCGGGTGCCATTTCACGGTAATCAAGGGCATAGCTGGTGCCGTCCGCCTTTCGGATGAGCATGAATCCACCACCGCCAATATTTCCGGCCTCGGGATACACAACAGCTAATGCAAGGCCGACAGCGATGGCAGCGTCAACGGCGTTTCCCCCCTTTTTCATTATCTCTGAACCGATCTTTGACGCCAGTTCGTGCTGCGAAGCGACCATCGCGTGCCGCCCGCGAACCGGTTCCGGCCATGCCGCCGAAACAGGTCGCGTTCCAACGAACGAGGTAACAACGATCGCAAGCACCACTATTGTGCTCACATAACGGCGAATCTGCAGAATTTTCATAAAGGCACTCTAGCAGAACTTCGTTTACCCGCCAAACATACCCGCGACCGCGGCATAACTTCCCAAATCGGGCTAAAAGGGTTATAGTCAGTTTTCAAATACCCGTCCGGACCTTCGTCCGGCCAACGACCAGATGACCGAAGGCGATAGTAGGAAAAATGATGTTAAGGCGATTTTCGCAAAGGAAAATTGTGCAGTCGGCTCAGCGCCTTCCTCAGCGCCTTCGGCGAAGCCTTGCTGAATATAAGTTCTTCGCGTACCTGGCCATTTTAGGTCCGGGGATCATTGCCGCAAATGCAGGTAATGATGCCAGCGGTATCGCCACCTATTCGTCGGTCGGAGCAGCCTACGGCTATGAACTGCTTTGGGCATTTGTCCCGATGGCGGTAAGTCTTATCATCGTTCAAGAAATGTGCGTTCGAATGGGCGTCGTAACCGGGCAGGGGCTTGCCGACCTGATCCGGGAACAGTTTGGAGTCCGCTGGACCGCATTGGTAATGCTCGCCCTCCTGATTGCAAATACGGGCGTGATCATTTCTGAATTTGTCGGGATCGCTCAGGCGTCCGAGCTATTCGGAATCCCGCGGTATTTCACCATCCCTTTGACCGCCGCACTGATCTGGTGGTTGGTCGTTCGCGGTACACAAAAACGGGTCGAAAGGATGTTTTTGCTAATGTCGCTTGTTTTTCTGTGTTACATCGCCTCGGCATATCTGGCAAAACCCGACTGGTCGAGTGTCGGCAAGCACCTGCTCGAGCCTCAGATCCGTACGGACACGGGATACGTTTTTATGATAATGGCGTTGATCGGAACGACGATCACCCCGTTCATGCAGGTTTACGTACAATCTTCCGTTGTCGAAAAGCGCATGGACGTCGAGGATCTGAACATGGCGAGGGCCGATGTCGCAGTTGGGACCATCTTTGCATGTCTGATCGCCGGATTTATTGTCATTTGCACAGGAGCTACGCTGCATGTTAACGGGATCACAACGATCGACTCCGCCGCCACCGCCGCTGAGTCGTTCGTGCCAGTTGCAGGCCAATATGCAAAATACATATTCGGCATAGGACTTTTTGGGGCTGCGATGCTCGCTATGGGCGTGTTACCGCTGGCAACTGCTTATTCATTAAGTGAGGCATTGGGGTTTGAAAAAGGCCTGTCTCGCAGCTTTCGTGAAGCACCGATATTTCTCGGCATCTTTACCGCACTTATAATTGTCGGCGGACTCTTCGCGATGATCCCGGGAATACCCCAGATCCGCCTGCTTATCCTGACCCAATCGGTCAACGGCCTACTTCTACCGGTCATCCTGGTGGCGATCGTACTCCTCGCAAACAACCGCGAGATCATGGGGGAATATAAAAATCGCCTCGGGCACAATATTCTCGCAATCGGCACAACATTGGTGGTCTCTCTCCTGTCGCTGTTGTTGATTGGTAAAACGATTGCTGATATGTTTTAGCCACTGATATGGCGGCTTCCGAACTTCATAAACGATCTTTTTCGCTGGTGATCCTCGTCGCCCTGCTTGGGTCTTTTCTAGCCCTGCTGCCCTTTGCCGAGGGATGGCTGCATGACACATTTGTGACAAGCACGATGGCCGGAAATGTCGTCGACACATCGCTGCGTATCCTGAAGATCATCCTGTGGATGGGCCTCGTGATCTCGATCGTACGGTTTCTGGCTTATGTCATCCTTAGGGCGGCGACCCGCGGTTCGGCTGAGACCGAGGTTTCGTCGCTGCTCAAGACCGTTTTTTCGATAATCATTTACATTGTTTCGTTCTTTTTGATCTTTCAGACCCAATATCCGGACGTTTCACTTGCACCGATCTTTACAGGGTCCACGATCCTCGGTATCGTCGTCGGCCTTGCTCTGCAGGACACGCTCGGAAACCTGTTTGCCGGCATCGCGATACAGGCCGACCAGCCGTTTCAGGTCGGCGATGTCATCAACATCAGCAACCGCGGCATCGGCTCGGTTGAGAGCGTTTCGTGGCGCGGTGTTAAGATCCGGACTTTTGACAACAAATTATTGGTAATAAGCAACTCGGTGCTTGGAAAAGAGACGATCGAGGTCGCACCGAAGGACAACTTGAACGCACGGCTGGTGTTTTTCAACACGCTGTTTCACTATTCGCCCGCAAGGACCGCTCAGCTTATCCGAGACGCGGTCCGGCAGGTTCAGAACGTGTCGCCGAAGCTAAAACCCGTCGTCCGGATCCGCAACCTTGGCGAAAACGGCATCGATTGGGAAGTAAAATATTGGGTCGAAGACTATAAACAATATAACGACACCGACGCCCTTATCAGACAGCGCATCTGGTACGTTTTCCAACGCGAGAATATTCATTTTGCCTTCCCGACGAGGACGATACACATCGAACCGAAGCCCGAGATCGAACCGGTCGAGGAACTCATCAATTCCCGCTTTGAGCGGCTGAGCCGGATCCCGATCTTTGCTCCGCTTTCGGACGTCGAAACCGAAAAACTCGCCGCCGCTTCAAAAGTAAAGGTCTATGCCCCGGGCGAAGCCATTGTACGAATGGGCCAAGAGGGCAATTCGATGTTTGTCATCGTCCGCGGTTCGGTCAATGTCGAGATACCGGATCCATCCGGCACAAAGGTCGTCAATAAGCTCGTCGAGAACGATTTCTTTGGTGAAATGAGTCTTTTGACCGGTCAACCCCGTTCGGCGACTGTTTCGGCTGCCGAGGAGACTGAAGTGATGCAGATCGGCAAAAACGCGATAAGGCCGATCTTTGAGGCAAACCCCGATGTCGTAAGTTCGATCGTGGCGATAATCGACGAGCGGCGAACCGCTTTAAAGGCGACGATCGCCGCAGGCGAGGAAGACGCCGAAAAGACGTCGTTGGGCGTGATCCGTTCGATCAAAAAGTTCTTCGGTCTGCGGGATTAGCGGTCAATTTACCTTGTCGTCGTAGATATCCTGCAGAACCTCGGATATGGTTTTCCGGCGGTGTGTACCGCCTGCGTCGTCGTTTTCAGCCCTTTCGACCACGCTCAGCATCGAGTCTCGACGCGGAAGTTGCCCGTCCTCGAATGCCGGCCCAGCTTCGATCTCACCGATCGGAGTAAATTCTGCCGGTTCGGCCGCGGCCATACGCAGTTCTTCACCACGAAGCCGGCGCATGCGCTCAAGCGACCTTATCGCCGCCGACATCTTGGGAGCCTCGGCAGGCTCACGCTCGATCTTTCGCAGCATTCTGACATATTCCCTGAGCTTTTCGTGCGGCTCGGTGATCTGACCCTCAACATGCCCATCCTTAGCGTGCAGCGATTCGAAACATCTCGAGGCGTTTTCGCGATCACCCGAGCGAAGGTATAACGCACCGAGCGTAAAAACCACGAGCGGCGGTGGTTGGAAGGTCCTTGTGATCTTTTCACCGAGGGCGATCGTCTCAGCTATCTCGAAACCGAACCAACGCCGGCCGTCCTGACGGAGAATATCGTTGGCGGAAAGGTAAAATTCAAAGATCTGCCTCACATCGTCCGAACGACCGGAGGTAAAAATCTTCAGCAATAAAAAGGCGAACGCGCCCAGAAAAAAGACGACGTAATACGGCACTCCGAAAAACAGCATCAGAACCCCGGCGACAGACGAGGTCAGGACAATCTGTGATACAGGCGAGATCTGGCCGCCCGGTTCCCGTTTAGTAAGTCTATTGCCCACAAAAAACAAATGGAACGCCGCATTATGCTGTTTATGGCGTATCCGGATCCTTCTTCGCCCTGCGAGGCGCGCTCCGACGCGGCTTCTTGGCTTTGCTTTCGCCGCCGGCCGTTTCTGACGGCTCGGCCGTCTTTTCGCCGGCGCCGGCACCGGCCTTTGGTGCCATGTCCTTTTTCATACCCACTTCGGCCATCAGGTCGCCGATCTTCTCAAAGACCTTGAAAGGCGAATCGAGTACGAACGAAATAGTCTCGCTCAGGGCAACGGCTTCCATCTTGACCAGTTTTGCAATTTTCTCGTCGAGCGGCAGCTCAGCAAACTCATCGACTATCCTATCTTCGGTCGCCGGAGCTTTCTTTTTTTTGTCTTTTTCCGCAGTCATAATCGTTATTTCTCCCGGTTTTGCGACTACTGCCTGACAGGCAAGCCGCTCACCTGCTCTACGCTTATGCTTACTGAAATGTTCCTTTTCTACGGTCCCCGGAGGCGATAACACCGCCTCACCGCTTGTTACGGTCACCAGGCAGTGATGTTCGCCCATCTCGACATCACACTCACCTGTTTGCCTGATACCAAATCGGCGCATGGCGTTCACAAGCGAGGCTCCAACCGGCGATATGCCTTCGATTCCCTGTCGCGAAAATTTGATCTCAACCTCGCTCATCAATAATGTTCTATTTGTCGATCGCGGATCGCACGCGCACCCTCGGTTGGGCTCCGGACGGTACGGATACGTTCGATCCGGCCGATCGCTGGCAGTCGCTGCATAATCCCCACATCCTGAGGCTGTGATGCGTCGGTAGGAAACCGAATTGCTCCGCCATTTCGTCCTGAAGGTTTTCGATGGCCTCGGAAAAGAACTCGAGCACGCGGCCGCACGCGGTACAGATCATATGATCGTGATGGTCGTGGTCGTGATGATGCTCAAAGTACGTCTTATTGTCGCCGAATCGTACTTCGCGGGCCAGGCCCGCCTCGGTCAGCAGCTTTAGCGTGCGATAGACCGTCGTGTGCCCGATCGTCGGATCGCGCCGCTGCACGAGACGATGGAGGTCCTCGATCGTCAGGTGCTCCTCGGTACTGAGAAATGTCTCCATTATCAGATCGCGCTGGGACGTTTTACGAAGTCCGGCACGCTGAATATGCTCGAGAAATATCGACCTCTCAGTTTCAAATCTGTATTTCGTTTTCGGCATTTATCGATGACGTCTGTATGCAAAATACTATCATTCGGACATTTGTTTTGCCAGAAGAATTTGGCGTCGGATCTCGCCGGCCTTTTCCGGGTCGGCTCCGCTTTCAAGGGCAAGTTCGAGCGAACGCAGGCCGAGGTCGAGGTAGATATCGACCACATTGCGGTTGCCGAAGCGGCGAAGGGCTTCGAGGTGACTTCCAAAGGTAACAACGTCAGTCCGCGCAAACGTCCCCGTCAGGGCTTCAGACGCCTGCTGCTGACGAAGGTTCGCCAATGTGCTTTCGACCAGCGGCAGCAGGATCGAGACCGCCCGTTCCCGATCGCCGGCCGCCTTCGTCATAAGTTCGGCCGCGATATCGAAAAGGGCGACAAAATGGCCGCATGCCATGACGGCCGATGCGTGATAGAGCGGTTTATTCGCCGTATCGATCGTAAAGGGTATGCCGCCGACGGCGCTGACGATACTCGTCGCGGCGGCGACAGCAGATTCGTCACCCTCAATGCAAAAATAGGCACCGGACATACGTTCGGCGCCCAATTCCGGGCTGCTGATCGAAACTAACGGATGGACCGATCCGATGCTCGAGCCTGCTGCTCTTAATGGTGCGAGCACCTCAGATGTCAGTGCGCCGCTGGTATGCAGGACAACCGCCGGCCTGTCAATGATGCTGCTGATCCGCCCGGCGACCTCAGCGATCGAACTGTCCGGCACCGTGATAAGAATGATGTCCGACGTAACATTCCCGGCGTTTGCAATTTCGACGAACGGAGCATCCTGGAAAGATATGTTTAGGATCGACGGCAACCTTCCGCCGTCTCGTCCGACAAACCGCTCGATCGAATATCTATCCCGGGGCAGTGCGAGAGCCAAAGCTCCGCCCACGCGTCCGGGCCCGATGATCGTTACGGTCAACATAAACCTAACTATAGTGAATTTTTGCCGGCGAATGAAATTGCGGCGGCGGCCCTGAAAGCACTATTGCGGCATCGACTCGAGCATTGCATTCAATTCATCGACAGCGTCAGCAAAATCGGGCAGTTCCGCCGAGTTGACCAAATACTGATCTGCATCCGGTGACGGGCGGGCGGACGGTTCGGCTGTTCCCTTGCCGTACATTTCGGCGAATGCCCGGCGGATCAGTTGGATCTCGGGGTCTGAGAGGCGTCTGAAATCCTTTTCGGTCGCAAGATACGCGAGCAGGTCGGTATATGCCTGCTTCGACAGGCCTGAACGCTCGGATCTTACTCTAGGTTCGAGGATCGACCTGATCGTGCCCTCATTGGCACGCAGAGTTTCGCGATAAGACGACAGCCCCTGATTTACGACCCTCCAAAGAGCCTCGGGTAACGCCTCGACGTCGCCGGCATCACGCAACGTGTAAGGGCAGCCGCAGAACGGCTGTTTGGCAAACAGTTTTGACGTATCGTAACGGCAATCGAGCCGCCGTATCTTGCCGAGTATCTGTTTCGTCGATCGGCGATAGCTGGCGTCAAAACCGTCGATGTCCGAGAGGTTCTCAAATTCCCACCAAAGGTCGGTCTTCATTATCTCCGCCAATTTCTCGCGCAAATATGGCGAAACCACGGTCATATCGTGACGATCGATGAAATACTCGGAATACATCTTTCGAAACCGGGCCCACTTATTATTCAACTCGACGATCGAACCGGGCGTCGCGTTATTGAGTCCGGTATCAAAGGCCCGGTAGAGTTCGAGCCGTGCCCGATCTATCGCTTGATCGCCGGTCACCTCGCACATCGAGATCCAAGAAATAGCCTCAGTACGTAATGCGACGCCCTCGACAAACTGAACAAGTGCCTCGAGGTCGTTTGCGTGCCGGGCATACTCGGACTCGGAGTCGGAAAACGCCTCGGCGATGAGCTGGAGACAGGTTTCGACATTGATCGCTCCGATGCCGACCGCACCGATCGCATCCGCGACCGACTTGAATGCCCTTGTCGACATCGAAGCCAACCGCCAGTTTCGGGTGTTCAACTGGTCGTCGCGAAGCGCGTCGAAACGGGCCGCGACGTCCTTCACCCTCCACTCCTCAGCCCACAGTGTCAGGGCTTCCATGATCGCCAAGCGATCCTCCGTCGTCTTGAGCGACGTGAATGACGCGCCGGTCAGGAGCGAACCCCAGAAGAGCAGGCGTTCGTTCGAGTAAACCGACTCGGTCGGCGGCGAAACGCCGATGATGTCGTCCCAGATCAGCTTAAGGTCGAGCGACCGGTAACTAATGCGGTCACCATTTGACGTGACAAATTCGAGGAGACGGGCGGCGACCATCGCCGAAAGTAGAAGGTACGCGGCCTCGCGTACCAATCCGTATGGCGGAGCCCCAAGACGGCCGAAGATGCGTTCGAGCGGCGTCACCTCGCCGCGGGCCGCGTCGATCGATTCGAAAGCGAGCTTAACGAGTTCGTTCGCCCGCAATTCATCGGCATCGGCCGGAATGTATACGCCGTCAGCGTTAGAGACTATGCCGATCGGCTGACAGTAAAGCCCGGCCAATGTCTGTACCTCGTCGGTCTTCGGGCGTGCTCCCCCAAAGAATTCGGTGACGAGTGCGGTCACGTCCTTGAACTTTATGACCGAAGGAAAGTAAGGATGCAGCGGAAACTTCCCTTCAAAAAGGGACTCCAGCATTATCGTAAAGATCTGTGCGAGACTCTGAGCATTTCGGGCTTCTTCGGTGAAATTGTATTCGAAACCCTCGATCAGCAGGGTGCCGTCATTCAGGAACACCCGTTGAAATACCTTCTCGACCGCAAATGCATGTACCTGGGCCGCTGCAGAAAGGTGATCTTGAAACTCGGTACGGAACTGCGCGTCTGACTGCAAAACGTGGAACCGCCGAAGCGTGTCCAACTCGCCGTCAGTAAGTTCGGCCGGTTTCCAGACGACCATCGCCGTGTCGGCAGCCGCCGGGAGGGCTCGATCTTCGGCCCCTATCCTGATCACCGCGGTCCAGTCGATCGCATCTGCCGCATTCGGGCTTGACGGAACTTCTCCCGCATCCCATATGATCTGACCGCGACGCAGTCCGCCACGCCACGTGATCGCACATTGTGACGCCCAACGCCCGGGAACGCCCGGTGTCTCGGCCAACGAGCAATCGCTAAATCTCTCGTCGATCGTCCGCTTGAAGATCTCAGTTGCGACGGCCGGCGCTACGAGGGCCGCGAGTCGGGCGAGTTCCTGGTTAAAATCGTCCTTGCCGTCGAGTTTTAGACTAAATCGCGGCCCGACCGGGGATTCCTGCACACGTACCTGGTCGGGAAACGCGGCATGAAAAGACGTCAGGACCGATTCGATCTGCCGGACATTCCCGGCCGCGTCGTTCTCGTCGTATATCAGCATCGAAGCGCCGATCTCGGACGCGGACGCCCCCTCATCGTTCAACGAAAATAGAAACAGTCCCTTGAGGATCAACTTCGCCTGAAGGCGCTTGACGACCGGGATCTGTGCCACTACCTCGGTGTTGATCCGGTCAAAAGTCTCGAACGCTCCCTTAAGTGCCTCGACGTCACGCAACGGCTTTTCGACTTTGTCAAAGACCTCGTCAGGTGCGATCAGCGAATTGGCCGGACGCCCGAGTATCCGTGAACCGGCTTCGGATGCGAAACTCAGCAGGGCAAAATCCTGCATATAGAGCCGCACGAACGGAGCGATCTCCATGATCGACGGATGCAGCGGGTAGAGCGATGAAAACCGTTCCTCGCTCCAGCGAAAGCTCGGGACGGCCTTGCGATAATGGTCGTAAATATCGTGCAGGACCGAGTGCATCCGGTTCTGCTTGGGGAATATGTGGGTATCGACTATCTTGTAAAGGTGTTCCTGATCAAGATAGTCGATCGAATACGAAGCCGAGATCGCCGAATTGGGGCCGTCGGCTCCCGAAATATCATCATCCAAAGCAATACCGACAAATATCCCCAGCGTCTTGGCAGCCTCGGCAATATCGGACAATACGACACCGTCGTCGCGAGATACACGTGCCGACCGCTCAAGGGCGGTATCGATGAGCAGTATAAGGGGATCGTCGCCGGTACTCTGGCGTGCCCGCATCAAAAGATCGCTCAATGATTCGCTCAATGACTCAGGGTCACAGCCGATGATCGGCGCCAGGGCTTCTCTTAATTCGAGGAAGAGTGACTTCTGAAGACCGCGGCGGACATAGGCGACAGGAAAACTCCGCCGGGCGACCGAATGTGCGGTTGACGAGACCAGCGGATCAGAGACCCTCGATCGCAGTTCCGGATGCGAAAGTATTGTGCCGAAGGCGGCAAGGAAATGGCTCTTGCCGACGCCGCGAAACCCGGCAAGTGCGAGCGAGACACCGTGGCTTGAGCTGACCGCCAGCACCCGCGTGAGCCACTTGCTCATCAGGTCGGCCGTAACGTCGGTAAAATGGTAGCCTGAAAGAGTCCGCAGCGGGTCAGCCGCAAAATTAGTGAGGCCGACGTGTGTGCGTACCTCAACAATATCCTTTACCTTTTCCGGAATACGGTTCATCTCACAACTGTAGCGGTGTCGAACGTGTGAAACCTGATCAAGTGCGGCGGACACCGGGCGACGTGGCCGCCCTGAGTATTTTAACAAGTTTTATCATTAAATAGAACCACTATTTATCATAATCTGCTCCGTATGAAGAATTGTGTGTATTGCAGAAATCTGCGCAACCATTTCGTGTTAACGGGCATCAAAAAGCTGTTGAACAACAAGTGGTGAACGTCTACAATCATTGCTATTGGTAATTGCTAGTCGGAGGAAGTCTATGGCGATCGGTCTTGTCAGGAAAGTTAGCGTATATCTATTGCTTGGCAGCGTGTGGTTTAGCGGTGTCCTTTTCGTGCCGTCGGGCGTCCGGGCCCAGACGAGTTCAGATACGGACAAGGCCGCGGCGAAATCTTCGAAAAAGGAGAAACAATCGTCCAAGGCAACGCCGGCACCGACACCGGGCCCGGGTGCATTGTCGCCAAAGGACGACCCAAGCCAGATCGGAAAGCGTAATATCAACAGTGGTTCTGACAAGCTATTTGGTTGGCTCGGCGGCTCGCAGGAAAAGGAAATGCAGATCGGCCGCCAGCTCGCGATGGAAGTCGAACAGCAGGCGAAAATGGTCGATGACCCGATCATTACCGAGTACGTTAACCGCGTCGGCCAGAATATCGTCCTCCACTCGGACGCTAAGATCCCATTCACGATCAAGGTTATCGACAGCGACGAAGTCAATGCGTTCGCGCTGCCCGGCGGATTTTTCTTTGTCAACAAGGGCTTGATCCTTGCCGCCGACAACGAGGCCGAGTTGGCTGGTGTGATGGCACACGAGATCGCCCACGTAGCGGCTCGCCATGCAATGGAAAATCAAGGCAAAGGCCAACTGCTGCAATATGGAATGCTGGCCGGCATGATCCTGACGGGCGGTGTCGCCGGCAGTATTTTGCAGAACACGGCCGGCATAGCCCAGGCATTGGCATTCTTTAAATTCAGCCGCGGAGCCGAGGTCGAGGCCGACAAGCTCGGCGTACAGTACCTTTACGCTGCGGGCTACGATCCGACCGGCATGTCAACGATGTTCGAGAAACTGGCGTCGAAGAATAAGAAAAAGCCCGGAACGATCTCAAAGCTTTTCTCATCGCATCCGCCGTCAATGGAGCGTCGCGATGACAGCCTCGAATTGGTCGCACGGTTTCCTGAAAAGGAAGAGTACGTGATCAGTACGTCCGAGTTTCAGCGTGTTAAGGCTCATCTGATGAAGATCACAAATGCGAAAGCCGGTATTTTGTCTGACGTTGATGAAGGCGGCGACTCGAAACCGACGTTGAAAAAGAGGCAACCGGACGCCCCTGACGACTCGGCACCAGACAGTACTTCAGTGCCGTCCGACGGGCCGCCGAAGTTGAAGAAACGCAACGAACCTACTTCGGATCCGGCACCCACGCCGACACCGCAAAGCTAGTTGAAAAAAAGGCCGTAAATTACGGCCTTTTTTATTTCAGTTTTTCATTGAGCCGTTTGATATCTTCGGCCGAGCCGGCATTTGCCAGTGCGGCCTGCCAGTATCGCCGGGCTTCGGCAAGTTCACCCTTTTTTGCGAGCACATCGCCGAGATGTTCGTTGGCGGCGGCCGACGAACTGTCGTAACGGAGAGCCTTGCGTAATTCACGCTCGGCGTCAGCGATCTTGCCGGAGCGAAACAGTGCCCAGCCCAGGCTGTCAAGGTATGAGGGATTGGTCGGGTCTATCGCCAAAGCCCGCCTGATCAGATCGACGGCTTCGTCAAGGCGTTCGTTCCTTTCCGCCAAAAAGTACCCGAGGTTATTCAGTGCGATCGGATTGCCGGGTGTTTGCACCAACAGGGCCCTGAGGATTTCTTCCGCCGCTTTATGATCACCCGACCGCTGGAGCGCCGAGGCGATCGATAGTTGAGCGATCTGCCGCCGATCAGCATCGGAGGCTTTTGTCAGTGCTTTTTGGGCGGCACCGACCGCAACCGCGGGCCGGCCGTGCCGGGATGCAAGGTCCGAAATGTAGAGCAGATCGGAAAACTCATCAAACGCACTGACGGCAGGCGACGTGGTCGCCCAGCGGCTCTCCATCAGCTTTACGGCCTCGTCGATACGCCCTAGTTCGGCCAAAACGGTCGCCTCTAACCGGCGAAGGCCCTCGTCCGCTGTGAATCGCTTGCGTAAAGCCCGTATCGCCGACAGAGCTTCGGCGCGTTTTCCGGTGGACCGATAATTGTCGATCATTAGCCGATCGCCAAACTGCGAATCAGCCCCCAACAATGCCCGGGCCCGGGCTGCGATATTTACGATACCTGACGGCGATCGGCGCGAATCATCGACCTGGGCCAGTTTTCCGAAAGCGGCCCTGGCGATCTCGCCGATCTCAGACGCGGAGGCGTCCTTAAGGTTCTTAACGCGTTCCAATGCCCTTTCGTAGGCCTCGGCCGCGGCGTCATATTTGCGGTCGCGCCTGTACAGGTCGCCAAGTTCGATCAGCACGCGGGCGCTGGTCATCGGGTCGCTTTTTGCGGTCAATTCGGCTGAACGCTGCAGTAGCGAAACGGCCTCGCCGGTCGCTCCGCTGCGTTCGAAGATGCCTAACAGCAGGTCAATCAAACGTAGATTTGACGGTTCGGCATAAGCGGCCTGACGGAGGTTGTCGGTCGCTGACCTGACCGCCGGATCGCCGGCCTGCGAGAGAGCGTCGCCCAAAAGGTCAATTGCAGCGGCATTGGACGGATCATCGGCAACGAGATTGCCAAGCACGGCCAAGGCATCGTCCGGCTTGCCGGCCCCGATCAGAGCCTTGCCGAGCCGGAGCGAGGCTGTCTCAACCGTCAAAGAGTCTGTCCTGCCCAATGCCGCGCGATAAAACTGAGTTTCGATCGCGGGTGCAGACGAGACCCATTTCCGCAGGGCGTCTATCTCTTCGTTCTTACGGCCGGCGGCCTCGTAAAGCGTGGCGAGGAACGCCCATGCCTCGGCATTGCGCGGATCGAGTTTGGTAACCTCGAGCCAGTTTGCGACAGCCATCGCCGAGGTTTGCGGATCGAACTTGCCGTCGGCTCCGCTCGCCCTGATCGTATAAAGCCGGGCAAGCAGTCGGCGTCCGCCAAAATTGCGGCCGTCGACACGGACGGCCGCGAGTGCATACTTGATCGCTTCACCAATATCGTTTGGCGGCGTCGAGACAGCTATTTCGGCAAGCGCGGTGTATGCTTCGGCGAGCGACGGGTCGAGTTCGACCGCCTTAAGAAATGACTCGCGGGCTCGCCCGGTCGTCGAGATCACAGCGGCCTCGGAACGAAGGTTATAGCTCGCCAACAAGAACCGCTGTCCCTCAAGCAGTCTTTCCATCGCTTCGCGGCGGCGTTCGATACTTACGGGCGGCATGTCCGCGGGCGTCGGCGAAGGCGTTTGTGCGCACACGGCACCTACGATGCTGATCGTCAGGCCGATCGATCGTAACATTCCGGCTTTGAGCATAATTGTGATCTCTAGACGTCTTTAAGATTTGAAACGATGGTGTTCCACGCCGACCGCCGCGGAAAATTGAGGAAAAATACGACTCCGGCAATGATGACCGCACGGACCAGGTCGCCGCGGTCGCCCGAAAAAAATGACGAGACAATGCCGGCGATCACGATCATCTCGCCGATCGCGGCAAGTATGACTGTGTTAGCCTGGAGTGCCCCGAGCAGTCCGTCGATCCCGCGGAGCAGCTTTATGTCACGCAGTCGTTCCCAGCGAACGAGAAATCGTCTCGCGACGATCGCCGCTACCGCCATAAAGAACACCAGAACCCAGATAGGCATCACGGCCGGGGCCGCCGCCGGAGCTTGTCCCGAGGGCAGGACAAAAAATCCCACCGCCGCCATCATCAGCGCTGACGATGCAACCGCGCCATAAACGATCATCGTGCGGGAATACCGCTCATCGATCTTCTTCTGGAGTTCAGGTTCGATCACAGCAGCTACCTATTGTTCGCGTGG
This sequence comes from uncultured Chloracidobacterium sp., assembly GCA_937941715.1. Taxonomy (GTDB): domain Bacteria; phylum Acidobacteriota; class Blastocatellia; order Pyrinomonadales; family Pyrinomonadaceae; genus OLB17. The sequence goes on along the minus strand of CALDGX010000143.1, from coordinate 14,238 downwards.
CGGAGCTGTCGGTGCCGGCACGGGCTGAGCGACCGGCTGCCGCTGCGAGATCACGGTCGTCAATGCTTTCGGGATCTGATTGACGAGGATGTCACCCTGATTTTCGATGATCTGATCGATCATCTCAAACTTTTCCTTATCAAAATCCTTGGTCATCAACACGCCGTTCTTATCGATCGTCATCGGATAGATACCGAAGAGCTGATTGCGAAAATTCTGAAAGAACGAGACATCCTCGGGCGGGAGAGCATTGGCCCGCTCAGGGTTTACCGCCGGGATCGGAGCACCGATCAGAGTCAATTGTTCTTTGGCCTTTTCGACATACTCGCTGTTCGGATAGTCGGCAACGATACGCTGAAAGTACCGGGCCGCCTGATCGGTTTCCTCTTCTATCTGATAAGTGACAGCGGTCTTGTATAAAACCTCGTCCATGAACTTGAAGTTCGGATATTTGTCGAGTATCTCGCGATAACGCGATTGTGCACCCTTGAGGCCGCCTTTTTTCTGATCGACTGAGAGGATGTAGTAGTAATTTGCAATGAACAGATTGTGAAGGCCAAGATTGTCCTGCACCTCGCTCAGTCGGGTCTGGGCCTCGGCTCGGAGGATCGAGTTCGGATACTGCTGCAAAAGTGCCTTGAGCCGCGTCTCGGCCCGCTTGGCACGCGTTGCGTCACGATCAGGGAGTCCGATCTGACGCATCTCGGCCTCAGCGATCTTCAAAACCACGCGATCAGCAAGCGGATGCGTCGGAAAGAACGTCAGCCAGTCCTGATATGCCGCAATGGCCTGGATAAGTGCACTTGTCGACCCCTCGAGAAAGAATGAATCAGCAACCGCAAGTTTGGACATCGGCAGATAAGGCGAGTCGGGATATGTCGTGATGATCGTCTGAAAAAGCAGCCGTCCGACGTCGTAATTGCGCTTGCGGACCTCACGAGTCGCGACGATGAACAGTTCCCTGTCGCGTCCCGGTATGACGGCGCCCATCAATTCGTCATATTCGTCATTGCCGCTGCCGCCGCCGAATATGCCGAGGAATTTCTTTTTCTTTTTGATCTCGCGAGCCTGGCCGACACGCGATTCTGGATTAGCACGGGCCGCAGCCGTATCGGACTGGACCTTTTCCACACGTGCCTGAAACTCGCTTACGGACTGTTCGAGGTTATCGACGTCGGTCTTTTCGCGCTTTTCGCCGCGATCGATCTTTCCCTTAAGGTTATTGACGTCAGAGAGCAGCTTGGATGCTTCCTTCTCGAGGGCGAGCAGGCGTCCGAGCGGCGAATCAAGATTTTCTTTATCGTTCTTTTTGGTCTTATCGCCCTTGTTCTCGTCCTTAAGGCCCGCGGCCGCAGCCGAAAGCGACCGTTTCATACGGTCAAGCTTGTCACGCATTACGTCCAGACGCTGGGTTTCGCTGCCGTCAAGCGGCCGCGACTGTGCCGCCGCCGTGATCGAGAACATAGCCGCTGCAAATAGCGACAGGACGATAAACCTAAAACTGATTCTTACCATAATTCCTCAACGTAACCGCTCCGAGTTGTCGGGCGTCAGACCCAACGAGTTCCCTTTTCGATCAATTCCCTGACCGCTGCGGCTGGATCTGCCGTACCGTAAACAGCCGAGCCGGCAACCAGTATCTCTGCCCCTGCCTTGGATATCTCTGCCACATTTGCGGCGTCCACACCGCCGTCGATCTCAATATTTACCGACAGCCCGCGGTCGTCGATCATCCGCCGCAGGCGGCGCAATTTATCCAAAACCGAAGGGATGAACCGCTGCCCGCCAAAACCCGGATTGACCGACATGATCAGAACAAAATCCGCGTGCTGCAGAGCCTCTTCGATCGCCGATAGCGGCGTAGCCGGATTGATCGCGATCCCCGCTCGCGCACCCGCATCTCGAATTGACGACAGCGTGCGGTGCAGGTGCGGATCAGCCTCAACGTGGACCGAGACCATATTGGCTCCGGCCTTTGCAAATTCCGCCGCGTAGCGTCCGGGCTGTTCGATCATCAAATGAGTGTCGATCGTAAGTCCAGTCATCGCCCGTATCGACCTGACGACCGGAAGGCCAATGGTGATATTCGGGACGAAATGCCCGTCCATCACGTCGACGTGCAGAATACTGGCACCGCCGTCGGCGACCTCGCGGATCTGTTCGCCAAGCCGGGTGAAGTCAGCCGATAATAAAGATGGTGCGATCTCAAACATTCAATCTGACGGAGTAAGAAAACTTAGCTTAGGGCCTGTTCGGGTTTTTAGGACGAGAGTCCGTCGACGGCCTCCCGGTGTTAGACCCTGAACCGGGCCGTCCGGACGGCGCAGACGTATTCTTATTGTTCTTATCCCCGGGCGTGGTCGTTCCGCCTTCCTTTTTGTTCGAATTGCCGTCGGACGAATCAGAGTTCGAATTCGACGCTGCCATATTTCCGGCTACATCACGAGTGGTCTCGGCCTTTTTCCGGTTCGTATTGGAGTTGGCCTTCGGCTTTTTAGGCTTGTCCGTGATCATCTCTTCGATCTTTTCGGTATCGTCCTCATCGGATTTCTTAAGCGACTGAGGCACTTCATCACCCTCGCCGGCGGGCTTGCTCGTGACGACCAGGATCCATTGTCCCGTCTTGACGGTCTCGCCGGGCTTCGGCAGTTGTTCGATGACCGTGTTCGGCGGCTCGGTGCTTACACGGTCAGCACGCTTTTTGATCTTGAGCCCGAGCGACGCGAGTTCGTGTTCGCTTTCGGTAAAATTCTTACCCGTCAGTTCGGGCACCTTGATCTCGACACCCTGAAGCGAATAGTAAATAACGCCCGCCATTCCGCCGAAGAATACACATACCAAGACCGCAAGTGCGATTAGTTTTCCGATCGCTGAGATTCCGCGCATATTAAATCGAATTGACCAGCCAAAAAATCAATCCCAAATTGTAGCATTTTTGGGCCAAACAACGAACTGCACAACGCACTGCCGCCGTTAGGCCGTTCGTGTTACTTGTGCGATAAAAAAACCATCCATATCATCGCGATCGGGAAACGTCCGGGCAAAACCCTCATCGGTGATGAACCTTTCATTAACATCGGGCCGAATAACCGCGAGATCGGGCCGTTTCGCCAAAAGGCGCCGGATCACATCTTCATTTTCGTCCCGCTCGATGGAACAGGTTGAATAGATCAATCGCCCGCCTTTTTTCAACGTTTTTGATGCGTTAAGTACTATCTTGAGTTGTTTCGAAGAATGTCTGGCGACATCGTCAGCGGCCAGATTGTAACGGATCTCAGGATTGTGCCGAATCGTACCTGTACCGCTGCAAGGAGCGTCAACGATGACCAGATCGAACGCGGAATCGGCAAAGGGCAGATAGGCCGAGGCGTCGTATTGGCAAATATTGACGCCGATAACGCCCTGCCTTTCGAGATTCGAACGCAGGGTCGCCAGCCTCGTACGAGTAATATCCCCGGCAATGATACGTGCTGGGTCCGACAAGGCAAACATTCCGGTCTTGCTGCCGGGAGCCGAGCAAACGTCCAAGACACGCTCGCCGCAATTCGGGGAGGCCGCCGTCGCCACGAGCTGCGACGATTCATCCTGAAAATAAATGACGCCTTCCCGTTCGAGTTCGATCAGCCGCCGTGTGTCGCCTGATCTGAGCCGACAACCCGCGACATACTGTGACGGACGCCCGAGTTCATCCAGATCCGCGTCAGAAGGCCGCGCGGTTCGGCGAAACGCGAGCGACGGTTCGGCATTGTTGGCACGGGCGATCTCGATTGTCCGCTCGCGGCCGAATTCGCCGATCCAGCGTTCGATCAGCCATCTCGGGTGCGACGTCTCGACCACTATTTGGTCGATGTCGTCATTAAATTTGAGGCCGAGATCTTCGCGGGTGGTCCGCCGAAGGATAGCGTTGACAAATCCTGTTGCCGACGCCTTTTTTGCCTTGCGGACGAGTTCGACACTTTCATTTATCGCTGAAAATGCAGGTATACGGTCAAGAAACAGCAATTGGTAAATGCCGATCCGGAGAGCGACCCTGACGGCACGGTCGAGTTTCTTTTCACCGGCAAATTTTTGGATCAGTCGATCAAGGTATATCTGGTGCCGGAGCGAGCCCAAAACGATCTCGTGGCACAATCCGCGATCCTTTTCGCCAAGTGACGGCTCGACCGCTGCGAGAGCGTCTGCTGAAAATGCCGTTCTTGCGTCGATCGCCGAAAGACAATCGAAGGCCGCTATTCTGGATGGTGAAATTGCCATTTAGGGATCGACCGACGAGCCTAGCCGCGTTGCTCTGGCGGGAGTTGTGACATATCAGGCCCCGTACCTTTCTCGAGATGTTCATCGACTGTCCGACGATCATCAAATACAAAACATTCGCCTTCCCAAAGACTCTCGTTCGGGTCGACGGCCTCGATGTATTTGAGAATACCGCCTTCGAGTTGATAGATATTCTCGAAGCCCAGCTGTTTCATATAGGGAGCAAATTTCTCGCACCGAATACCGCCGGTGCAGAACATCGCAATATTTCGATGCTTTTCGGCCGCGAGATGGCGATCGACAAAATCCGGCAATTCGCTGAACTTCTCGGTACGCGGGTTTATTGCCCGGCGAAAGGTGCCGTTACGAAATTCATAATCGTTTCGGGTGTCGAGCACCAGCGTTTCAGGATCGGCGATAATCTCGTTCCATTTTTCGGGCGAAACATGGGTTCCGGCACCGAGGCTGATGTCGACCGGACGTTTCAGGGTAACTATTTCGGGCTTGATCTTGACGTCCACCTTGCGGAACGGCACCTTATCGTGGAACGACGATTTTACCGCGAGTTTTGTATCCAGGATCGAATTTGCCCGTTCGATGAACCCGGCTATCGATACCGGCCGTCCGCAGACAGTCGAGTTAAAACCCTCTTCAGCGATAATTATGGTCCCGTAAATTCCGAGTTCCGCCATCGTATCGCGCAGCTTTTCGCGAATGATCGCAAGTTCGCCAACCTCACGCAGGCGTTTGAATTCGTAAAACGTGATTATTTGATACTTCTGATCCATAAAACAACCTAGCCCAGGTGGTCGCCGACGCTGAGTTTCGAACCGTTCAAAAAGTCCCTTGCGGTGACCGGGCGTTTGCCTTCGAGCTGTACTTCACTTAACGCAAGGGCCGTTTCGCTGCCGCACCCGATGACGAGCGAATCGCCGGCCGCGGCAAGCACTTCACCCGGTGTGCCGCTAACGCTCTTTACCGCTTCCGCCCGTCGGATGGTCAGCTTCATTCCGCCTAACGAAGTGTAAGTACCCGGAAACGGCTGAAATCCACGGACGCGCGCCGCAATGTCCTCAGCCGACATCGACCAATCTATCTGCCCGTCGGACTTTCGCATGATCGGGGCTAGCGTTGACAGGCTGTCGTCCTGCGGTGTCGGCACGATCGAATCGATGCGACGAAGCGTATCGACCAGGACCTCGGCACCCATATAAGCCAGCCTCGACATCAATTCGACCGACGTTTCGTCTTCGCCGATCGGGGTCGAACGCTGTACAAGGATCGCACCGGTGTCGAGCCCGGTATCCATCTGCATCGACGTTACTCCGGTTTCCCTTTCGCGGTTGACGATCGCCCAGTTGACCGGTGCGGCACCGCGATATTTTGGGAGCAGCGAAAAATGCACGTTTATCGCCCCGTACGGAAATGCCGTAAGAAAAGGCTCGGGCAGGATCCGGCCGTAAGCAACGACAACGGCTACATCGGCCGAGAAGGCCCGAAACTCATCTATCGCCTCGGGCGTTCGGATCTTGGTCGGCTGCAGTACACGCAGGCCGTGTTCAAGGGCGTATTCCTTTACCGGCGGCGACGTTATCTTGTTCCCGCGTCCGGACGGACGGTCTGGCTGGGTATAAACCGCCGCGATCTCGTGTCCGTCATCGATAAGTGCCGCAAGCGACGTGACGGCCGCGGGCGGAGTGCCCATAAAAACGATCCTCATTTTCGACCAAGCCTCATCGCATCCGCCATTACGTAAAATATCCAGTTCTCTTCCATTGATCCGCGGATCAGATGGGCATTGACACCCGCAGCAAAGATCGCTACATCCTCGCCGCCGTGGGTCTCGGACGAAAACGGGATGTTCGATTCCTGCAGATAGTCCGGATCCCGGACCTTTTCCTCGGTCAACGTCGGCCGTTCGGAGCGTCTGGCACCGGGGCCGTTGGCATATCCAAGCGTCGTATAAGGCTTTTTATCGCGGTCGAGTTTGTAATTGGCCTCAGGCTCACCGTCATTGCCGATCTCGCGAACGAGGCCGACGATATCGTTTCCGCGGGCAGGATAGCCCTGGATGAATAGCGTGTGGCTGTGATCGGCGGTGACGATGATCAGGGTTTCGCTGAGATCGACCTTGCTGACGGCCTTTCGTACGGCATCGGACAGCGCGACCGTGTCTTTCAAAGCCCGATAGGCGTTACCGTCATGATGAGCGTGATCGATGCGGCCGCCCTCGACCATCAGAAAATACCCCTTTTTGTTATTCGAGAGGATATCTATCGCCTTCGAGGTCATATCGGCAAGCGACGGTTCCTCGCTCGGGTTTTTAAGCCGGTCATGTTCGTATTTCATATGCGACGGCTCAAAAAGGCCCAAAAGGTGTTTGGTACGCTTGGTATCGATCGCGTCGAACTGCGCCTTGTTCCAAACATAAGCCGAATTCTTGTACTTGCCGGTCCACTCACGCGAGAGATCGCGTGAATCTGACCTTTCGCCCGTCTTAGCCGGATATTCCGGGTCAACGGCCTCTTTCGGCAAAAACTTTGAGCGTCCGCCGCCGAGTGCGACCTCCAAACCGTCACCGTACGGAAACTCGATCAACTGTCTGGCGATATCGGGAAACTTTGCCTCGTGGGCGTCCTTGCTGCGGGTGAATATATCGGTATCCGATTCCCAATCACGCGAAGCCGTGTGGGCGTAGCAGGCTCCGGGGGTTGCGTGGGTGATCCTCGCTGTCGATACTACGCCGGTCGAGCGGCCCGATTCTTCGGCATATTCGAGAAGGGTCTTGGTCTCGTTGCCCTTGACGGTCTTGTAATTATTGAACTGAACACGCTGATCGACCGAAAGTATCCCCTCATCGGTCTTAACCCCGGTGACGATCGCGCTCATCGTCGGTGCCGAGTCGGAGGTCTGCTGATTGGCACTGTAGGTCTTCGAAAGCGCTGAATACGGAAAATCTTCGAAACTGAGCCGATTCTCCTCGCCGCTCTCGCCGCGCATCTGCCCCTCAAAGATCCGGGCCGCGGTGAGAGTAGAAACGCCCATTCCATCGCCGATAAAGAGGATGACGTTCTTTGCCTTGCCGTTCCTTTGCTTGACGCGCTTGGCAATGTCGATGGCGTTCCAGCCGTCACGACGCCATTGCTCGGCCGACTCGGCCCTCTTGACCGGAAACCCGCTATTCGGCGTTTGCGCGAACGTAATACTCAGCAAACTCATTACGGCCGCTGCCGTCAGGATTCTTTGTGCGATCAATTTCATATCAATGCTTTGAGGCAAAAAAAGATGTTAAGTCCAAACTATGAACTTAACATCTGAAGGTCAAAAAATGAAGTTTGTGCCTAAGCGGAAACAGTTAGTAGCCGCAGTGATAATTTGAAAACTCGTAAACGTTGGCCCACTTGCCGCCGCTGCGTTTATAGGCGGTAAATCCGGCTCCCTCAAATGACTCGACATACGTGAAGATCTCGGCCACGCCGTCGCCGTTGTAATCGAAAACGTCGAGCAGGACCTCGTGATAGACCCCGTCGTCAACGTTCTTGATATCGCCGCTCATCGTTTCCTTTTGCGAGATCGAGCGATAGTCGCTGTGGCCGATGACGTATTTTCCGTTCGCGCCTTTTTCGGCGATCATAAACACTAGGGCACGCGTCAGTTTATCGACATCGATCCAGTACGAGCCGACGAGTTCGGCCTTGCCGTCGTTATTGACGTCAAGAGCGGTCAGATTCTGCGACTTCAGGATCTTGGCGCTCAGTTTGTTCTTGACGTAAACCGACCTGACCAGTGCTTCAAACTCCGAACGCTCGGCCGGAGTCGGTTTGCGGCGGTAGCTTGCCGCCTTGTTGGCGATCGGGGCGTTGGTGCCGAGTGCCATTACCATACCGCCGAGTTTTGCGGTCGTCGATGACGACGTGACCGTTGCCATGTTCGGGGCACAGTCAGCCTTGGCATTTGACGATTTGATAGTGACCGTCCCGGCGTTCGCTCCGCCAAAGATCATCCGGTAAACCGCTCCCGGTTTATAGTATGTCTTGTTAAAGGCCGCAATGATCCCGCCCTCGTCACCGCCGCTGACGGGCGTTTCGAGTTTGCCGCGATTGACGTACGCGATCGGTTCGGCGGCCTTGCCGTCATTGAGCACGGCAAAGATCAACGGCTTGACTGTCTTGGCCGCGGGTTTCCCGTTCTGAGCGTTCACGGCGGCGGCCATACCAACCACGATGGCCGTCACCGCCAAAATCAACATTGATCGATTTATTTTCATATTGAATCTAATTGGCATCCGTATATTGCTGGTCAGATCTTACGAGCGATCGATTTCCCTTGCATAAACTGCAGCAGATACTCGCGTCCGCCCGCCTTTGAGTCGGTCCCGCTCATGTTAAAGCCGCCGAAGGGGTGAACCCCGACGAGCGCTCCCGTGCATTTTCGGTTGAGGTAAAGGTTGCCGACGTGAAAATCACGCTTGGCCCTTTCCAGCCTTTCTTCCGAGGCGGTATAGACCGCACCGGTCAGGCCAAACTCGGTGTCGTTGGCGATCTCGATCGCGTGATCGTAATCGCGGGCCTTGATGACGGCGAGCACGGGTGCAAATATCTCTTCCTGCTCGATGGTCGCACCGGGCAGAACGTCGGCGACGATCGTCGGCTCGATAAAAAAGCCGTTCGAGTCGTCTCCGCTGCCGCCGGCAACGATACGGCCGCCGTCTTCGACGCCGCGGCGGATGTAACCCATCGTGCCGTCAAAAGAGCGTTTGTTGATGACGGCGCCGAGGTTCGTGTCGCCCTCGGTCGGCTGTCCGACCTTGAGTTTTGCGGTCAGGGCGACGACCTTTTCGAGCAGTTCGTCGTGGATCTTTTCGTCAACGATCAGACGCGAGCATGCCGAGCACTTCTGGCCCTGAAATCCGAATGCCGACGAAACGACACCGGCGGCGACCGCATCGAGGTCGGCGGCGTCATCGGCGACGACGATCGCGTCCTTACCGCCCATCTCGGCGACCACACGTTTGATCCAGATCTGTCCGGGCCGCGTCTTGGCGGCCTCTTCATTAATGTGCAGGCCGACGCCTTTCGATCCGGTGAACGAGATGAAACGCGTCTTGGGATGCGTCACCATCGCCTCGCCCGTCTTGGCGCTGCCGCTGATAAAGTTGACGACGCCCTTTGGCAGTCCGACCTCCTCGAGGATCTCGATGAACTTCGCGGCGATCGTCGGCGAATCGGACGACGGCTTGAGCACCACGGTGTTACCGGCGACGACAGCGGCCATGGTCATACCGGCCATGATCGCCAGCGGAAAGTTCCACGGCGGAATGATCGCGCCCACGCCGAGCGGGATATAACCAAACTCGTTCTTTTCGCCGGGATACGGCGTTACGGGCTGTTCCTCGGCCCACCGGAGCATTTCACGGCCGTAGAACTCGCAAAAATCTATCGCCTCAGCCGTGTCCCCGTCGGCCTCGGCCCAGGTCTTGCTGACCTCAAACACCATCCACGCCGACAGTTCGTGTTTACGCTGCCGCATGATCTCGGCCGTGCGAAACAGATACTCGGCGCGCTCGGCGGCGGGTACGTTTCGCCACGACTCAAATGCGGCCGACGCGGCGGCGATCGCCTTTTCGACGAGCGAAGTGTCGCTGTCGCCCTCTGAAAAGACGCCGACGACCTCTGTCTTTCGGGCCGGGTTGTAGCTGTTGAACTTGTGGTCAAGCGCGATCTTTTCGCCGTTGATCACGATCGGGTATTCGCGGGCGAGTTCGCTGCGGACCTTATCGATCGCCGCGTTCATCAGTGCGGCATTCGCGGGGTCGCTAAAATCAGTAAACGGTTCGTTTCTAAACTCATCCAAGCTTCGCTGTGTCTGCATATTCGTGTTTCTCTAACCTATCTGTATTTCTGGCGGTCTATTTCGTGCAATTCCCACTCGTCGAGCAGTTCGGGCCGCACGGGCTTTTCGCCGCTCTGCCACCCGAGGACGAACCGCGGTTGCTGGGTGTCGCTCGAATGCTTCACGTAACTGAGTAACAGAACCCAACCTTTCTGAAGGTAAAGATTAAGTTCGCGTATCGAACCGACCTCGGTGGTCAGTTTTGTGTCGTCGATAGCCATCCTATTTCCAATCGCCTGATCTCTGTAATCGCTTTATTCTACGCTTTGCCAGTTCGCGTTTCAATGCCGTCATTCGATCGAGGAAAACAATGCCGTCGCAATGATCGGTCTCGTGCAGTATACAACGGGCCGCAAGCCCGCGGACGTCGAGTTCGAACTGCTCGCCGTTGATATCCAGTGCACGCGCGATGACCCGCATCTCGCGGCGGACGACCTGATACAGCCCCGGGAACGACAGACATCCCTCGTCGCCGATCTGTTCGCCTTCGACGTGTATTATCTCCGGATCGATCAGCACCGCCCGCACCTGGTCGTTGTCATCGCTCTCGGGCGTATCCATCACAAACAGCCGCCGCGAGACCGCGACCTGCGGCGCCGCGAGCCCGACCCCGCGGGCCTCGGCCATCGTCTCGAACATATCCTCTACAAGCACGCGCAGCTCATCATCACAGCCGTCTTTCCCGACGGGTCTTCCGACCTCCAGCAGGACGGGCTCGGGGTAATGGACTATCGGCAGCAGAGACATAAAAGCGAATTATACAATATACGATACGAATGCACATTCCGCCGAAAGATCGCTCCGCCGTGATCGATTCAGTTTGTATAGACTGAAAGCCAGTCAGCCCGAACTGAAAGCCAGTCAGCCCGAACTGAAAGCTAGTAAGCCCAGACTGAAAGCTAGTAAGCCCGAACTGAACACCAGTAAGCCCGAACTGAACACCAGTAAGCCCGAACTGAACACCAGTAAGCCCAGACTGAAAGCCAGTAAGCCCGAACTGAAAGCTAGTAAGCCCGAACTGAAAGCCAGTAAGCCCGAACTGAAAGCCGGTAAGCCCGAACTGAAAGCTAGTAAGCCCAGACTGAAAGCTGGTCGGAAAAATATTATTCCGCTCCGATGCCCGTGTTTATTGGGTTTCACGCGTACAAGCCGAACTTTTTGCCAAAATCGATGTAATGGAAACGCGATCTCGGACATATATAGGGTAGAACACACAGATTTTCGTGCGTTTCGGACCCTAAATTCACCTAAAAAGGAGAAAACCAAGATGGCAGCCATTTCATTTGACGGATTGATCGCCAAACTCACCCTTCAGGAGGCAAATATTTCGACCTACGCGTCAAAGGTCGAGGCGACCGCCGGCGAGATCGCCGACATTACCAATGACCTCGCAAATCTCGAATATGCGGGCGACTATTCCGACGTCGTTGACGGCAACAAAAAGGCCTGCACGCAGATAAAACAGGCGCTTTTTAACGGCGACGTCAACATTCCGGTGCCGGCTTATCCGGTGTTTACGGCGGGCTCGCTGCCAAATCCGGCAAAGGCGGGCGCGTATCAGCGGTTTCAGGAACGCGGAGCACGCTGGAAGACCGCCGACGGCTGGACCGACGAGATCGGCACCGCTCTCGGCTATGACGGGCCGGGAGCAAAGCCCGTTCCGGGCAGCGTCAAACCCGAGATCCAGGCGTTCGCGGCCGCGTCGAACGCGCATTACTCGCTGGTCGTCTCGGGCCGCGGCGAGGCCACGATGTGGGACGTTTACATCCTCCGAAAGGCCGGCAACTGGACCAAGATCGACTCCGCCACCGGAAAATCCGCCGACATCCATGTCGCGCTCACAACCCCCGGCGAACCCGAACAGATCCAAACCCGCGTCCAACTCCGCAAAGGCAACGAGGATTACGGCCAGGTCTCAGATCCTGTTTACGTGACGCTCAATCCGTAGGCCGAGCAGCCGGTAGTAAGTAGTCAGCAGCAAGACAAAGCCCGCCGGCCGCGGGCTTTTCGCTTTGGATCTGATGTATTTATGAGTTGCCGCTGGCTGAAGCTAGTGGCAATTCAAAAGAGCTAAGACCGGATCTCTGTCCTTTATTGCCGTTCGGGCCCTGAAACATCGATCGGTGCATCCGATTTGCTATAATTCTCGGGATCCTGATCAAAAGGGGCATCCGGAAAATTATGAAGATCGGCCAAATTGGGTTCGCGTTTATCGTTTTGTTGTTTGCGGCGGGTGTTTCGTTGTCGCAGACGAACGACGTCCTGATCGAAAAGGCTCGCGTTGCCATTGAAATGCGTGATTACACATCTGCGATGACCGATCTGAACACGGTGCTCAAGCGGCAGCCTGCGAACGAAGCGGCATTGACCCTGCGGGCGCGTGTTTATGTTCGCCAAAACAAGTTTGCAGAAAGCTGGGCCGATGCGGCAAAGGTGCTTGCCCGGAACCCGAACAATTACGAAGCTCTAAACGTCCGTGGCGTCATCAAACGCGAACGCGACGGCGATCTGAAAGGTGCACTCGATGATTTCCTGAAGGTTTCCGCACTGAAACCGGACTTTTATTTGGGACTTTTGAACATCGGCTTGACGAATCGTCAGCTGGGAAAGATGACCGAGGCGTTGGCGGCCTTTGACCAGGCCATAAAACTCGAGCCCGCAAATCAGGTCGGCTATGAATTGCGTGCCGTCGCTTTCACGGCGATGTGGCGTTGGAAAGACGCTCTCACGGATCTTGACAAGGCGATCTCGATCGACGGGAACAACGGGTATTACTACTCGATGCGAGCCTACGCCCGGCTCAGGTTGTTTCTCAACAACGATGAAAATGACACCACCAACGCGCGAAATGATGCGGAAAGGGCTCTGCAGCTCGACGCCAAGAACGCGTTGGCACTGGCCGTTCGGGCCCTGATCCGCGTCAACGCAAACGATGCCGTCGGCGGTCTGGCCGATGCCGAGTCGGCACTGCAGCTAGCTCCGCGTTCGTTCCTTGCACGCGTCGCACGCGGATTCGTCAGATCATCTAAAAAAGACTTTGACGGTGCGCTCGCGGATATCGACGCCGCCTACCAGACCGCACCCAACGACAAGTGGCTCGCGGAGCTTCGCGTACGGTTTTCCCGCGGACTGGATACGCCTGCGGGCAAGGCAGTGCGGGATGATATCGCGGCGAAGTCGATGCAGGCCGTGGAAAAGGCCAAACAGCGTGTGGCAACCGAGCCGAGAGAGTTTGCCGCGTATGACGCTTTAAGTGATGCATTCCGCGCTGCCAACGTCGAGTGGACGGTACCGAGGGAATATTGGCAGAAACTCGTTAACGAAGACGCAAATAACATTTGCGCCATGCGATTTCTTGCCGAGTACAAGGCAAAAGATTATCGCGAAATGATCGACTATCTCGATGCCGGCCTGAGACGCTACGACGGCAAGACCGGAAGCGAATGCGCCGCAGAAATTGCCTTTCGCATCGGCCGCGAACTCGAAAGCCGCAATAACAATGCTCAGGCAATGAGCTATTTTGAAAAAGCCAAGTCGATCAAATCCGATCTGAAGTATCTTGACGGCAATATCGCACTTGCCGAAAGTAAAATAGCGGCGGCGAAAGCCGCGGACGCGGAGCTGCAGCGTGCGTTTGACGCGACCGACCGTGCCGTGAAGGCGGGAACATATGACAATCCGACGCCGAAAACGTTCACGACCAAGTCAAAGATCATCGATCCCGCAAAAACACGCGCCGCGATCGAGGACTATGACCGCGTACACTCGGCCATTGAAAGCGACCTGCGAGTATTACAAAACGCTGTGGATAAATACGCCGCAGCGGGATTCTACAGACAGTTCTACAAAGGGACTTACGACCGAATAAACGCGACAATATCCCGCATGCACAAGTCGATCAATGATCTGCTAAAGCGACAAGGCGATTTTCTGCCGCAGCAGCTCATTGACCATCTAAAAGCCGACCAGCAAAAACTCTATGGACTAAATATCCCGTCACCCTATCAATAAGCTCAGGGTTATTGAAGAGACTTCGACCAATCGCACAGTGCTTTCTTCTCGGAATCGGTCAGGACAGCTTCGCGATGTATC